>DASSRJ010000055.1:0-25722 GCA_035701845.1 Pseudolabrys sp. | reverse complement strand
GGAGACGAAGCGTTGCGGTGGCTCGACATCGGTCCATTCCAGCGCAGGCGGCGGCGGCCGCAGATCCGGTGGCCCCATATAGGCCCACACGATCCCCGCCTTCTCGATGCAGGGATAGGACTTCAGCTTGATGTTCTTGCGGAAACCGGACTCCTCCGGCTCCGACGGCAGATCGACGCATTGCCCGGTCACGTCGTATTTCCAGCCATGATAGGGGCAACGCAGGCCGCACTCATCGTTCTGTCCGAACCAGAGTGACACGCCGCGGTGCGCACAAAATTCGTCGATCAGCCCGATCTGTCCCCTGCTGTCGCGAAAGCACACCAGGCTCTCGCCCATAAGCTTCGCGCGCACGGGCGGGCAATCGGGCTCCGGAATTTCGGAGGAAAGCAGAAACGGCGCCCAGTAGCGGCGCAGCAATTTGCCCATCAATGTTCCCGGGCCGACCCGGCTTAGCTGCTCGTTCTGCTCACGCGACATCATGGCGACGTTTCCTCACGGCCTTGCTATGTTGTTGCAATTGTTGGACGCCATTATAGGCAGCCGCGTCGACGACGGAAGTCAACCGCCATGCCCCTGCCGCGCATCGCCATTGCAACCGGGGATCCAGCCGGTATTGGTCCTGAGATAGCGCTCAAGGCCGCGCTCGACGCCCGCGTGCGCCATCTTTGCCGGCCTTTGCTGGTCGGTGATCCCAATGCAGTCGAAATGCATGCCAGTGCCGCCGGCCTGTCTGCCGATCTTCGCGTTGTCAGGAAACCGTCGGACGCACAGTGGACCGACGGCGCCGTCAGTCTTCTTGAAGCGCGTGACGGCGGCAATGCCCCTGTAAAAATCGGCACCATTGATGCCGCCTACGGCCGCGCTTCGCTGGCAAGCGCAAGCCGGGCGATTCAGGCGGCGCTTGCCGGCGACGTCGAAGCGGTCGTGGCCGCGCCGCAAACCGAGCGTTCCATCGCCGCCGCAGGCATCGCGTTTGACGGCTATCCATCGTTCGTTGCGCGCGAGACCGGCACACCGGTCAATGACGTCTATCTGATGATCTGCTTTGACCAGTCCCGTATCGTGCACGCCACCCTGCACGTGAGCGTGCGTGACGCGGTAGCGCTGGTCACGCCCGAGCGTATTGAGCGCGTCATCCGCGTCACCGACGCATCGCTGAAGAAGCTGGGCATCTCCCAACCGAAGATATTTGTCAGTGGCCTCAATCCGCACGCCGGCGAAGATGGCCTGTTCGGCTCCGAGGAGATCGACATCATTATCCCGGCAATCGGACGGGCAGCAAAGGACGGCATCGATGTATCGGGACCGTTCGGCGCCGATACCATGTTCCGCAAGAAAGGCTGCGATGCGTTCATCGTGATGTTGCACGATCAAGGTCACATCGCCGCCAAGCTGCAGGCGTTCAATCGTACAGCCGGACTTTCAATCGGGTCGCCGATCTTGTTTTCATCGGTCGCGCACGGCAGCGCGCATGACATTGCGGGGAAAGGCCAGGCTGATCCCGGCGCAATGATCGAGGCGATCACGCGGCTAGCGAAGGTCAGCCTGCCGGAAAAACAGGTTTCCTAGCGAACCGGCGGCGGCAGCGGCGAAGACGAGATAGCGGCCGCGCTGTTGCTCTGGGCGCCGACCGGGCCGGGCGGCGCGATGTTGGTGGGGCCGGAGGCCGGCGCACCTGCCGCCGGCTGCGCGCCAGTGTTGGCGATATGCTCGGGAGGTCTGCCGGGCAGCACGACGACCCGCGTGCCAACCTGAACGCGGCTGTAAAGATCCTCTATATCCTCGTTGAGAAGGCGGATGCAGCCCGACGACACGAATGAGCCGATCGTCGAGGGCTGGTTGGTGCCGTGGATTCGATAGAGCGTGTTGCCGAGATAGAGCGCGCGGGCGCCGAGCGGGTTGCCGGGACCGCCCGCCATCATGCGCGGTAGGTACGGCTGGCGCTCGATCATTTCCGCCGGCGGGAACCAGTCCGGCCATTCCTTCATCCGCGAGATGCGTTCGGTGCCTGTCCAGGTAAATCCATCGCGGCCGACGCCGATGCCGTAACGCATCGCCTTGCCGTTACCCAGCACGAGATAAAGATACGTATTCGCCGTATCAACGATCAGCGTGCCGGCCGGCTCCTTGGTCGTGAAATCGACCAGTTGCTTCTTGAGGTTTGGCGGCAATTCCTTCGGTTGCCCGGTTTCCGGTTGATCCTCCGGCGGCAGGGACATCACGCTGTTATGGGACTGCTGGGTCGGCTTGGTCGGCTGCAGCGCCCCATTCGGCACCACACCAACGTTGCCCGGCGGACGAATGATTCCCGAATCGGAAGAGTTCGCGACCGGCGCCTGCTGGGCAGCAGGCGGTGGCGGTTGCCGCGTGTCAAGTTGATGGCCGCGCGATGACTCGAAAAGACCGGCCGGTGGCGGTTGCGCGGGCTCGTCGTCCGGATAGGGAACAACCCGGTTGGATCCGCGCCGGCCGTTTCGCGGACCGCGCGGCGTAGCCGGATAGAGGTCGTCGTCGTCGTAGTTGCCCATAACGGGCGGAAGACGATCTTCGTAGACTCCCGGCGGAGGCAAAGGCCGCTGGGCCAGCGCGGGCGTAACCGAAAAGGCCGCCGTAACCGGCAAAATCAGCACAAAAACATAAGAGAATCGGGCCATCGCTCACCTTGGGCCGGGAAAGGGGGGTCGCCGCCAAGCCGCGCCCTCATTGCTCCGGGATGAAGGCACATTCAAGACCACAATAGGGCTATCTCGTTAACGTGATTCTTTCATGCCAGGATTTCATATCAAGTTTTCTTGGCTTCCGCCGCGAGAACCTGCTTGGCAACCCGGTGACAGTCCACCGCCGCCGGGAACCCGCAATAAACCGCGACCTGGCGCAGGATGGCGGACAGCTCCTTGGGCGTCAGCCCGTTACGAAGGGCGCCGCGAAAATGCGCCTCGAATTCGTGCATCCGGCCAAGACAGGCGATCATCCCGAGATTGAGCAGGCTGCGGTCGCGCGGTTTCAGATCCTCGTCAGTCCATACCGCCCCCCAGCAAAACTCGTTGAGCAGATCCTGGAATTTGCGGTTGAAGTCATCGGTGTTGGCGACGGCACGATCAACGTATTCGTCTCCCAATACCTTGCGGCGCATTGCCATTCCACGATCGTAAAGTGCCTTGTCCATTGGGATCCTCCGTTCATGCGACAGCCGGTGCCTTATCAGCCCATGTTGACAGAGGGGAAGCGATTTCGTCCATTTGAGCGCGAGATTTGGCTATTCGATCAGCGCCGAAACGAATGAAAATTGCCATTATCGGGGGCGGCATTTGCGGACTGTCGCTCGCACTCAATCTCAAGGAACGCGGCATTGCCTGCCGGGTCTATGAGCGGGCACCCGAGCTGAAGGAGCTCGGCGTCGGCATCACGCTGTTGCCACATGCCATGCGCGAGTTCGCTGCGCTCGGCTTGGGCGACGAACTGCTCAAGGCCGGCATCGAGAACCGCGAGAGCCGCTTCTACAACCGGTTCGGTCAGCTCATTTACAAAGAATCGCGCGGTAAATTGGCGGGCTATCAGCATCCGGAAGTCTGCATCCATCGCGGCCGGCTCCACATGATCCTGTACAAGGCAGCGCTGGCGCGTCTGGGTGTCGACGCCGTCCGCACCGATCACGAATGCACCGGTGCCGAGCAGGATGAGCGCGGGGTAACCGTGCACTTCAGGACCAGCACCGGCGGCAAACGCGCGAGGGCGCGTGCCGATATCGTGATCGATTGCGAGGGCATCAATTCAACGCTCCGCAGGCAATTCTATCCAGCCGACAAGGTCGCATTTGCCGGCATCAACACGTGGCGCGGGGTAACGCGCCGCAAGCCCATCTTCGATGGCCGCACGTATATGCGGGTTGGCTCGATCCTGACCGGTAAGATCGTCATCTATCCCATCGTCGACGATATCGCCGGCGACGGGCGCCAGTTGATCAACTGGATGGCCGAAATCAAGCGCGACACGTTCGAGCAGAACGACTGGAACAGACCGGGCAATCTTGGCGATTTCTTCCCGCTCTACGAAAGTTGGCGCTTCGACTGGCTTGATGTTGCGCAGATGATCCGTGACGCCGACCAGATTCTTGAATATCCGATGGTCGACAAGGATCCGATCGACAAGTGGACCTTCGGCCGGATCACGCTGGCAGGGGACGCGGCGCATCCGATGTATCCGCGCGGCTCAAATGGCGCCGCGCAAGCGGCGATCGATGCGCGCACCCTCGCCGATCTGCTGCGCAGCAATGCTGATCCGCGCGACGCGCTCAAGGCCTATGAGGCTGCGCGGGCCGGACCCGCCGCGCGGGTGGTTCGCACCAATCGCGAGCATCCTCCCGACTTCATAAACATCAAGGTCGAGGAACTTGTCGGCGACCGTCCATTCGACGATCTCGACAAATACATCACCCAGGACGAACTGCGCGCGCTGTCGGACAACTACAAACGCATCGCCGGCTTCGCACTCACGGACGTGGGCGGGCGGTGAGCGCCGGATCGGCTCGCCCGCGCACAATCGCGGCATGAGCGCTCAAATTCTCATCGTCGGCTGCGGCGCCATTGGCGGGCTGTTTGCCGCCGCATTGTCTTCCGTAGCCGAAGTGACGGCGCTCGATGCGAACGCCGAACACGTGAACGCCATCAAGGCGAGCGGCATCCGCGTCATCGGCAAGGGCGCTCGGACCACAGCCATTCAAGCAACGGCCGACCCGCACGCGCTAAAAGGCTCTGCGTTTGATGCCGTAATTTTCCTCATTAAATCCAAGATGACCGCCGCTGTGCTCGCCCAATTGAGCCCTGTACTTGCCGGTGACCCGGTGCTGGTCACGCTTCAGAACGGCATGGGCAACGTAGAGGCACTGCTTTACGGCTCCAAAGCAAGGGTGCTTCGCGGTGCGACAATGAATGCCGGCCGTTACGTCGAACCGGGCTGCATCGAATGCCTGGTCGAAGGGAAAAGCTGGCTTGGTCCGGCGCGCGGCGGAATCGAGGATGTGCGTCCGCTCGCCGACCTCCTCAACAAAGCCGGTATGGAAACCGAAATCGTCGCCGACCCGATGGGCGCCGTCTGGTCCAAATTCGTCTTCAACTGCGTGATGAATCCGCTGGGTGCACTCATGATGGGGGACAATGCCGCCAGGTATGATTCCGCCGAGATGCGCGCCCTGATCGACGACATGGCCGCCGAATGTACGGCCGTGGTGCGCGCGCTCGGCGGCAGCTTCGCCTTTCCGCCAATGGAGTTCGTCGACAAGATCCGCTCCGGCCAGCTCCCGATGTCGAGACACGCCGGTTCGATGGCGCTCGATATTGCCCGTGGCGTGCCGACCGAAATTGACGAACTGACCGGATTTATCGTTCAGGAGGGCGAGCGGCTGGCGGTTCCAGTCCCTAACTGCAGGGCGGTCTATCGGCTGGTGAAAGGGCTTGAGCTTGCGGCCCTGAGGCGGGTTACGAACCCCCGATAATTCAATAAGTTAGTCGTAATATCCCGGCTGCTTTCCCGTTATAATGCCGCCACAGGATTCGGACACGCCGCCCGTTAAACAGACAGGCCAAGTCTAAATGAACGGGCATCAGCTATGGCAACCACCGCATCGCGATGGATGACAGCGACGAAGCGCTCATGGCCCGGGTCGCGCGCGGCGACGAACGGGCATTCCAGTTGCTTGCGCGCCGTCACCTGCCGGCCATGCTTGGGGTTGCCCGCCGTATTCTCGGAAATGCTGCGGAGGCCGAGGACGTCGCGCAGGAAGCGCTCATGCGCGTGTGGACGCATGCACCGCGCTGGCGGCCACTGGCGTTGTTCCGCACCTGGCTCACCCGCGTGGTGGTCAACCTCTGTCTCGACCGCAAGCGGCGCGCGCCGTGGGTCGAGTTGGAAGCGGCCGGAGACATTGTCGATCCGTCACCGGGTGCAGCCGAGAAAGCCGAGGTCGATGAGCGTGAGCGCGTGGTGGCATCCGCGATCGACAAGCTACCCGCGCGCCAGCGCAGTGCGATCATGCTTACCTACGGCGAAGGTATGAGCAATGCGGAGGTTGCCGAAATTCTCGACACGTCGGTATCGGCGGTCGAGACATTGCTGGTGCGCGGCAAGCAGAATTTACGCCGCACGCTCGGCAGTATGATCGATAAGGATGAGTGAAATGAACAACGAGCAGTTCGACAAGTTGATTGAATCGGCACTCAGGCGCCGGGCGGCGGGACCTGCTGACGAGGCCGCGGTCAATCGCGTGCTCCGCCGCATCAGTGGCCCGTTGCCGCGACAAAAGCTACCGTTCTGGCGTCTGCCGTCGGTGCTGCTCGACTGGCAGTTCGCGCCGGCCTGGCCGCGCATGGCGGCGCTGGCCTGCTGCGCCGCGCTTGGATTCTACGTCGGTATCGCCGGGCTTGACCGTCGCTTTGACAATCCGGCAGCCGCTCCAGCCTTCGTCGGCGGCGGCGGGATCGGCTCGATCACCTTTGAACCCGAAGCATTCACGGGAGCGCGCCCATGAGCATCGCCCATGCCCTGCCGGGCGCCACGCACGGATCGTCGCGCTGGCTGCTGCTCGGTTCTCTTGCGCTCAACCTGTTCTTCGTCGGCGTCGCTCTTGCGATGGTGATCCGGAAACCGGCGCCTTCCTACTGGGACCCCAACGTGTTCGTCCGTGTCGAGAGGCTGGCGGCGACGCTGCCGCCGGCAGACGCCGAAATCCTGCGTACCCAGATCAGCGCGAATCATGCGGCGATCGATCAGGCGCAGACGAGCTATCATTCGGCGCGCCAGCACATTCACGAGGTCCTGCGGCAGGAGCCGTTCGACGTCGAAGCAATGCGCGCCGCCACCGCGCAGACCCGCACCGCGCGCCTGAACTTCGATCGGACGATCCAGGGCGTTTTTGCTGATATCGCGGCAAAGATCACGCCCGCGGGCCGGCAAGCGCTTGCCAATTGGCCTCCCGGGCGGCGAAAGACCGCGGGCGACAAACGGTAGTAATATTGTTGCTTCACCGAGTCGCCTTTTGGCCGGGATTTGAAAGTTCTTTGGATGGATTGGGGCGGGGATACTAAGGAGGCGGGAAGGAAAGCTTGGGGGCGCCCGTTCTGGATGATGCTGCAGAGTGTATGCGTAACACTGCCGCTCAGCGGTTGCCTGCTCGCCGGCGACAAGCCGGAGCCCGGGCTCAATATTCCTGCCACTTACAGCGCAGGACCACGCAACCCCGCAGCGGCGGAGGCGAGAACGCCGCCGCTCGACTGGTGGCGCGGCTTCCGCTCGCGCGAACTGACCGAGATCATTGAAGAGGCGCGCGCCGCCAATCTCGACGTAGCGGCGGCGATTGCGCGCATCGTACAAGCGGATGCGAATTCCCGCATTGTCGGCGCCGCATTGCTGCCGGTCATCGACCTCAATGGCAATGCCACGCATTCACAGCAATCAAAGACGACCGGCAGCTCAAGTGTCGTCAGTGTTTCACGCTCGGGCGCCAGTATCGCCATCATCAACAATAACCTGTCGGCCACGCTCAGCGCGAGCTACGAGATCGATTTCTGGGGCAAGAACCGCTCTGCGCTCCGCGCCGCCGAACAGGCCGCCGTAGCAAGCCGGTTCGACCGCGAGGTCGTCGCCCTCACGACCGTGGTCGCCGCCGCCAATGCCTATTTCCAGGTACTGGCCACGCAGGATCGGCTGCGCGTCGCGCAGGACAACCTGGCAAGCGCCACGCGGGTGCTCGGACTCATCCAACAGCGGCTGCAGGCCGGCACGGCGTCCGCGCTCGATACCGCGCAGCAGGAGAGCCTCGTCAATACCCAGCGCGCGGCCATCCCGCCGCTCGAGCAGACGCTGCGGCAAAATCGGGTAGCGCTTGCGGTGCTGATGGCCCGGTCGCCCGAAAGCGTGACGATCCGGGGCGGAAGCCTGCGCAGTGTCGCCTATCCGCGCGTGACACCGGGCCTGCCATCCGAACTTCTTACGCAGCGTCCCGACATTCGTGAGGCCGAGGCCAATCTGGCCGCAGCCAACGCCAATGTCGAGAACGCGCGCGCACAATTCCTGCCGAGCATCCAGCTCACCGGCGAAGGCGGCTATCAAAGCGCCTTCCTCAAGCTCCTGCTACGACCGGAGTCGGTCATCTACACGGCTGCCGCGGGGCTGACACAGCCGATCTTCGAAGGCGGCCGGCTACTCGGGAATCTCGACCTGCAGAAGGGCCGGCAGGATGAATTGCTGCAGAATTACCGCAAGGCGGTAATTTCCGGCTTCGCCGACGTCGAGAATGCGCTCGACGCCATCCGGCGCACAGCGGAGCGCGAACGTCTGCAGCGCGAAGTGGTCACGAGCTCACGCCGTGCTTTCGACATCTCCGAGCAGCGGTTGCGTGAGGGCACGGTCGATCTTGTTACTGTGCTGCAGACGCAGCAGACGTTGTTCCAGGCCGAAGATGCACTCGCGCAGGCGCGCCTCGCGCATGTGCAGGCGATCGTGAGCCTTTATCAAGCACTTGGCGGCGGCTGGTCGCCGAAACCGGTGGAAGCCGCCAATGCACGGTGAGTTTCCCAAACAGATTCTGGCCAAAGCGCGCGGCGGCACACGCCGCACGTTTGCGATCGCTTTCATATTAATCGCGCTCGCGGCGGCGCTCTATTACGTGTTCAGCGCGTCGGCACCGCAGCAGAGGCGCGGCGGACGCTTCGTCCCCACCGAGGGTCCTGCACCCGTGCTCGTGGCCGCCTCCGCGCGCGCCGACGTGCCGGTCTTTTTGGACGCCGTCGGGACCATCAAGGCGCTCAACACCGTGACAGTCCGTCCGCAAGTCGACGGCAAGCTCCTGAGCGTCAATTTCAAGGAAGGTGACGACGTCAAGAAGGGCGACGTGCTCGCCAAGATTGATCCCGTCATCTACCAGGCGCAGCTCAATCAGGCGATCGCCAAGAAGGCACAGGACGAAGCGCAGCTCGCAAATTCGAAGATCGATCTCGAGCGCTATGAAAGGCTTGCGGCTACAGCCGCGATCAACAAACAGCAGGCCGACACCCAGCGTGCGCTGGTGGCGCAGAACACGGCGCTCGTACAGGCGGATCAGGCGGCGATTGACAACGCACAGGCCATGCTCGGCTACACGACCATTACTGCCCCGATCGACGGCCGGACCGGCATCCGCATGGTCGACGAAGGCAACTATGTGCGCGCGGCCGACACAAATTCATCAATCGTCGTGATCACGCAGCTGCAGCCGATCTCCGTGCTTTTCAATCTGCCGCAGCAGGATCTTTCCCAGGTGAATACCGCCTTCGAAAAGAGCCCGCTCAATGTCGAGGCCCAGCGGTCGGACAATGATGCTGTCATCGACCGCGGCGTGCTCAGGGTGGTCGACAACCAGGTCGACCAGACGACCGGCACCGTCAAGCTCAAGGCCGAATTTCCCAATGCCAACCTGCAGCTCTGGCCCGGCCAATTCGTCAACATAAGACTGTTGGTCAACACGCTGAAACAGGTGGTGGTGATACCGACCGGCGCGGTGCAACGAGGGCCGAACGGCACCTTTGTGTACGTTGTCAAAGATGACGATACCGTCGCAGTGCGGCCCATTACAGTGCAGAAACAGGACGAAACGCAAACGGTTGTCAGCAAAGGTCTTGAGCCGCCCGAGCGCGTTGTGACCACCGGGTTCGTCCGCCTTACCGACGGCAGCAAGGTCGCGGTCGGCAGCGCCGATGCGCCGACGGCGCAACCGGCCGGGCAACGCCCGCAAGGGCAAGGCGGCGGCCGGCAGCGACAGGGTGGCAGCTCGGCAAAACCGAACCCGAAGCAATGAGCGTATCGTCGCCATTCATTCACCGGCCAATTGCGACCTCGCTTCTCGGCGTCGCGGTGATGCTGGGTGGGTTCCTTGGCTACTGGTGGCTCCCGGTCTCTGCCTTGCCGCAGGTGGACTTCCCCACGATCCAGGTGACCACGCAACTACCTGGCGCCAATCCGGACACGATCGCTTCGCTGGTAACCGCTCCGCTGGAGCGGCAGTTCGGGCAGATCCCGGCGCTGCAGACGATGACATCGTCAAGCTCCTTCGGGATCAGCCAGGTAACGCTTCAGTTCGACCTCAACCGTGACATCGACGGTGCCGCACAGGATGTGCAGTCGGCGATCAATGCCGCCGCCTCGACGCTGCCGCGCAACCTCCCTTACCCGCCGCTCTACTCGAAGGTAAATCCGGCGGATGCGCCAATCATCACACTCGCTCTGACGTCGCAGACAATAGACCTGCGTACGCTGAGCGATCTGGCCGACACGATCATGGCGCCGCGATTGTCGGAGGTGACCGGCGTCGGGCGCGTCTCGGTGCAGGGCGGCATTCGGCCCGCGATCCGTATCCAGGCCGATCTGTCGCGCCTTGCCGCCTACGGCATCGCGCTCGACGACGTGCGGACGGCGGTCGTCGGCGCCAATGTCGCCGGCCCGAAAGGGGCGCTCGACGGCGCACACCAGTCCTACACCATCGCCGCCAACGACCAGATCACCACCGCGGCCACGTACAAAGATATCGTGGTGGCCTTCCGCAACGGCGCGCCGGTCAAGATCAGCGACATCGCCGACGTTGTTGACGGACTGGAAAACACGAAAGTCGGCGCCTGGTACCGTGGCCAGCCTTCGATCGTCGTCGACGTGCAGCGCCAGCCGGGCGCCAACGTGATCGAAACCGTGCAGCGCGTGCGCACCGAACTCCCTCGCCTCCGGCGCGCCATGCCGGCGGGCGTGGATCTTACGATCGTCAACGACCGCACCACCACGATCCGCGCATCGATTCACGACGTGCAGTTCACCCTTGTTCTTAGTATCGCGCTGGTCGTGCTCGTGGTCCTTATCTTCCTGCGCACGATCCGGGCGACGATCATCGCTGGTGTCGCATTGCCGTTATCTCTGATCGCCACCTTCGGCGTGATGTGGTTTTGCGGCTTCTCGCTCGACAACCTGTCGCTGATGGCGCTGACCATCGGCACCGGCTTCGTGGTGGACGACGCCATCGTCATGATCGAAAATATCGTGCGCCACATGGAAGACGGGGAAGGCCCGCTCGACGCGGCGCTAAAAGGTGCGCGCCAGATCGGCTTCACCGTCATTTCGCTCACCCTGTCGCTGATCGCGGTCTTCATTCCACTTCTCTTCATGACCGGACTGGTCGGCCGGATGTTCCGCGAATTCGCCCTTACCCTGACCATTGCAGTTGTCGCTTCGGCAATCGTTTCGCTCACGTTGACGCCAATGATGTGTGCACGCCTGCTGCGGCACAACAGTGGCGGTGAAAGAGGCGCACTGTCGCGGCGCTTTACCGCGCTGGTCGACCGTAGCGTGGAATTCTATCACGCCAGCCTGCTGTGGGTGCTGCGCCGGCAGCCGGAGACGCTCACGGTCACGCTGGCAACGCTGGCCGCCACCATCCTGCTTTATGTCGTGGTGCCGAAGGGCTTTCTGCCATTGCAGGACACCGGCCTGATCACGGCGATCACGGAGGCCGGAACCGACGTCTCGTTCATTGAAATGCAGCACCGCCAACGCCTGGTCGAGGACGCGATCCGGACGGACCCCGACGTCACAGGCGTCGTTTCGGTGATCGGCGTCAGCCCGATCAACCCCACGCCGAACGCGGGCCGGCTGGCGATTTCACTGAAACCTCGCGACGAGCGGAGTGCACATGTCGATGAAATCGTCGCGCGTCTCAAGCGCGCCGTTGCCGGCGTGGCCGGGATGACGGTCTATTTCCAGGCGACGCAGGACATCCAGATATCCACGCGCGTGAGCCGGGCGCAGTATCAATACACGCTCGTCTCCACGGACCGCGACGAGGTCATCGAATGGGCGGACAGGCTGGTGCGCGGCCTGCGCGGCAAGCCGGCACTGCGCGAGGTCGCATCGGAAGCGCAGGAAGGCGGACCGCGTGTACGCGTCGACGTTGACCGCGAGCAGGCGGGACGGCTGGGCGTTTCCATGCAGAGCGTCACGGACACTCTCAACGACGCCTTTGGTCAGCGGCAGATCTCCACGATTTACGGACAGGCCAACCAGTATCGCGTCATCCTGGAAGCGCAGCCGCGCTACCAGCAGGATCCCAACGCACTCACGAAGCTTTATGTCACCGGAGCCAGCACCTCGACCGGGACGGCGGCGACCGTCGGCAACACGGCAACCGGCACCACCAATACCAATACGACTGCCACACCGAACACGGTCACCGGCAGCAACCAGGTGCCCCTGTCATCGTTTGCCCGTTTCGTGCCGACGTCAGCGCCCCTTGCCATCGCACATCAGGAGCAGTTTCCCTCGGTCACGATCAGCTTCGATCTCAATGACGGCTACGCGCTTTCCGATGCGGTCGCGGCAATCCGTTCGGTGCAGCGCGAGATCGGCATGCCGTCCTCCGTGACCGGCAGCTATTCCGGCGACACCGCCGAATTCGACAAGTCGCTCGCAGGTGAACCCTGGCTGATCCTTGCCGCCGCGATCGCGATCTATATCGTGCTGGGCGTACTGTACGAAAGCTTCATCCATCCCCTCACCATTCTCTCCACCCTGCCCTCAGCCGGCGTCGGCGCACTGCTGGCACTGATGCTGTTCGACTACGACCTTTCGGTGATCGCGCTGATCGGCATCGTGCTGCTGATGGGCATCGTGAAGAAGAATGCGATTCTGATGATCGACTTCGCGATCGAGGCCGAGCGCACCCAGGGCCTCTCGCCGGAGCAATCGATCGTGCAGGCCGCCATGCTGCGTTTCCGTCCGATCATGATGACAACTCTGGCGGCACTCTTCGGCGCCCTGCCACTTGCGCTCGAGGGCGGCACCGGATCGGAGCTGCGCAATCCGCTCGGCATCACCATCATCGGTGGCCTGGTCTTGTCGCAGTTGCTCACGCTCTACACCACGCCCGTGATCTATCTCTACATGGAGCGCCTGCGCGCGCGCCTTGCGCCTGCGTCGCCTCCGGTCGCGCCGCGCGCGAGCCGGCCCGCGCGGGGCCGGCCGTGAATTTCTCATCCCCCTTCATTCGCCGTCCGATCGGCACCACGTTGCTCGCGATCGGCCTTTTCCTCGTCGGCGCCGTCGCGTACCTGTTTCTTCCGGTCGCCAGCCTTCCGACCGTCGAGTTTCCGACCATCTATGTCAGCGCCAGCCGTCCCGGTGCCGAACCGAACGTCATGGCGGCGACCGTGGCAGCCCCGCTTGAACGGCGTCTCGGTGAAATCTCCGGCGTGACCGAACTGACATCAGTCTCGTCGCTAGGCACTTCCCGCATCACCATCCAGTTCGACCTCAACCGCAGCATCGACGGCGCTGCGCGCGACGTGCAGGCCGCACTCAACGCCGCGCTCGCCGACCTTCCGGGCGATCTGCCGACGCTGCCGACGTTTCGCAAGGCCAACCCATCCGCAGCTCCGATCCTGATTCTGGCGCTGACCTCGAAGACCCTGCAGCCGAGCGCCATCTACGACGCAGCCGACAGCGTGATCGCGCAGCGTCTATCGCAGGTCGATGGTGTGGCTGACGTGACCGTCGCGGGGTCAGAGCAGCCGGCCATCCGGGTCAGCGTCGATCCGGCGCGCCTGTCGGCAATGGGCCTTTCGCTGGAAGATGTCCGCACTGCCATCTCCAATTCAAATGCGGCCGGGCCACTCGGATCGTTCGACGGCAACAAGCGGGCCGTCACGATCGGCATCAACGACCAGCTGCGCGATGCCAACGAGTACGATCCGGTTGTCGTCAAGACCGTCAACGGCACGGTCATCCGACTGTCAAGCGTGGCCACGATCCGCCCAAGCGTGCGCAATACGCGCGCAGCAGGCTGGTACAACAGGGATCCCTCCGTTCTGCTCATCATTACGAAACAGGGGGATGCAAACGTCATCGACACCGTCGACCGGATCTACGCGCTGCTGCCGGAGCTGCGACAGTGGGTGCCGGAGGGCCTTGATATTTCGGTACTAAGCGACCGTACGCAAACCATCCGGGCAAGCGTACATGACATGCAGCTCACGCTCGCTGCGACTGTCGTGCTCGTAATGCTCGTCGTGTTTCTGTTTCTGCGCCGTGCGGCGCCGACCGCAGCGGCTGGTGTGACCGTGCCGCTCGCTCTCTCGGGTACCTGCGCCGCAATGTGGGCGGCAGGTTTTTCGATAGACAATCTGTCGCTGATGGCATTGGCGGTCAGCGTGGGATTTGTCGTCGACGACGCCATCGTCATGATCGAGAATGCATTCCGCCACCTTGAAAAGGGCGCCTCGCCCCTGCGTGCGACCATGCAGGGCGCCAGGCAGATCGGCTTCACGGTGGTATCGATTTCAGTATCGCTGATCGCCGCCTTCATCCCCCTGCTGTTCATGGGCGGGGTCGTCGGCCGGATGTTCCGTGAATTTTCGGTGACGCTTGCCTTTGCAATCGTAATCTCCACGGTGGTGTCATTGTCGGTGACACCGATGATCTGCGCGCACTTCGTGCGGCAGCCGCCGAGCCGCGACCGCACCTGGCTCGATCGCCGCGTCGAAGGCCTGCTGGCGTGGCTGATCCGCTTTTATGACCGCACGCTCTCGCTCGCGCTTGATCACCGGCCATTGATGCTGATCGTATTCGCAGCAACGGTCGCCCTTACAGTTGGCCTCTACATCAAGACGCCGAAAGGTTACTTCCCGCAGGACGACACCGGCCTCATCTTCGGCGGCACGATCGCGTCGCCGGACATTTCGTTCGACGCCATGAAGGCCCTGCAAATCAAGGCGATGGACGTAGTACTCGCTGATCCTGCCGTCGCCGGCCTTGGCTCGTCGGTCGGTGCATCGTCCTACAATGCCGCGGTCAATTTCGGCCGCCTGTTCATCAGCCTGAAGCCGCTCAACGAGCGCGGCGGGCTCAGCACCCAGCGCGTTATCGCGCGCATACGGCCCAAGCTCGCCGAAATTCCGGGTATCCGCGTGTTCATGTTCCCGGCGCAGGACGTGCGGGTCGGCGGCCGGCAAACCGACTCTCAGTACCAGTTTACGTTGTGGAGTTCCGACATCGAGGAATTGCAGAAGCGCGTATCGAGCGTGCTCGAACGCGTGAAGCAGGTACCGGGCGTCGTCGACGTTACCACCGACCGTGACCAGGGCGGGTTGCAGGTCAACGTCAATATCGACCGCCAGGCCGCAGCCCGGCTGGGCGTGCGCGTTCAGGACATCGACAACGCGCTCAACAATTCGTTTTCGCAGCGGCAAATCTCGACAATTTACGGCACCCGCAATCAGTACCGGGTGATCCTGGAAGTCGATCGCCAGTACAAGCGTGACCCGAGCGATCTGACGCGGATCTACGTTGCCGGCAAGGGTGGCGCGCAGGTTCCGCTTTCAGCGGTGACGCACATAGAGCGCGGCAATATTCCGCTGGCGGTCAACCACCAGGGTCAATTCCCGTCAATAACGATCTCGTACAATCTGGCACCCGATGCCTCCATGGAGGCGACGACTGCGGCAATCGAAAAAGCGGTCCTCGACCTCCATTTGCCTGACGTCATCCGCGCTGACTTTGCCGGCGACATTCGAGCCTTCAAACAGGCTGCCGGCGCACAGCCGTTGCTGCTCATCGCGGCGCTGATCGCCGTCTACATCGTTCTGGGCGTGCTTTATGAGAGTCTCGCCCATCCGCTGACGATTATCTCCACGCTCCCGTCGGCCGGCCTCGGCGCGCTGTTGGCCTTGCAGCTGTCGGGGACGGAGCTCTCGATCATCGCCTTCATCGGCATCATTCTTCTGATCGGCATCGTGAAGAAGAACGGCATCATGATGGTAGACTTCGCGCTCGACGGTGAACGGCGGCTTGGCCTTTCGCCCGAACGTGCCATTCACGATGCATGTCTTGCACGTTTCCGGCCGATTCTGATGACCACGATGGCCGCCATGCTCGGCGCGCTGCCGCTGGTGATCGCCACCGGTCCGGGTTCGGAGCTGCGCCGCCCGCTCGGCATCACCATCATCGGCGGACTCCTCGTGTCGCAGATGCTGACGCTCTACACCACGCCGGTGATCTACCTGCTGCTTGATCGGCTACATCGCAGGCTCGGCGGCAGAAGCTTCACCTTCATTCGCCGCAGCGGCCCACCGCTGCCGGCGGAATAGTTTACACGCCCAGATACCGGCGCTGCACATCGGGAGCTGCGGCCAGCTCCGGCGAGGTGCCATTCCACACCACGCGTCCCCGCTCGATCAGGAAATGACGGTCGGCCACGCGCAGCAGCGCACCGACATTCTTGTCGATAACCAGGATCGACAGGCCCAACTCCTTGAGGCTGGCAAGGCACCGCCAGATCTCCGCGCGAATAAGCGGCGCGAGACCTTCTGTCGCCTCATCGAGTACCAGCAGCCGCGGATTGGTCATCAGCGCGCGGCCGATCGCAAGCATTTGCTGCTCCCCGCCGGACAGCTGGTTGCCCATGCTGCCCTCGCGTTCGGCGAGCCGCGGGAACAGCGCGTAAACCTTGTCGAGCGTCCATTCGGCACCGTCACGTTGAACCGCCGTCGCGAGCAGGTTCTCGCGCGCGGACAGGTTCGGGAAGATCTGCCGGCCTTCCGGCACCAGGCCGATCCCGGACTTGGCCACCCTGTACGAAGGCAGCCCCCGAATATCGCCGCCCATGAAGCGGATGGCACCGGCCCGCGCCGGTGTAAGGCCCATGATCGAACGCACGGTTGTTGTCTTGCCCATGCCGTTGCGACCCATCAGCGTCACCATCTCGCCCGGAGCGATCGTCAAAGACACCCCGAACAGGACCTGGCTCAGGCCGTAGCAGGTTTCGATCCCCTCGAGTGCAAGCACCGGTTCAGCCATGGACGACCTCCTGCTCGCCGAGATAGGCGTCGCGCACCTGCGCATTGCTGCGGATCTCTTCCGGTTTCCCCGACGCAATGACCCGGCCGTAGACAAGGACCGTTATGCGATCCGCGAGCGCGAAGACCGCCTCCATATCGTGCTCAACCAGAAGGATCGTCAGCTCCTTCTTGAGTTCGCGCAGCATCGCCACCATGCGCGCCGATTCCTCCGGACCGAGCCCCGCCATCGGCTCGTCGAGCAGCAGCATGCGTGGCTTCGAAGCCAACGCCATCGCGAGCTCAAGCTGGCGATGCTCACCATGGCTGAGCGCCGACGCCGGCAGATTTTCGCGTACCTTGAGCCCGACCCTGTCCAGCGCCGCACGGGCAGGATCGCGCAATTCAGCCTCGCGACGTGCGTCGCGCCAGAAATGAAATGAATGTCCCGCATGCGCCTGGACGGCCAGCGCCACGTTGTCGAGAACCGAAAGGTCGAGAAAAAGCGACGTGATCTGGAACGAGCGCGCAAGACCGAGCGCGCTGCGCGCCGGCATCGGCTGCGCCGTGATATCGCCACCGGCAAATCGGATGCGGCCGGAATCCGGCATCAGTTGGCCGCTGAGTTGCGCGATCAGCGTGGTCTTGCCGGCCCCGTTCGGCCCGATCACCGCATGGAGCTGCCCTTCGGGAATCGCAATGCTGAGGTCGTCGGTTGCGACGATACCGCCGAAGCGCTTGGCCAGGTTTTCGACCCGCAGAAGCTCAGGCATGGCGCACCTTGCCGAGCAACCCGTCGATGCCGCCACGCGCGAACAGCACGACCAGCAGCAGCAGCGGCCCAAGAATGATCTGCCAGTATTCCGTGATTCCCGAGAGAGTTTCCTCCAGCACCAGAAGCATTATCGCGCCGAACACCGGACCGACCACTGACCCCATGCCGCCGAGCACCACCATGATGATGAGGTCACCCGAGCGCGTCCAATACATCATTGCAGGACTGACGAAATCGGTGTGATTGGCTAGCAGTGCGCCGGCAAGTCCGCACAGCGTGCCGGCAATAACAAAACAGATCAGCTTGTAGCGAAAGGTCGGAAAGCCGATGGCGCGCATGCGCGTGTCGTTCGAGCGCGAGCCCTGGATCACCATGCCGAAGCGCGAGTTGACGATGCGCCACACCAGGTAGATCGAGGCATAAAGCAACGCGAGACAGATGTAATAAAACTGCGTCTTGTTCGACAGATTGATCGGTTCGAAGAACTGGCTGCGCTTGTAGATCGTGAGACCGTCATCGCCGCCGTAACGCGCGAGCCCCGCGACGACGTAGTAGGCCATTTGTGCGAAGGCCAACGTGATCATGATGAAGTACACGCCGCGCGTCCGCAGGCTGAGCGCACCGATGACCAAAGCAAAAAGCGCGGATGCCCCAAGGGCGACGGGCCACTGCACGAAGCCGCTGTAGATCCCCTCGTGCGCGAGCATGCCGACGGCATAGCCGCCGATGCCGAGATAGACGGCATGGCCAAAGCTCATCATGCCGCCGAAGCCCAGGATCAAATTGAGGCTCACCGCCGCCAGCGCCAAAATGATGATGCGGGTGAACAGCGTGAGCAGGAAACGGTTTCCGGCGAATTCGACATAAACCGGCAAAAGCACCAATGCGGCGAGCAGCACAATGACCGTGAGGGTGCGCGCGGAAAGCCAGCCGCTCATTTGTTGCCCGCCGAGAACAGGCCTTCCGGCTTGAGCACGAGCACGATCGCCATCAGCAGATAGATCAGCATCGACGAAAGCGCGGGAGCCGCGGTCGACGCCGCCGCCGGGCTCAGCACCATGCGCAAAAGGTCCGGAAAAAACGCCCGGCCGAGCGTGTCAACCACCCCGACAAAAATTGCGGCGACAAATGCGCCGCGGATCGAGCCGATACCGCCGATGACCGTGATCACGAAGGCGAGGATGATGATGATCTCCCCCATTCCGATCTGTACCGTGAGAATCGGCGCCTGCATCAGCCCGGCAAGTCCGGCAAGCGCCGCCCCCAGCCCAAACACCAGCGTATAGAGCAGTTTGATATTGACCCCGAGAGCACCGACCATTTCGCGGTTCGAGGCGCCGGCGCGGATCAGCATGCCGATACGCGTGCGCATGACCAGGAAATAAAGGCCGGCCGCAACCGCAAGCGAAACGATGATGATCGAAAGCTTGTAGGCCGAGTAATAGATGCCGGGAAGAATCTGCACCGGCGCGTTGAGCCACGACGGCAACGGCAGACTCAGGCCTGCCGGTCCCCAGATCAACCGCACCGTCTCATCGAAAAACAGAATGAGGCCGAACGTTGCCAGCACATGATCGAGGTGATCCCGCCCGTAGAGTCGCCGCATCACGAGCACTTCCACGACCATGCCGACGAGCAGCGTTCCGGCAAGCGCCATTGCGACACCGAGCAGGAAGCTGCCGGTCCACGCTGAAAAGGTCGCCGCAAAATACGCGCCGATCATGTACAGGGAGCCGTGCGCCAGGTTGACGAGATCCATGATGCCGAACACCAGCGTCAAGCCGGCCGCCAGCATGAACAGCAGCAGGCCGAATTGCAGGCCGTTGAGGCATTGCTCGATGAACAGCGTCATTGCGCGCAGACTTCACACTTTTGCAATTGAAAACGGCGGCAGCGCGCATGCGCCGCCGCCGTTATTTACCGCGCTGGCATCAGTTTGCCGGCATCTTGCACTTCGTGTGATGGACGTCCTGGAAATCCTTGACGATCGTGGCGACGGTCTTCAGCACGTATTCGTCGCCCTGCTTCACCGCCTCCTGCAGATAGAAATTCTGGATCGGAACGTGGTTAGGCCCGAACTTGAAACCGCCGCGCACCGATTTGAAATCCGCCTTCTCAAGCGCTCTACGGACCGCGTTCTTGTCAGACAGATTGCCTTTGGTGGCGACGACGGCCGAATTGATGAGCATCGCCGCATCGTAGGACTGTGCGCCATAAAACGACGGACGTGAGTTGTACTTCTTGCGGTAATCCGCCACGAATTTTTTGTTGGCGTCGTTGGGGAGGTCGTTCACCCATTGCTGCGCACCCGGCACGCCGAGTGCGAGGTCCTTCTGCAATGGCAGTGACAGCTCGTCGATGGTGAAGGCGGTATAAAGGGGAATCGTGCCTTTAAGTCCGGCTTGTGCGTATTGCGTGAGGAATTGAACACCCGCGCGTCCCGGATAGAATACGAAAACGGCGTCCGGCTTGGCGTCTTTCACTTTGGCAAGCTCGGCGGAGAAGTCGAGCTGGTCGGGCCACTTGGTCAGCTCCTGGCCCACAACCTTGCCCTTGAAGGTCGAAGCAACGCCCGCCAGCATGTCCTTGCCGGCGGCATAGTTCGGACCGATCAGGAACACCGACTTCACATTCTTCTGGTTCATGTACATGCCGACGGCCTGCGGCGTCTGGTCGTTGTTCCAGGAGCTCGAGAACACGTACGGCGAGCACAGTTCACCGGCGAGCTGTGAAGGACCGGCGTTCGCCGTGATCAGAATCGTCTTGGAGTCGACCGCCGACTTCAGCGAGGCGAGCAGAACGTTCGACCAGATATAGCCGGTCAAAAAGTCGACTTTATCGGACTCGATCAGCTTGTCAGTCTTCTGCTTGCCGACTTCCGGCTTGAAGCCGTCATCCTCATAGATGACTTCGACCGGAATACCGCCCATCTTGCGGCCGAGGTGATCAAGCGCGAGCTCGAAAGAATTGCGCATGTCGTTGCCGATCACGGCAACCGGACCGCTGAACGTGCTGATAAAGCCGATCTTGATCGTTTTCTGTTGGGCCGCAGCCGGGCCCGCAGCGAGCAGCAGAGCGGCGCCCGCGGCCAAAAGCGTTTTATGCATGTGTTTCCTCCCCGGAGCCATCTCGGCCCGTGCCTTGGATGGCCTAATGTACCGAAGTCGGCGGGCATTGGTCCACCCGGAGAAAGTGCGGTCGGACGTCCCGCCGGCGTCCCACGACACGCGATTTGTGCCCGTTGACCCGGCGGCCGGCGGCCTTGCAGTCTAGCCCGTCCGGCCCTGCCCCAGGCCGCAGGAAATATAGTTCGAGGAATTCGCCCTTTGTCCAAGGCGCTTGATAAGACCTATGACGGCATCATTATCGGTGCCGGACACCATGGCCTGATCCTGGGCACCTATCTCGCCCGCGCCGGCCTCGACATTCTATTGGTGGACCGCCGCCTGACTTACGGCGGCGGCCTGTGCACGCGCGAAGTAACGCTGCCCGGCTTCTATCACAACCTGCATTCCATCAATCATTTCCATATCAGCGAGACGCCCTGGTTCAAGGATTTGAACCTCGGCGAACGCGTCATCTACCTCACGCCGCGCTACGAGTTCGGCCAGGCGCATCATGATGGAAGCGCGCTTGTGCTCGGGCGTGACCTCGAAGAATCGGTCGCGAACATCGCGCGTTTCTCGAAAAAGGACGCGCAAACTTTCCGCGACTGGAACCGCAAGGCGGAAAAGATCACGGCGCAGATCTTCCTGCCGGAGCGGTATGCCGAACCTTTGCCAAAGCAGGAACGCGAATCGCTGCTCTCGCGCACAGCTCTGGGACGCGAATTTCTGGCTGTGTCCAACCGGCAGCCGCTCGACGTCGTACGCGAACTGTTCGAGAACGAGCACGTGCGATTGCTGTTCCTGTTCAAGGTGTCGTTGTTCGGCACCTGGCTGGTCGACACGCTCTCGAAGACCTCCCCGATGGGCTCGGTGATCCGTGCCTTCGACCTGGAAAGCGGTTACCAGCTTTGCCAGGGCGGCTCGTTCAATCTGGCGCGCGGCCTGATGGAAGCCTTCATCGCCGCCGGCGGCACATTCCAGCCGCAGGTGAGCATCGACCGCATGGTCATCGAGAATGGCCGCGCGACCGGCATTGAGCTGCTTGATGGCCGGACCATTCGCGCCAGGCAATTCGTGGCTTCGACGCTTGACGTGCACCAGACTTTCGAAAGCCTGATCGGGCGCAAGCAGCTACCCGCCGCTTTCCTCAAGAAACTTGACGAATTCCAGTACACCGCGTGGAGCCTGTTCGGTCTGCATCTTGCGCTCAACGAAAGTCCGCGTTTCGCGGCCGAGAAATTCGACCCGAACATCAACCGCTCGCTGAAATGGAGCATCGGCGCCGAGACCATGGAGGACCTGTTCTCGGCCCATCGGGACGTGCAGGCCGGCCGTGTGCCCAAGCTCGTGCAGTTCGGTTCGGGCCCGCTCAGCCTGCTCGATCCGACTCAGGCCCCACCGGGCAAGCACACGACCTATTGCTGGCATGTCATGCCGCTCAATCCCGATCTCGGCGGACAAAGTTATGAGGCGTTCAAGGAAGAGTTCTCCGACAGGATCATCGAATGTTTCGCGCGCTACTGCCCGAACATGACGAGCAGCAACATCCTCGGCCGCTACGTCTACACCGGCCGAGAATATGTGCAGGAAATGGTCAACATGCGCGGCGGCGACATCTTCATGGGCGCATTCAACGCCGAGCAGGTCATGTACAATCACTTCGGTTACCGTTCGCCGATCGCGAATCTGTACAGCGCGGGCTCGGCCGGTCATCCGGGCGGCGCGATCTCAGGCGGCGCCGGCTACATCACGGCGGGCATCATCGCGAGCGATCTTGGCCTCAAGCCGTGGTGGACGCCCTGGGATGCGCGCGCAGCGCTGGAGCAATTGCCGCAGCTCGAGCGGGGCGCGGCATGAGCGCCGAATTGCAGAATGTCGTGTTTCCCGGCCTGAAGGATCGCGTTGTTATCATCACCGGCGCGGGTCAGGGTATCGGACGCGTATTCGCAAGGTCCTTCGCAAAGGCCGGAGCCTGTGCCGTTATCGCGGAGCTGAACGAAAAGAAGGCGGCCGCGGTTTCCGAGGAGATCATGAAGGACGGCGGCCAAGCCTTCGCCGTCACAACCGACGTTGCCGATGAAAACTCAATCGCGGAAATGGTCGAAGCGGTTGAGGACGAATTCGGCCGCATCGACGTGCTGATCAACAATGCCGGGATCTTTTCGACGCTGGAGATGCGCCCGTTCGACCAGATCCCGCTGGCGGAATGGGAACGGGTGCTGCGCGTCAATCTCACCGGGCCGTTTCTTTGCGCACGCGCGGTGTTGCCCGCGATGCGGCGCGCCAGGTGGGGCCGTATCATCAACGTGGCCTCCGGCGCCGTACGGCTCGGACGGCCGAATTACCTGCATTACATCGCGACCAAAGCCGCGCTCGCGGGCATCAGCCTGTCGATGGCGCGCGAGCTCGGCCCCGACAATATCACGGTGAATGCTATCCTTCCCGGCGCAACCTTCACCGAGATCGAACGCAAGACAGTCACGCCGGCGCAGAAAGAGCGCATCATCGCCATGCAATGCGTGCCGCGCGCGGAGGTGCCGGAAGATCTGGTCGGAGCTGTTCTGTTCCTGGCGTCCGAGGCCTCCGCTTTCGTCACGGGCCAGAGCATCAATCTCGACGGCGGAGTCACCGGATCATGAGCACAACACCTACCGTTGTCGTTATCGCGCCGGGCAATATGGGCGCCGGTGTCGGCCGCCGCCTGACGGAAAACAAAGTGACAGTGCTGACGTCGCTTGCGGGCCGCAGCAAGGAAAGCGTCAGACGCGCGCGTGAGGCCGGCATGCAGCCGGTGGATGAGCGCGCACTCGCGGAAGCCGATTTTCTTTTCTCGATTGTTCCGCCCGGCGACGCGCTCGGCCTCGCAACGCACCTCGCACCTGTTCTGACCGCGGCCAACAGAAAGCCGGTCTATATCGAATGCAATGCGGTCAGCCCGCCGACGATGCAGAAAATTGCCGACGTGATTGCGAAGACCGGCTGTCCTTTCGTCGGCGCTGGTATCATCGGGCCGCCGCCAAAGCCCGGCAGCACCAACACGAAAATTTACGCATCGGGTCCGGCGGCAAAGGAAGTCGCGAGGCTCAATGACTACGGGCTCGTTGTGCGCGTTCTCGACGGCCCGCTGACCGCTGCATCGGCTCTCAAGATGTCCTATGCCGGCATCACCAAGGGATTCACCGCGCTCGGCACGGCCATGATGCTGGCCGCAAGCCGCGGCGGTTCGGCCGAAGCGCTGAAGGCGGAGCTGGCCGAAAGCCGCCCCGACCTTCTTCGTTATCTCTCGAACCAGGTGCCCGGCATGTACTCAAAAGCCTACCGCTGGGTGGCCGAACTCGACGAGATCGCAGCCTTCGTCGGCGAAGAATTTCCGGAGCGCGATATGCTGCAGGCAGCCGCCAGACTTTATGACCGGATCGCCGAGGACCTCGATGGCGGCAAAGATGAAATCGGTGTGCTCGACCGGTTCCTCGGCAAATCATGACGATTGAAGCACCCATTCTTGTCGACCGGCGTGGCGGGTATCGCGTCGTTACGCTCAACCGGCCGGACAAGCTCAACGCCTTTAACGATGCAATGCATCAGGCATTGCGCACGGCTCTCGACGACGCCGAAGCGGACGAGGGCTGTCGCGCCTTACTGATCACCGGCGCCGGCCGCGGCTTCTGCACGGGGCAGGACCTGAGCGATCGGCTCGCGAAACCGGGAGAACCGGTCGTGCTCGGCAGCGCACAGGAGACCTACTACAATCCGCTGGTGCGCAAGCTGCGTTCCCTGCCCTTCCCCGTCATTGCCGCGGTGAACGGCGTCGCTGCGGGCGCCGGCTGCAATGTCGCGCTCGCCTGCGACATCGTGCTCGCCGCCCGGTCGGCCAGTTTTGTTCAGTCGTTCGCCCGCGTCGGGCTTGTACCGGATTCAGGAGGCACATGGTTTCTTCCCCGGCTCGTCGGTGACGCGCGCGCGAGAGGACTCGCCCTGCTGGCCGAGCCGTTGCCCGCCGAGAGGGCCGAACAATGGGGCCTGATCTGGAAGTGCGTGGACGACGCGGCACTCGCCGGCGAGGCGCAGAGGCTGTGCGAGCATTTTGCGGCCGCGCCGACACAGGGCTTGGCATTGATCAAACGCGCCCTTAATGCATCTACGACGAATACGCTCGACGCCCAACTCGACCTCGAGCGCGATTCGCAGCGAAGCGCGAGCCTGACGCCCGATTACGCCGAGGGCGTCCGGGCATTCATGGAAAAGCGCAGACCCGACTTCACCGGCCGGAAGAAATGACACAGACGGATAACAAAAAGACGCTGCGTATCGGCCTCGCCGGCCTCGGCGCGGTCGGGCTCGAGGTGGCAAAACGCCTGATTGCAGGCATCCCGGGCCTCACCCTTGCGGCCGTGGCAGTGCGCGACGTGGAAAAGGCGCAACGGGCCCTGCCGCAGGTCGGCAAGGACATTCCCGTTCGCAAGGCCGTCGAGCTCGCAAACGACTGTGACATCGTCGTCGAATGCCTTCCGCCCGCACTGTTCCGCGAGGTCGCCATCAGCGCCATCGACAAGGGCCGCATCTTCATGCCGCTTTCGGTGGCCCAATTGCTGGAAAACGGCGACCTCGTCGACCGGGCGCGCCAGAAGGGCGCGCGTATTCTCGTGCCGACCGGAGCGCTCATCGGCCTCGATGCCGTCCGTGCCGCCGCCGAAAGCACGATTCATTCGGTCAAGATGGTGACGCGCAAGCCGCCGGCAGGACTCGACGGCGCGCCCTACCTGCGCGAGCGAGGGATCTCGGTGACCGGACTGAAAGAGCCATTGAAGGTGTTCGACGGCAGCGCACGCGAAGGCGCTCGCGGATTTCCAACGAATGTCAATGTTGCTGCGGCGCTCAGTCTGGCGGGAATCGGACCGGACCGCACCCAGCTCGAAATCTGGGCCGATCCGGGCGTCACGCGCAACACTCATACCATTACGGTCGACGCCGACACTGCGCGATTCACGATGACCATCGAAAA
>DASSRJ010000054.1:0-21574 GCA_035701845.1 Pseudolabrys sp. | reverse complement strand
CCGGGTCAATTTCGAAATTCAAGCGGGCCCTAAAAGGAAATTTCCATAAGCGGGCTCCGCGCGCATTTTGGCGCAATGCAGCAGACAAAGCAGACCCACGCCGGTGTGGGTGGTCAAAACAGCAAGGGGCTGCCAGAACATCACTCAGCCGGACTCCCGCTGATGTTGCAATCCACAGTGCCTTCCGTCGAATCCAAAAAATCGTGGGCCGTCGCCACGGCGGCGCTCGCAACCATGCTGATGGCGTTCGGAGCGGCATGGATTACCGCGGTGGCGCTGAAAGACATCGCCGCGGAGGTCAATGGTGTCCGTTCCATCCCCGCACTCGCCAGCGCCCTCGCCTGGCTGGGCTCGGGTATCGGCGGCATCTTGATGGGACGGCTTGCCGACAAGGTCGGCACACGCTGGACGGTCGTGTTCGGCGCACTGATGATCGGGGTTGGCCTCACGATCTCGACGCTGGGACCGCCCTGGCCTTTATGGGTCGGACACGGACTCTTTATCGGTTTGATCGGGCTCGGCGGCATCAATGCGCCGATGTACATCTATGTCAGCCGCTGGTTCGATCGCAGGCGCGGGTCGGCGCTGGCGCTGATCTCGAGCGGAAGCTATCTCGCCGGCGCGATGTGGCCGCCGCTGTTCGAGCGCGTCATTGCCGATTTCGGCTGGCGGCAGACGATGCTGTGGTACGGCGCGCTCGAAATCGTCGTGATCGTTCCTCTGGCAATAATCTGTTTCAGCGCACCCCCCGAAGTGATTTATCCAGCCGCTTCCGCCGAGGGCGCCGGAGCGAAAGCGCGCGTGCTTGGCTGGCCTCCTAATGTTGTCTTCGCCGCGATGTGCGTGGCGGCAGTGCTGTGCTGCATCCCGATGGCGATGCCGCAGGGCCATCTCGTCGCCTTCTGCAGTGATCTCGGCATTGCGCGCTCGACCGGCGCCCTGATGTTGTCCGTGCTGCTCGGCACGGCGTTCCTGAGCCGGCAGATCTGGGGCGCAATTTCCGACCGCATCGGGGGTCTGGCCACGGTCTTCATCGGTTCGGGTTGGCAGGCCGCAGCAATGACTGCCTTGCTCCTTACACAAAACGAAATCGGACTCTTTACGGTTGCGGCTGCTTTCGGACTGGGCTTTTCCGGAATCATCCCGGCCTATGTGCTGGCACTGCGCGAGCTGTTCCCCGCTTCGGAAGCATCATGGCGCATACCGACATTGCTCTTGTTCAGCGGCGGCGGAATGGCGCTCGGCGGCTGGCTTGCCGGACTGCTGTACGATCACTTCGGCTATTACGCGCCGGCTTTTGCAGCCGGGATTGGCGCCAACATTCTTAACCTGCTGTTGGTCGGCATACTGGTTGGACGCCGGCGGCTGCGGATCTCATATGCCTAGCTCAGTTTCGTGACGGGCTGAGCATCCAGACCCCGGCCATTATGCCAAATGCAACGACGGCCGGGCCGATCGCTTGCCACAAGCCCGCCGCCGCCAGCGCCGATGTCGCGGCCCAGGCTATGGACGAAAAGGCCTCGGCGAAAGTCGCGATCCGCGAGGACGTTTGCCTGCGGCGGAAATGACTCCGGCGCGCCTGTACGCGGAAGCAAAGTTGAATCATCGTCGCTGCCGCCGCCGCTGAGAGAATGCCCAGCCCGCAGACCACCGCAGCGAACAGTGCATCGAACGCCAGGAAGACGATAATCGGCGCAAAAATGAGCGCCACCATGCCAATCACGGCTTCGATCTTGGCGATAAAAATACGATTGGTCGCGATCGGCGCAGTCGAAACGAGGTCCGGCGCGTCTTCTCCCGAAATGGTCAGCCACGCCAGCCCGCCGGCAAGCTGACCGGCGGCCATGACAATCACCGGGATCAATACGATGAACGCGTCGTGTCCGCTGCGAAAGGTGACCCAGAGCAGCAGCGCCGGCGGCAGCAGGTAAAGAATTTGCATCAGGGTCTGTGACACCAGCCAGGGATCGCGCCGCAGAAGCGTCCATTCCTTGTGCCGGAGCGTGCGGGCGGGTGAGCGGCGACGAAACGCGAGGCCCCATCGGCGCTGCTGCACGGCGGCGCTGGAAACCCCCGCCGCCGCGATCGAATGCTCGCCGAAGCGGCGTGAGAATACGGCAATCGCCAGGCCGAGCACGGCGGCCGCAAAAACAACAACCGCGGCCAGGGCGACGTAGTCCCCGAGCACTGCGCGCGCCGGCCACCAGAATGCGCTGGCGGTATCAGGCGCATGCTGCAGCATCCACTCCGACTGCAACGCCGTGTAACGCGAGAGACTGCCTGCGGAAAATATCGCGGCAACCTGCAACCCGATGACGAAAGCCGCTCCGATCACAGCCGCAACAATCTGGGCGATCAGGCGCGTGCGCTTTGCACCGATAGTCCGGAACAAGGCGATCGTCAGCGCCAATGCGACGGAGGTCGCTACCGCTCCCATAGCGATGACTACACCATAGGCAGAAAGCCATCGGCCTCCCCCGAGCGCGGCCAACACGTTGATAAACGGCGCAGCGAGCAGCACCGCGATTGCAACCGCGGCGGTGGCAATGCGGCCCATACGCACCGCAAAGACTTTGCGCGCGGAGGCCGGCGACGTGAGAATGAGGTCAAGATCGGAGCGTGAATAGAACGCACGGGTTACCGATTCCATCGCCTGCGACAGCAGCAGCGACCACGACAGAAACAGCGTGCCGGTAATGCCGACCAGGGCGGCCGTATCGGACGCAAGACCGGCATCGGCAAAGGTGGCGACCGTCCAATAGGCGAAAATGTGCATGAAGAAGGCAATGCAGACGAGCGCAACAAATGCGGTGCGTCCGCGCGTGCGTCCGCCTGCCGTCATCAGCGAGACCCAGTCGCGCCAGCCGAGCCTGAGTTCGTGGCCGGCCAGCCATGTCAGCGATGCCTGTTGAATCACGCCGCCGCCTGCTCGGCCACAAGTGTAAGGAAGGTGTCTTCGAGGCTTGTCGCTGTTTCACCGGTCTGCCGGCGCAAATCGTCGAGAGTACCTTCCGCAATCAGGCGCCCGCGCGCGATCACGCCGATCCGGTCGGCCATGCGTTCGGCAACCTCAAGAATGTGGGTGGTCATGATGACGGTGCCGCCCTCGCGCACGCGTGCGCGAAGCACGTCCTTGACCTGCCGCGCGGTGCCGGCGTCGAGACCGGTCAGTGGTTCGTCGAGAATGATGAGTTTGGGGTCGTGCACCAGCGCGCCGGCGAGCGCCACCTTCTGCCGCATGCCGCGGGAAAACCCCTCGCAGCGTTCGTGGGCGTGCGGCTCGAGGCCGAGCCAGCCGATGAGTTCGCGTGCGCGCGCCTGAGCTGCCGCAGGATCAATGCGCCATAGCCCGGCAACGAATTCGAGATATTCGTACGGCGTAAGCTTGTCGTAGATCATCGGCTCGTCGGAAAGCCATGCCGTTATCTGCTTTGCCGCGACGGGATCCGAGAGCGCATCGATTCCGCCGATGCGGATCGAGCCGGCATCCGGCTTCAGCAAGCCGACGACCATGCGCAACGTCGTCGTCTTGCCGGCCCCATTCGGGCCGACCAGGGCGTAGAACTCGCCGCCATAGATCGTGAGATCGAGCGCATCGACCGCAGGGCGATCGAAACGCTTGCCGATCCCGCGGAGCGCAAGCGCGATGGGTCGGTTCGAACTGGTCATCTGATCGGCCGCCGCAAGAAATATGACGGCTGACTCTCTAGCAATGGAGTCGTTTCAGCGGCGTAAATCCTGCAATTACGGCAAGCTCGTTAATATTTCGGTGACGCTGTTTGATCCGGCGCCTGTTATGCTTTCGGCACCATCCCAAACATGGCTTCGCCGTAAGTTTTACGCGCATCCGCCAGCAACGGCTGCACGGCCGCCACGAAAGCGTCGTGCTCGTTCGAGGTCAGCTCGTTGATTTCGCAGCCCCCGGCTTCGATCGCCTTGCGCGAGGATTCGTGCTCTTCGAGCGCGAGCTTGCGCTGATAGGCAACAGCTTCTTTCACCGCCGTCCGCATTGCGCGCCGGATCTCATCGGGCCAGGCTTCGAACGAGGTACGATGCAGGAAGATCGGACGGGAAATATAGAAGTGATAGCTGAGCGTGTGAAATTTATGGAACTTGTGCACGCCGTAAGTGACAGTATTTGCCAGCGGATTTTCCTGCGCATCCAGCGTGCCGGCCTGGATCATGGCGATGGCTTCGGTGAGGTCCATGCGCATTGCCCTTGCGCCGAGCAGTTCGAAGGTGCGCCTGTGAATTTCGCTCGGCAGCACGCGGATTTTCATGTCCTTCATATCGGCAGGCAAATGGATCGGCCGCAGCCTGTTTGAAATGTGCCGGAAGCCATTCTCGAACCAGCCGAGAATGCGGTAATTGATGCGCTCCTCCGTTCTGCGCACGAGGAATTCGCCAAGCGCGCCGTCCATCGCTGCGCGCGCCTGTGCGTTGCTGGAAAACAGGAACGGCAGGTCTACAAAGCCCAATTCGGGAACGCGGTCGGTAAGATAACTCGAAGACTGATAGCCGAGCGTGATCTCGCCATTTTCGACCAAGGTGAGAATGTCTTCGGCCTTATGGCCGTGATCCATGATGTTGAACACGTATTCAATCGCGACGCCGTTGCCGAATTCCATTTCCAGCCTGTCGCCGATGAATTTCAGTGACTTGCTGAATCCCGTTGCCGGCGGACCATAACCGCCCATTCGAATTTTGATTGGCTTGCTCATTTTCACCTGCTCGATTGCGGTCCTTTCTATACCGGGGCGCGCAATCTGGCCAAGCCGGGCCGGTGTGATAGACTTTGCTTTGCGATCACGGAGGACGACGCCGATGAACAAGCTTGCCAGCGTTCCAAAAATTTCACGGGATGGAATTTCAGCGGCTGAATGGCAGGCGCGCGTCGATCTCGCCGCGGTGTACCGGCTGACAGCGCACTACGGTTGGGATGACGTGATCTACAACCATTCATCGATGCGGGTCCCGGGCGAGCCGCGCAAGCTGCTGATGAAGAAGCATGACCTGCTTTACACCGAGGTAACCGCTTCCAACCTGGTGAAAGTCTCCATGGATGAAGACCTCGACGAGAAGTCGGGGGTCAACAGGCCGGGCTTCACATTGCACGGAGGAGTATTGAGTGCGCGGCCGGACGTGAACTGCGCGGTGCATGTTCACACCAATGTCGGCATGGCGATTGCCGGACTCAAAAACGGCCTGCGCATGGTCTCGCAGCAGGCGATCCGCTTCTATAAACGGATCGGCTACCACGCCTACGAGGGCATCACCGAAGATTTCGCCGAGCGGGAGCGTCTCAACCGCGACCTCGGTCAGAACCGGGCAATGATCATGCACAATCACGGCCTGCTCACAGTCGGGAAAAGCGCCCGCGATGCATTCGTGCTGATGAAGCACCTCATCGACGCCGCCGATATCCAGCTCAGGCTGGAGGCGACCGGCGCGGAGGTGATCGAGATCCCGCCGGACGTGTGCGCCAAGACCGCCGAGCAATATGAGCACCACGATGCGGGCCGCGGCAGCCATGACTGGGCCGCGTATCTCCGCATGCTCGATCAGATCGACACGAGCTACCGGAATTAGCGCTGTGACTGCCTCATCGTCGTGGCCGGGCTTGTCCCGCGGCCATGACGCTTGCGAGACAATCGAATGAACTACACGAACCGCATGCAGGAGCGGCTTGCGCGCGGGCAGCTCGCGCTGTGCATGGCGACACGCCTCGCGCGCACCGCCGAGATCGCAATGATCGCGGATTCCTGCGGCTTCGATGCGTTTTTTATCGATATGGAGCACTGCACGATTTCCCTTGATGCAGCCGCGCAGATCTGCGTCGCGGCGCTTCCGGTCGGAGTGACACCGATGGTGCGCATCGCCGGCCACCGGTTCGAGGATGCGGCGCGCCTGCTCGACATGGGCGCGCTCGGCCTCATCTGCCCGAACGTGAGCACGCGCGCGCAAGCCGAGGCCTTCGTGCGGGCCTGTCGTTTTCCGCCATTGGGTGAACGTTCGGTCGGAGGCGCCGGGCCGCTGCAGGGCTATCGGCAGACGCCGCTCGGCGAGGTCAACAAGCAGGGCAATGCCGCAACGACGCTGATCGCGATGCTGGAGACGCCGGAGGGCATCGCCAATGCCGATGCGATCGCGTCGGTCAACGGCATCGACATGCTGCTGATCGGCTCGAACGATCTCTGCACGGCCATGGGAATTCCCGGCGACCTCAAAAGCCCGAAGCTGCGCGCCGCCTATGAGACCACCGCAAAGGCCTGCAAGGCGCACAACAGGCATCTCGGTGTCGGTGGCATCCGCGCCGATGTCGAACACGTGGCCGAGCTGGTGAGGCTCGGCGCGCGCTTCGTAATCGCCGGATCGGACGTGCAATATTTGATGCGGTCGGCGCGCGCCGAAGTGGAAAGTCTGCGCAAGGCCTGCGGCTAGCCCCACTTCCAGAAGTCGCGGCCTTCCTCTCGCATAAAGCGGGCCAGCACCATCTTGTGCACCTCGGACGCGCCGTCGACGAGGCGGGCCGAGCGGGCGTAGCGGTAGATCCACTCGAGGATCGTATCTTTTGAATAACCGCGGGCGCCGTTGAGCTGGATTGCGACGTCGGCGGCATTGTGCAGGGCGTCGGCGACCTGCACCTTGGCCATAGACACTTCCTTGCGGGCACGCGATCCCTGGTCGAGCTTCCAGGCCGCATGCATGGAGAGCAGGCGGCCGATCTGGATCTGGTGTGCGATCTCGCCGAGCTTGACCTGGACGTTCTCACGGTCGGCAAGCCTGACGCCGAAACCTTCGCGCCGTCCCACATACTCCTGCGCGATTTCCATGCAGCGCTTGGCAAAACCGAGCCAACGCATGCAGTGCGTCAGCCGCGCCGGACCGAGCCTGATCTGCGTCACGCGCAAGCCGTCGCCGACATTGAGCAGGATATTCTCTTCCGGAATTTCCAGGCCGTCATACTCGATCTCGCAGTGGCCGCCGTGCTCATGCGGACCCATGATCGGTATGCGCCGCAGAATCCGCCAGCCCGGCTGATCCTTGTGATGCAGAAAGGCCGTGAGCCCGCGCCGTTTGTCGTCAGAGGTGCGCGCAATCAGGATGTGATGCGCGGCTCCTTCGGCGCCGGTAATGAACCACTTGTGGCCGCGCACGATGTAACGGTCACCCTTCTTCTCGGCGCGCGTGAGCATCATTCCGGGGTCGGAGCCACTGCCGGGGTGCGGCTCAGTCATCGCGAAGGCCGAACGGACCTTGCCTTCCACAATGGGTCGCAGCCATTTTTCCTTCTGCGCCGGCGTGCCGGCGCGCGCCAGCAGATTCATGTTTCCGTCGTCGGGCGCCATGCAGTGGATTGCGAGCGGGCCAAAGATCGATCGCGCAGCCTCTTCGTAAATCGCGGCCCAGGCGACAATCGGCAGCCCCATGCCACCGAATTCCTTCGGCGACTGCGGCGCCCACAGGCCGGCCTTCCTGGCTTTCTCGCGCACCCTGGCAAGCCGGTCCTCCGGAATATTTTCGTGCTCGGAGAAATTCTGCGGGTCCGCCTCAAGCGGCAGTACGTGCTCTTCCACGAACGCGCGCACGCGCAGCCGAAGATCCTCGATCTCTGGCGCAAGCGTGAAGTCCATGCCTTACCCCCTACCCTTTGATCTGGACAACCTGTCCGCCATCAACGACGATGGTCGCGCCCGTGATGTAACTACCGGCGTCCGACACCAGCAAAAGCAGCGCGCCGTCGAGATCACCCGCATTGCCGAATCGGCCCATTGGAATTTCACGCTTGATGGCGGCGCCTGCCTCTCCGGAAAGATAGTCGTCATTCATTTCGGTGACGAACCAGCCTGGCGCTATGGCGTTGACGCGAACACCTTTGAACGCAAGTTCGACGGCGAGCGCCTTGGTGACCTGCACGACGCCTGCTTTTGCGGCGGCGTAGGCAACGGCGCCCTTCGAGACGGCGAGGCCAAGGACCGATGCGACATTGACGATCGCACCCTGCTTCTTGGCGGCGAGCAGCCGGCGCGAAGCCTCCTGCGCCCAGAAGAAAACGGCATCGAGGTCGATCGAAAGCACCTTGCGCCATTCCTCCGGCGGCATCTCCACCGCCCGGCCGCCGTGCGCGATGCCCGCGTTGTTGACCAGGATCGTCACGGTGCCAAAGGCCTTTTCCGCGGCATCGAAGGCGCGTGCCATCGCGGCACGATCGGTGACGTCGGCCTCGATCGCAATTGCGCGGCCGCCTTTTCCTTCGATTTCATCCTTAAGCGTCTTGAGCCGGTCGGCCCGTCTTGCCACCAGCGCAACCGCGGCACCATTGTCGGCAAGCGCCCTGGCAAATTGCACGCCGAGACCGCTTGACGCGCCGGTCACCAGCGCCACGCGGCCCTTCAGACTGAACATATCGGCGGCTTTCATGCGAAAGCGGTTATACACGGGCGCCGCAACGATATGGAATAGACCGATAAAAACCCGTAGGTATCGTTCGGAGCACAGGGCGGGCTGACGTGGAACGGATCTGGCGCGCGACGATCAATAGCTGGAATGGCCTGCTCGCCGTGACGCGGTCGGAAGCGGCTTTTCGCCAGGAGCTTGTTTTGCTGGCGATCGGCGTGCCTCTTGCCTTTTTCCTGGCCCCCGACGTGGCCGGGCGCTTTGCGCTGATCGGCGTGCTCGTCTTTCTTCTCATTGTCGAGCTGCTCAACACGGCGATAGAAAAGCTGAGCGACCGCGTGACGCGGAAACACGATCCGGTCATCAAACGGGTGAAGGACATGAGCTCGGCAGCCGTCGGCCTGTCTTTGCTGGCAGCAGGCGCAGTCTGGATCTGGGCAGCGGTCGAGCGCTTCTGGGGCTAGTGGCTGTAAAGGGCCTGCGGCAACGCCGTCGCCAGTCCTGGCACGAACCAGAGCACGACGAGCGCGAGCAACTGAATTGCGACAAACGGAATAATGCCGACGTAGATGTGCCGCGTGGTGATCTCCGGCGGCGCGACACCGCGCAGGAAGAACAGTGTCGGCCCGAGCGGCGGGTGCATATACGATGTCTGCAGATTGACCGCCATCATGATGCCGAGCCAGACCGGATCGACGCCCGGCATGGTCAGTAAGACCGGCGCAACGATCGGCACCACGACGAAAATGATCTCGAACGCGTCCATCACGAAACCGAGCAGGAACATCGCCGCCATCACCGCGAGCACCGCACCCGCCGCTCCACCCGGCAAATTCGATAAAGCGCGATGAACCATGTCGTCACCGCCGAGCGCGCGAAACACCAGGCTGAACATGGTTGCGCCGATCAGGATCAGAAAAATCATGCTGACAATCTGCGCCGTCTTTGTGCAGACCGGCCTTACCAGTCCGCCAAGCGGCGCCTTGCGGGCCGCAAGCACAATCGCACCAACGGCGCCGATCGACGCCGCTTCGGTCGGCGTCGCGATGCCGCCCAGGATCGAGCCGAGCACGGCGGCAATCAGCGCAAGCGGGGCAACCAGCACTTCGGCAAGACGGCGCAGCATCCTGAGGCCACGCAAGGCTTTCGCATCGGCCGGCAGTGCGGGCGATGCTTTCGGCCACAGCACCGCGACTGCGATCAGAAAGATCAAATAGAGGCCGACCAGCGCAAAGCCGGGCACCAGCGCGCCGGCGAACAGGTCGCTGACCGTGAGGGATCGCGGCGCGAAAATGCCTTTCGAGAGCTGCGCGGCCTGGTACGCATTACCGAGCTGATCGCCGAGTAAAACGAGAACGGTTGCGGGCGGAAAGATCTGGGCGAGCGTCGCGGTGGCGGCAACCGTGCCGGCGGCCAGCCGCGGGTCATAGCCGAAGCGTAGCATCGTCGGCAGCATGATAAGGCCCATGGTGACTGTCGTTGCGCCGACAACGCCCTTGGCCGCCGCCAGCAAGGTGCCGACAATGACAGCGGAAATTCCGAGCCCGCCGCGGAGCGTGCCGAACAGGCGGCCCATGGTCTCGAGCAGATCTTCCGCGATGCGGGAGCGTTCGAGCATGACGCCCATGAAAATGAAAAGCGGAATCGCCAGCAGCACTTCGTTGGTCATGACGCCGAAGATCCGCTGCGGTAGCGCACCGAGAATGCCGAAGCTCATGGCGCCGAGCGCCTCGCCAAGCATGGCAAAGATCAGCGACGCACCTGCAAGTGTGAGCGCCACCGGATAGCCGGCCATCAGCGCCGCGATCACGGCGATCACCATGAGAACTGCCAGGATCTCCGGGTAGGCCATCAGCGCGCCCTCGCCAGCGTCGCGGCGGCGCGGATCGCCTGCGCCACGCCCTGCAGCGCCATCAGCACCGCAAAGACAGGGATAAGGGTCTTGAGCACGAAAACGAGCGGCAAGCCGCTCGTTTCCTGCGAGCGCTCAAGGATGGCCCACGAGCGCGCGGCATAAGGTACTGACAGCCAGGTCAGCACGAGCATGAACGGAAGCAGCAACAACAGTGCACCGGCGAGGTCGATCAGCGCCTTCGTTCGCGCCGAAGCCTCGGCGTATAAAATATCGACACGCACGTGCCCGTCCGCGCGCAGGGTCCAGGCCGCTGCCAGCATGAATACCGCCGCATGGGCGTAGATCACCGTCTCCGAGAGCCAGATGGAACCGAGCCCGAACAGATAGCGGGCCACGACCAGCGCAAATTGAAGCAGGACGACAACCAGAACGAGCCAGGCCGCAGCGCGGCCAATGGCTGAGACGAGGCGCTCGATGCGGTCAGCCAGCGCGATCATATGCGCAAATCTCATAACCCGGATGATGGCATAAAGCCGCGACATTTGCTTATAGTGCGGTCATGTCCGAACACGACCACGATCATCATCACGACCACGACCATTCCGAGCTTTCCGAAACCCAGCTTCGCGTGCGCGCGCTGGAAACCGTGCTGACCGAAAAGGGCTATATCGACCCCGCCGCGCTCGATCTGCTGATCGAGACCTATGAAAAGAAAGTCGGACCGCGCAATGGCGCGCGTGTCGTTGCAAAGGCCTGGGCCGATCCGGCCTACCGCGCGCGCCTGCTCAAGGATGCGACGCCCGCCATCGCTGAAATCGGCTATGCGGGACGCCAGGGTGAACACATCGTCGCGCTGGAGAACACGCCCAGGCTCCACAATATGGTCGTGTGCACATTGTGCTCCTGTTATCCGTGGCCGGTGCTGGGATTGCCGCCGGTCTGGTACAAGTCCGCGCCCTACCGTTCGCGCGCGGTGTCCGATCCCCGCGGCGTGCTTGCCGACTTCGGCGTCACGCTCCCCAAAGAGACTGAAATCCGCATCTGGGATTCGACCGCAGAGATTCGCTATCTCGTATTGCCGATGCGCCCCGGCGGCACCGAAGGCTGGAGCGAGGAGAAGCTCGCCGGGCTCGTCACGCGCGACTCCATGATCGGCACCGGTCTGCCGAAAGAGCCGTAACCCAATGACGATCGCCGAGTGGATGATTTTTGCCGCCGTGCTGCTCTACTTGTTGACGATCGCGCCGGTAAAGGCTTTCGGCTATCAAACCTTCGATAACAGTAACCCGCGCGATCCCACTTTCTACACGCCGGGCATTCGGGCCCGTGCGTTCGGCGCGCATCTAAACGGGATCGAGGTCTTCCCATTCTTTGCGACAGCGGTCCTGTTGGCGGAATTTCGAGCCGCCCCGCAACAGTGGATCGATCTTCTGTCGGTCGGCTTTGTCGCGGTGCGCCTCGGCTACGTTTTTCTTTATCTTGCTAATTTCGCTACCTTGCGCACCCTGATCTGGAATGTAGGATTCCTTCTGAACGTGGCGATATTTTTTCTGCCGTGGTGGGGACGATGAACGGCGGCCAGGACCTCGGCGGAGCGCACGGTCACGGCCCGGTCAAGCCGGAGCCGAACGAGCCGGTCTTCCACGGCGAGTGGGAAAAGCGTGCTTTTGCGCTCACGCTGGCCATGGGAATGCCCGGCGGCTGGAACATCGACATGTCGCGTTTTGCACGCGAGAACCGTCCACCGGGCGAATATTTGTCGATGACCTATTATCAGATCTGGTTTGCGGCGCTCGAGACCATGCTGAAGGAGCGCGGCCTGGTAGCGGAGGACGAAATCGCCGCCGGTCATTCGCTGCATCCGGCAAAACCTGTCAAACGCATATTGTCACCGGGCGATGTCGCCAAGACCCTGCATCGCGGCGGGCCGACCGAGCGGGACACAAATACGAAGGCGGCGTTCAAGCCGGGCGACAAAGTGCGTGCGAAGAACATCAACCCGCCGACGCACACGCGCCTGCCCCGCTACGTGCGGGGCCACATCGGCACGATCGAGCGCATCATCGGTTGTCACGTTTTCCCGGACAGCAACGCGACGGGAGCCGGAGAGAACCCACAATGGCTTTACACCGTACGCTTCGACGGACGCGAGTTATGGGGTGACGACGGCGACCCGACCTCAAAAATTTCGGTAGATGCCTGGGAGCCTTATCTGGAGAAACTTTCGTAGTCATTCCGGACGCCGAGCGCGGCGAGGCGATCCGGAATCCAGACGCCCGAGCCAATGTTGGTAGATTCCGAGGCGCCCCGGAATGACGAAAGGGAAACAATGGCGATGGATCCGCAAGCCGCCATGCGCGCAGCAGTCGCAGTGCCCGGTGTGCCCCGCGACACCGACGGCCCGGTGTTTCGCGAGCCGTGGGAAGCCCAGGCCTTCGCCATGGCGCTGGCGCTGCACGAGCGCGGCGTTTTCACCTGGCCGGAATGGGCGGCGGCGCTTGCCGCTGAAATCAAGCGTGCGCAGGCGGCCGGCGACCCAGACACCGGCGAGACGTATTATTCGCACTGGCTCAACACACTCGAAAAGCTTGTCGCGGAAAAAGGCGTGACGACGGCCGATACGCTGCATCGCTACCGCGATGCATGGGACCACGCCTGCGACCGCACCCCGCACGGCCAGCCGATCGAGCTTCGTCCAGACGACTTTCGCTAGACGCCTATCAGGCGTTCGCTTGCGAGGTAACCGGTGAGCAAGGCTGCGCCAAACAGTACAATGACAAGGGCCGCCGCGGTTTCCAATCCGCGCAGGATTATCATTCCGGCTCCCGGTTTTGTTTTTGCCAACCTACCGGCGAGTCCACGCGCGCCCACTGCCAGACTGGCGATCGCCGCGACGGTGATCGCCGTCCCAAGGCCCATCACAAACGTCGAGGCGACGCCGATCCAGAACATTCCCTGAGCAAGTGCAAACACCAGAACGATGATCGCGCCCGAACACGGGCGCAGGCCAACGGCGACGATCGCCGTCAGGCCACGCTTCAGCCAGTGCGTGCCGGCAAGCTCGCTAGGCTCCGGTGAGTGCCCGTGACTCCAGGCCGAAGCGTCGTGATCGTGGTCATGGCGGTGATGGTGACCATGACCATGCGCGTGATCATGGTCATGCGCACGCTCTTTGAGGCCCAGCGCTTGCAAAAAGGCCCTGCCCTTCACCCACAAGAGTCGCAGGCCAATCAACAATATGAGGGCGTAGCTGACGATCTCGATCACGCGCACGGTATTGCCCATGGCCTTGGCGGTGGCGCCAAGGAGTGCGGCAGCAACTCCGACCACCGCAATTGCAGTGAACGCCTGCAGAATGGCGGACGCGAACGACAGGACAATGCCGCGCCGCCAGGTCTCGTTGTTGGCAACGAGGTATGACGAAATCACCGCCTTGCCGTGACCCGGCCCCGCGGCATGGAAAATGCCATAGAGAAAAGAAATACCGAGCAGCGTGTAGGCCGCACTGCCGTCCACCTTGGCGGCGCGAATGAGCCCGGACAGCATCCGGTAGAATTCGGCCTGCTTTGCAAGAATCCAGCCGGCAAAACCGCCAACTTCAGGCGGCGGCGCGCCTCGATTGAGGCCGAATGGCTGTGCCATCGCGGCCTCGACAACGACAAGCAAGAACAGAAGCAAAACGGGCACCAGGAGTCCGCGCGGCGCGTGAAATCGCAACCAACCGCTCAAGGACAATGTACCAGGATCTTGTTGGCAAACTGCGCGCCCCAGGCCATCGCAGTGTTCTTCTCATCGACGGGTATCTGGCTCAGCGCTTTGCCCTCGGCGAAGGTCATTTCACGCGGCAGCACCACGTCGAGCTTGCATTTCGGCGCCCCCGCAAGTTGCACCGGCTTTTCCTTGGCGAATGCGAAGTCGACGAAAATTGAGGGATCGTAGATTTCAATTTTCAGCTCTTTAGCCTTCACCGGCTTTTTGAACGGCAGGAGAAAATTAAGCGTCAGCACCTGGTCCTTGTAGTCGAGCCAGTAACCCGGCGCCGGATCGGTGAGCTCTGCCTTCGCGCCGTCGGCAGTGACATAGGTGAAGTAATCGTATTCCTTCAGCGACTCGACGTTGACCTTGGCAAGCGGGTCGAGCTCTTGGCGCGTGAATTTGCCCTTCTCCTTGCTTTCCAGCCCTTGCGTCGCAAAGGTGGAGAACATGTCATCGAACGACCAGGCGTGGCGCACGCCGGTAATGCTGCCGTCGGGCGCGTAGACGAGCTCGGTCTGCATCGTCACCCAGACATGCGGATGCGCCTGTGCGAGGCCGCTGGCGCCAAGACTGAGCAGAGCGGCAAAAAGAATGCGAAGCAGTGCTTTCATGCATGCGCACGATAGCACGGACTGCGGCGCAAAGGTGGCGTGTAACGATGTTACGAATAGCTTTAGCGTAAACGCGGCAAATCAAGCCCCCGCCGCACCGCCGTCGGCGCGCGGATCATGGCCGCCTTCCAAGGTGCCGTCGGCGTGCAGCACCACGGCTCCCGCGTGCCCCATCGTGTCGGAATAAGCCTCGTTGAGAACAGCGACCTCATGTCCTGCGGACAAGAGACGATCCACAAGATTTTCGCTGAAACGCGGCTCCATCCGCAAATTGGTATGGGTCGAGCCCCAGGTTCGCCCCAGCAACCAACGCGGCGCATCGAGCGCCTGCTCGAGCGGCTGCCCGAACGTGACATGTCGCGTAAACACAGCCGCCTGGCTCTGCGGCTGGCCATCGCCGCCCATGGTGCCGTAGGCGATGATCCGCCTGTCCTTGAGAACGGCGATTGCCGGATTAAGCGTGTGAAAGGGACGGCGGCCGGGCGCGAGCACGTTTAACGCTTTCGGGTCGAGCGAGAAGCTCGCGCCGCGGTTTTGCATGACGATTCCGGTCGCCGGCAACACACATCCGGAGCCGAACTCCCAATAAAGCGACTGGATGTATGAAACGACGAGGCCGCTTGAATCCGCCGCACCGATCCAGATCGTGTCGCCTTCACCGTAGGGCGCCGGCCATTTTGCCGCCTTGCGCGGATCGATCTTCGCCGCCTCGGCATCAAGAAATTCCGGCAGGAAATACCGGCCGAGGTCTGCAGTGATTTTGTCCGGATCCGTAATGACCTGATCGCGCACCCGGAACGCGCGTTTGGTTGCTTCGACAATACCATGCACGTGTTCGAAGCTTTCAGCCCGGTTGACACGAAGACGTTCGAACAGCGCAAGGATGATCAGCGACGCCAGGCCCTGGGTCGGAGGCGGAGCGTTGTAGAGTGTGCCCGCTTGCGTCGCGACGCTGAGCGGCTCATCCACAATCGCGCGATAGCTTTCCAGATCGTCGCGCGTCACGGGACACCCGATACGATCGAGATCGGCCGCGATCTCGCGCCCGATGTCGCCACGGTAAAAATCATCAAGCCCCGCACGGGCAAGCTGCTCAAGCGTTGCGGCAAACGCCGTCTGCTTCAGCCGCGCGCCGATCTCGGGGACTTTGCCGTCGAACAGAAATGCATTCCTGAAGCCGACGGCCTTGTCCATTTCCGGAAGTTTTTCGGCCGTCAGCCGTGCCTGGCTGCGGGTGACGACATATCCGCCGCTCGCATGCTTGATGGCGGGCGCAAGCAGCAAATCGAGTGGCATCTTGCCGCCGTGCGCTTTGGCGGCGTCCGCGGCGAGCATCCATGCGGCGACCGCGCCGGGCACCGTCAGCGCGGCGAGCGGCCCGCGTGCCGGAATTTCATCGTAACCGGCATCACGATAAAGCCGGGGCGTGGCCTTGGCGCCTGCCCGCCCGGCGCCCATCAACGCCCGCACGCGGCCGGACGGCTCCCGGATCAGCCAGAAGCCGTCGCCGCCAATGTGATTCATGTGCGGATAGACCGCCGCGATGGATGCCGCCATCGCAAGCATCGCTTCAATCGCATTGCCGCCTTCGGCGAGAATTGCGCGCCCGTCCTCAACGGTGGCCGCATGCGGCGCGGCCACAACGCCGCGGCGATGGCCTGCGCTATGCAAGGTCATTGGGTCTGCCGGACGTTTTGCAAGCAATTACATTCGCGGTCTTGGTTGGGCTCAAAGCACATTCGTGGACGCGTCCAGAAGACCACGCTTCTTCAACAAGGCATCGACCGTGGGCAGCCGGCCGCGGAAGGCTTTGTACGCGTCAGCGGCATCACGCCGGTTTCCCGCGCTGTAAATGTAGTCATGCAATCGCTTGGCCGTCGCCGGATCGAACACATTCCCGGTTTCCTCGAATGCCGCAAACGCATCGGCATCGAGGACTTCTGACCACATATACGAATAGTAGCCGGCGGCATAGCCTCCACCGGAGAACAAGTGCTGAAAATGCGGAAGCCGATGCCGCATCACAATCTCAGGCGGCATCGCGATGCGCTCGAGATCCTTACGCTCGAAAGCCGCGACATCGAGCGCAGCCGCATCCGGCAACGAATGCAGATCGAGATCGACCAGGGCACAGGCGGTGTATTCGATCGTAGCAAAGCCCTGGTTGAAGGTACGCGTCGCCAGCAAACGATCGAGCAGAGCTTTCGGCATCGGCTCGCCGGTGCGCGCGTGTAATGCGTACTTCTGCAGGATCTCCGGCACCTCGAGCCAGTGCTCATAGAGCTGAGACGGCAGTTCGACGAAATCGCTGGGCACGGCGGTGCCGGCAATGAGCGGATAGGTTACGTCGGACAGCATCCCATGCAGAGCGTGACCAAATTCGTGGAAGAGCGTGTGGGCGTCGTCGAACGACAGCAAGGCAGGCTCGCCGGACGCCGGCTTCGAAAAATTGCAGACATTGAGAACGATCGGCCGAACATCGCCCGTAAGCTTCTCCTGACCGCGCAGCGATGTCATCCAGGCGCCGCTGTGCTTGGAAGGGCGCGCGAAATAGTCGCCGATGAACAATGCGACATGATTCCCCCTGGCATCCCTCACGTTCCAGGCGCGGGCGTCCGGATGATAAAGAACTGTTTCGACGGGCTTGAACGACAGCCCGAACAGCCGGTGGGCGGTCTCGAATGCCGCCTCAATCATGTTCTCAAGCTGGAAGTACGGCTTGATCTCGGCCTCGTCGAGATCGTAGCGGGCCTTGCGAAGCCTCTCGGCGTAGTAGCGCCAGTCGTGCGCCGCGAGCGCGAAGTTTCCGCCTTCTTCGGTAATCATTGCCTGAAGCGCATCGCGCTCGGCAGCCGCCTTTGTGCGCGCCCTGCTCCAGACGTCATCAAGCAGATTGCGGGCCGCCTGCGGCGTCTTGGCCATCTGGTCATCGAGACGGTAGTCGGCGAAGTTTGTGAAGCCCAGCAACTTTGCGCGTTCCGCGCGCAGCGCCACCATTTCGGCAATCAGGGCGCGATTGTCCGTCTCGCCGCCGTTTTCCCCTCGTGCGGTCCAAGCCAGGAAAGCTTTTTCACGTAGGTCGCGCCGAGAAGAGAACTGAAGGAAGGTTTCGACGGACGATCGTGCCAGGGTAATAACGTATTTGCCGGAATGGCCACGCTCATCGGCGGCGGCCCGCGCTGCCGCGATGGCAAAGTCCGGAAGCCCGGCAAGGTCGCTCTCTTCAAGGACCATCACGAATGACTTCTCGTCCGAGAGGACGTTCTGACCGAATTGGGTTCCGAGGCTTGCCAGGCGCTCATTAATTACGGCGAGTCGATCCCGCGCCGGCTTCTCAATTGCCGCGCCGGAGCGCACGAACCGCGTGTGATAGCGCTCCAGCGCGCGAGCCTGCTCGGCGTCGAGCGAAAGCCCATCGCGTCTGGTGTAGAGGCCGGCAATTCGCGCGTAGATATCACGGTTCAGGTAAAGCGCGTTGTTATGACGCGCCAACAGTGGCGAGATGTCCCGCTCGATGGCTTCGATCTCGTCCGACGTATCCGCGCCGGCCAGCACGAAGAAAACGCTCGCAACGCGCTCGAGGGCGCGGCCGCTCCGCTCGAGCGCGGCGATCGTATTCTCGAAATCCGGAGCAGCCGAATTTGTGGCGATAGCGTCGATCTCGGCACGGTGATCGGCCAAGGCGCGGTCAAATGCGGGGCGAAAATGATGGGGCCTGATAGCCCCAAATGGTGGCAGCTCGAGCGCTCCGGTCCATTCAGACAGCAGGGGGTTTTGCATCGCAGTTGATGGCATTCGCGAATGTCTCACCGGCGTATATAGCCCTGATATTCTGAGGCGCGACTCGGAACGGGGCGAACGAGCTACATGCCGGCGCAGTTTTTGATGAAGTTCCTCCGGTCCCGCAGCCGGAGCTTCTGTTCGTTTGCCTGCTTATTGCATTCGGCGCGTTTGGCGGCCTGCTGCTCCAGCTGCTGACGCCGTTCCTGATTCCGGACTTTCTGGATCTCGATCCACTCTTCCACTGCCATTCCCCGCTTGATCCGGCGCTGCTCGGCCGCCTCTTTTCTCTCCGCGGCTTTACGTTCACCCTGTCGATCCGCCATGCATTTCCGTACGAAATCCGCTTTGTTGCGCTTGAGAATATCCTGGTGCGCCGCCCGCCGGAGGCATTCTTGTTCATCCTGTTGGCGCAATACCCGCCGGTCCGCCCGGGTCAAATCGGTTTGGGCAACAGCCGCGTCGCCGGCAACGACGAGTAACACGAGCGGCATAGCGATAGCGAGCATCGAGCGACGCATTGTCGAACCTCAGTATTCCGTTCAGCGAGGAAGATGACAGGCTAGCACTAACAGATGCACCGTCACGACAGTAGTCAACCACATCAGCCGCGCAGTGCCCGGAGCGCGTTGAAAATAACCGCCACGTCGATCACCTCCTGAATCACAGCTCCTTCGGCGGGCGCCAGCAGCCCGAACGACGCGGCCACCATGGCCAGCGCCGACAAGCCGATACCGGCGACGACGCTCTGTAAGGCAATCAGGCGTGAACGCCGTGCAATTTTGATCGCCGGCAGAATTCGGTCGAGTTGATCGACCAGCAGCACCACGTCGGCAGCCTGGGCGGAAGCGGCGGCTCCTTTTGCGCCCATCGCCACGCCCACGTCGGCCGCAGCAAGCGCCGGCGCGTCGTTCACCCCGTCGCCGACCATCATTACCGGGCCATTCTTGCGCTCTGCCAAGACCACCAGAATCTTCTGGTCGGGCGTCAGTTCAGAGCGGACGAGATCAAGCGAAAGGCCCGTGGCAATGAAACGGGCAACCTCATGCCGGTCGCCGGTCGCCAGGACAATGCGCTCGATGCCCATGGCCCGCAGCTCGCGCAGCATCGCTTCGGTTCCCGCGCGCAGTTCGTCCGCAAGGATCAACACACCCGACAATCGCCCGTCGATGCCCACGGCAACAGCCAGTGCTCCAGGCGGACGATCCTGCGGCAGGAGCGAAGCGCCGTCTCTGGCGACCTTGCCTGCGACAAAATGAAGGCCGCCGACGGCGACCCTGCGGTCTTCGACCCGGCCCACAACACCTTCGCCGGGCGTTTCCACGACATCGGCAGGCACCGTGAGTTGCAATCCCCTGTTACGAGCCTCGTCGACAATCGTTTGCGCGATCACGTGCTTCGATGCCTGATCGAGAGAGGCCGCGATCCGCAGGAGCTCATCCGCGCCGATGCCCGTATCGACGTGCGCGGCAATGATTCTTGCCTTCCCGATCGTGAGGGTTCCGGTCTTGTCGATGACCACCGAGCGCACGCGTGCCAGCGTTTCGATGGCCTTCCCGCCCTTGATCAGAATCCCGACCTTCGCGGCACGCGAGAGGCCCGAGATGATCGCCACCGGCACCGCCAGGATCAGCGGACAAGGCGTTGCCACCACCAGCACCGCGACCGCCCTGATCGGGTCTCCGCTGAGCCACCAGGCCGCGCCGGCAAGCGTGACAGTGAGAGCCAGAAACAGGATTGCGTACCGATCGGCCAGGCGCGACATCGGCGCCCGCGAGCGTTGGGCATCTTCGACAAGCCTGACGATTCCGGCATAGGTGCTCTCCGCAGCGGGCCGTGCAGCCGTCATGTCGAACGCCTCGCCGGCATTTGTAGAACCGCTGAGGACCGCCTCGCCTTGCTTTGCCTTGACCGGGAGCGACTCGCCGGTCAGGGCGGACTGGTCGAGGACGCCAACGCCTGCGACCACGGTGCCATCGACGGGAACGACATCCCCGCGCCGTATCAGCAGCCGATCCCCGGGCGAGATGAGGTCGACGGCAACTTCTTCCAGCTGGCTGTCCTGGTGCCGGATCGCCGTACGCGGCACCCGCGACAGCAGCGCCGTCATCTCGCGGCGGGCCGCCCTTTCAGCATAGGCTTCGAGATATTGGCCGCCGGCATACATCAGGGCCACGATGGCAGCCGCGAGGTTCTCGCCAAAGATCAGTGCCGTGGCCATCGAAAGGCCGGCGATGATATCGAGCCCGACTTCTCCTCGCCGCAGACTGGTCACAATTTCGACCAGCAACGCAATCAGCACCGGCAGCGTCGCTGCCGCCCAGACGGCGGCTGCCGCTTCGTCCCGCCCGGCGACCTTCGCGGCGATGCCCGCCAGCAAACCGGAAGCGGCGAGGCCGGCGAGGAAGGGCCGGACGACCTTGAGCGCTCTGAGAACGTCCATCCATTAACCTTTGACCAAACAGCCACCGCCGCCATGAGCAAAATCAAGACTCAGCCACTGACCGAGAGCCGCTATGGACTTGATTCAGCAACCGGATTCGGTGACATTGCGACCGCAAGGAGATCATCATGGCCCAGGAACGACGCATCGTTTGGCTCAACGTCATCACCGTGATCAGCGCAGCCATCCTGATCGGCGCCGAGGTGTTCGGCGCAGCCTTCGCCGGCTCATGGGCGATCGCCACCTTGTTTGATCTCGGCAACATCGGCGCGCGCGTGCTCGACGTCGTGTTCGTGCTCTGCGGCCTCACCGTCATGATTCAGTTCATCCGCGCCGCGCATCGCATCGAGCCGTTCACCGCTCGCCACTGAGCTGCACACGTCAGGCTCCGAAAGAAAAAGTTAAGAAAGTTTTTTGATGCGGCGAACTATTCGCTTGCATGACTCGGCAAAATTACTTATTTCCGTTGTGCCCAATTTCGCACGTGCCTGTGGCCGTGTGTCGGTCGGTAGGTAGCGGGACAAGAGGCCCGCCAGCCGCCTGGAGAGAGAAGCCAAAACCTCTCCAAGAAATCTGACCGGCAGCTGGAGGCGAAACCAGCACACTCTGCTCTCAGCAGGGGACGCGGCTTAAAGCAACGACGATCGGGCTTCCTTGGTCTCTGCCGGCCTCCACCACCGGCGCGGGTCACCGAAGAGGCTTGTTCATCTTTGCCGGCCGTGCGGACGGGGA
>DASSRJ010000053.1:0-62310 GCA_035701845.1 Pseudolabrys sp. | reverse complement strand
GTCGCGCAAAACATTACCTGCCCGCTTTTCATTGTGAACGGCCGGCTCGATCGCATCGTGCCGGCAAAGGATGCCGAGCGCCTCGCACGCGAAGCGAAAGGCCCGGTCGAACTGATGATGATCGAGGATGGCAACCATATCGCGACCAACCGCGCCTACCGCTGGCGGTCGCAAAGTGCGGACTGGATGACGGAACAGCTTAAATAATCTGGAAACCGCGCAGCAATGAATGCATCCGCTCGATTCCAGTGGCGGTGATCAAGACCATCTCGCCGGTCTGCACACCGGCCTTCCCGTCGCGCGTCACCACGTTGGGCTGAATCACGACCGTCTGCCCGGCGCGGAACGGGACGTCCGGCACCGGCCCCGCCGGACGGCTTTTGCTGCCGAGAATTGGCGGTAAATAGCCTCCGCCGTAGCCGTGCAGAAGGTCGTCGATGATCGTGAAGCCGGCATCTTCGATGACAGCGGAAGCTTCGATAACCTGCGCCGGAGTCGCGCCGGCCTTGAGCACCGACGCAATCGCATCAAAGGCAGCATCCGCCGTCGCATGCAGGTCGCGATAGAGCTTGCTCGGGTCGTCGAGCGCAAAACTGCGGAGCACCTGACCCGGATGATCCCAGAACGCCGCGGTGATCTCCGCCACCACGACGTCGCCCGGTTGAACGCGCCGCATGCGCGGAAACTGGCGTGGCACGCCCAGGTCGGGCGCCTGCATCGACGTGACTCCGAAGTAGTGAATGACGTGAACGGCCCCGTACCGAATGTAGGCGCGCTCGACCACATCGCCAAGTTCCCTTTCGTTCAGCCCGGGCTTCACGCCGTCGCGCAGCGCCGTCATGCCGAGATCGCTGAAGTGCGCACCGATCCGCAACCAGTCGAGCTCCTCGGCTGATTTCACTTGCCGTAGCCGGATGTAGTCGCGGTTGAGGCTCTTGAGCGTTCCAAATTTTGCCGACAGCGCCCCGTGCTGGTCGGCCGTCATAGGCCCAAGCGTCGCGATTCGGTCAGCACGGGCACCACGCCGTTCGAGCGTCTTTATCGCCGCAACAATTGACGACTCGCCGCCCCAGGCCACATCGGCCTTGTCGGCAAGAATGCCGGCTTGCGGCGCATGATTGACATATTGCACGAACAGCGCGTCGCGCTCGCGCGGCGTAAGCACTCCGACGGCCTCGGCGGTCACCGGCCATTGCGTCAGCCATTGCACGGCCGAGCCGAAACGATTGGCGCCGTAAAACACCAGATGGTCGCATTCGGCCTGCATCAGCAGCGCTTCAACGGCCGCACGACGACGAGTCATCTCCTGTTCGGAGAAACGCGGATATTCGGCTTCGACGATGCGTGCGAGATGCGGAGGAAGCGTCACGTCGCCTTCTTGGGCAGTGCGACGATCATGTCAAGCTCGACGCGCGCGCCCGGAGACGACAGCTGGTTGATGCAGACCGTCGTGCTGGCCGGCCGCCAGTCGCCGAAATACTTGCCCATGGTGCGATGCATGGCATCGGCGTCGCGAAAATCGGTCAGATACTTCGTAATCTTCACGACGTCGCGCCAGCTGGCGCCGACATGGTCGAGGATTGACTTGATCGAAGCCATCGCGCGCTCGGTCTGCTCCTCGATCGCGTGCGGCTGCACATGCTCTTCATCGACGTGCGGGTGTTTGTGATATAGCGGCGACGACGTCGCGCCTGAAACGAACATCAGATCACATGCGCCGACAATATGGATGGCCGGCGCATAAGGCATCGTGTGTGCCTCTTCCGGCTTCGGATGCACGGCATCGAGACGAAACGTTTTTTCCGGCTTTGTCATAACAGTCATGTGAGCACTCCTTCCGATTTCCGCGATTCGTCAGTCGACGCGCCAATTGCCGAGCGCGGCGTCGACCGCATCCTGAACTTTGGTCACGATGATACCCAACATCGCCAGCACAATCAGTATGGCAAATACCTGCTCGGTTTCCAGGATCTGTCCGGCGAGATACAGCCGTGCGCCCAGCCCGGCCTTTCCGACGACCATTTCGGCTGCGACCACCAGGATGATCGAAACGCCCAGCCCGAGGCGCACGCCCGCAAAGATCGACGGGATGGCGCTCGGCAAGAGCACGCGCCGCATGATCTGCTGAGATTTGGCGCCGAGATCGCGCGCGGCGAGCACAAGACCCGGATCACATTGGCTGACGCCGAGAACGGTATTGATCACGATGGGGAAAATGGCGCCGAGAAAGCTGATCGTGAGCATGAACGGCCCGCCTGTCCCGAGCCAGATAATCAGCAGCGGAATGAGCGTGATTTTCGGAAGCGGATAAAGCGCGGCAATAAACATGTCCGCCACCGCACGTGCGCGAAAAGAGGTTGCGATCCAGAGCCCGAGCAACGTTCCGCTCACCAAGGCGATGGCAAAGCCCGCAAAAATGCGCCACAGCGTGACGCCGAGATCGTAGGCAAGGCCCCCGCTTCCGAACAACGTGACCAGTGCGACGACGATCTGCGAAGGCCGCGGCAAATACAGCGCCGAGACATTGAACAGACGCGCGGTCAGCTCCCATGCGACCAGCACCAGGACGATCGAACCCCAGCCAAGCACGCGCGGATCGTCGAGCAGTGCGTAGCCGGCCTTTGTCCGCGCGGGCGCATCGTCTTTTGCAACGGGCGATACGCTCATTGGGCTTCCCCCTGCCCGCCGACCATCGCCCGCATGACTTCATCACGCAGCAACTCGTAGATCCGGTCAAACAATGCCGAAAAGCCGGGATCGCGTGTGGTTGCAACACTGCGTGGCCGCGGCAACTCGACCCCGATGCGCGCAGCGATACGGCCCGGCCGTGCCGTCATCACCAAAATCGTATCGGCAAGCAGGATCGCCTCCTCGATTGAGTGCGTAACCAGGATCGCGGTGGTTCCGCTGGTTTCCACCAGCCGCGCCAGTTGTTCCTGGAGGACAAGCCTCGTCTGCGCGTCGAGCGCGCCGAACGGCTCGTCGAGCAGGAGCACCTCCGGCTCCATCACAAGCGCACGGGCAAGCCCCACACGCTGACGCATGCCGCCGGACAGTTGACGCGGATAACGATCTTCAAAGCCGGTGAGATCGACCGCGGCTATTGCACGCCGCGCCCGCGTATCGCGCTCGCCCTTTGCAATACCGGCCAGATCGAGGCCAAAGGCGACATTGTCGGTGACGGTAAGCCACGGGAACAGGTTGAAAGCCTGCCATACCGTGGACATTGCCGGCCGCGCCGTCGCTTTGCCGTTTGCACGTTCAAGAAAGCGCAATGTTCCGCGCGTTGGTTCAAGGAAGCCGCGCGCGATCTGCAACAGCGTGCTCTTGCCGCAACCGCTGGGGCCGATCAGCGCGGTCACCTTGCCGGGCTCAAAACCGCAGCTGACCGCTTCGAGTGCAATCGTAGGCGCAGTGGACGCCGGCGCGAACGTCAGCCCAATATCGTCGAACTCGATCGCAACCGCCGGCATAATTTCGCGGCAATCAGGTAAACGGATTGTTCTTGCTCAACCTCGCATCGGCCTCGGTCGCCGGCGACAAGTCAAACAGCTGGTCTTTCGTCACCGTAGCGTTCACCAGCTTGATCTTGTTCCAGAACTTGCCCTGCTCGACGCAGGATTCGACATTGGGCATTCCTTTCTCGTCGAACCAGGTCCAGCGTGGCGCTGCGCGCTCGATCAAGGGCGCCGGCACCTTGGTGGCATCCGAGATAATCTTGATCACGTCGGCATCCTTCGCCGCTGCCGCCTTGTTGAACAAACGGCCGGCATGGGTGTGCACCATTGCGAAGCGCACGGCCGCCGATTTGTTTTCCGCAAGGAATTTCGAGGACATGACCCAGCAGGCAAGTTGGGCATTGGGCTCGATGTCGGAACCGGCGCCGATGATTTTTCCGACATTGTTCTTTTCGGCGAGATAGGCGAGCGGTACCGGAATGTTCGCTGCGTCAGCCTGCCCTGCACCCATCAGCTTGATCATGTCGGGATAAGGCATGCCGCTCGACCAGTTGAGGTCGTGGATCGGGTCGAGGCCTGCCTTTTCGGCAGCGCGGCCGAACAGATACTGATCGATGCTGCCGGGCGCCTGGATGGCGATCTTCTTGCCTTTGAGCAATTTGGCTTTGTCGGTCGAGGTGTAACCGGCCTCGTGCATCGCATTGCTGGCAACAATCGTCATCGAGCCCGAGCCGGGCCTCTCAATTCCCCGATCGAGGATCAGCTTGTAGGGCGCGCCTTTCGCGACCGCGTTGAACAGGCCCGCGTTGAGCGTAGAGGCAGTGAGGTCGAGCTCGCCGGCAACGAGCGCCGGCATGGCGAGCGCGCCGTCCGCAAAATATTTCAGCTCGACGTCGAGATTGACCTTTTCGAAATAGTTCTTTGCCTCGGCGATGAAGATGGGGCCCGACGAGATCAATCGCACCAGGCCGACACGAATCTTCGTGCGCGGTTCCTGTGCGCGCAGACGGCGCGGAAATGCGCCGGCCAAACCAATAGCTGCGCTGCCGCCAAGCAACCGGCGACGATCAATGGACATCGGCATGGCTGAACCTCCCGCTATATTTGTTTGAAGTCGTTTGAATCAGCGTAGCAATGCGCTCACATGGCCGCAACGGCGCGTGCGCGCGACACCAGGCCGCGACATGCGCTTGATCGGGCGGGCCGAACGGCTAACGTGCAACCGACAGGAGAATATCGGATGCCCTCAACGATCCTCGATTCCGCTGTATTCCGCGACATCTTCACGACAGAAGCGATGCGGAATGTCTTTTCGGACGAAAGTCGGGTGCAGAAATATCTCGATTTCGAAGCCGCGCTTGCGCGCGCGCAGGCCAGGCTCGGCATTATTCCGAAGGAAGCCGCCGCTGAGATCGTCCGCCACTGTTCGGCCGACAAGATCGACATGGCAAAACTGAAGGAGGCCACCGAGAAGATCGGCTATCCGGTTCTGCCCGTCGTCCAGCAGCTCGTGAAGCTCTGCAAGGACGGGCTCGGGGAATGGTCGCATTGGGGCGCCACCACCCAGGACATCACCGACACTGCCACGATCATGCAAATTCGCGAGGCGCTCGTGATTGTCGAGAAGGACATCGAAGGAATTTGCGATGCCCTTGCTTCGCTTGCGAAAAAGTACCGCGATACGCCGATGGCGGGGCGAAGCAATCTGCAGCAGGCCGTGCCGATCACCTTTGGATACAAGATGGCGACGATGCTGGCCGCATTCGAGCGGCACAAGCAACGGCTCAAGGAAATGAAGCCGCGCGTACTTGTCGGCGAATTCGGCGGCGCCGCCGGAACACTGTCCTCGCTCGGCAAGGATGGCCTGAAGGTGCAGGACGAGCTGATGAAGGAGCTCAAGCTCGGCCGACCGGAGATTTCCTGGCACACGGTGCGCGACCGCATCGCAGAGGTGGGATGTTTTCTCGGACTCGTCACCGGAAGCTGCGGCAAGATCGCATTCGATGTGAAGCTTTTGATGCAGACCGAAGTTGAGGAGGTCTACGAGCCGTTTCACGCCGGCCGCGGCTCATCATCGACAATGCCGCAGAAGCGGAACCCGATTTCATCGGTTTACATCACCGCGCAGACTGCAATGGTACGCCAGCTTGCCGCCGCCCTGCTCGAGGCGCAGGTCGAGGACCACGAGCGCGCGACAGGGCCCTGGGAAATCGAATGGATCGCTCTGCCGGAAATCTTCATGTTGTCGGCGGGCGCGCTGGCGCAGACGCGCTTCCTTGCCGAAGGCCTGCAGGTCAACGAGAAAAAGATGCGGGAAAATCTCGGTATCACCAACGGATTGATCATGTCGGAAGCGGTGATGATGGGCCTTGGCGCAGATCTCGGCCGCAACAAGGCACACGATCTCGTCTACGATATCTGCCGCGAGGTTGTGAAAACCGGACGGCCCCTGATCGATCTGCTCGCGGAGAACAAGGAGATCGCCAGGCACGCCGACCGCAAGAAGCTGGAAAAGCTGGTCGATCCGGCGAATTATCTCGGCGTCGCCGGGGAGATGGTCGATCGCGTGTTGAAGATGCGGAAATGAACTATTCGGATTTCGGCATCGTCTTCCAGATCGCCAGCGCGACCAGAAGCGTCATCGCACCGATCAGCAAAAACAGCGCCGGGATGGTCGCCCCGAATTTCTGCATTGTTGCCACGAGGATTGTCGCACCGGTCATGAATGCCGCGTTGAGCACATTGACCGCAGCGATGGTGCGCGCGCGGTAATCCACGCCGCTCCACGCCTGCACCGCGGAAAAAGCCGGCACGATAAAAAGGCCGCCCGCAACTGCGAGACCGCACAGATCCACGGCCGTGCGAACCCCAAGTGCCGATGCAAAGACCGCGGCTGGCCCTTGCGGCATCACAATCGGCGTTGTGCCAAGTGTCGCCACGCCGAGATCAATCGCAAAGATGCCCAGCAGCAGGGCACCGACAAGGGTCGTTGTTAGCACAATCCGGCCACGCGCGATTGCCGCGGCAAGACCGGAGCCGGCGCCAACCGCAATCGTGAATATCGCAAGATACGCGGTGACCGTGTCTTCGTTCCCGCCGATGAGGGTCTTGATCATCGGCGGCAACAGTGACAACACAATAATACCGACCAGCCAGAACCAACTCGTCACCATCGCACCCCACCATAACCGCGGATCGGCACGCAAATGGCGGATCATGGCGGTTGTTGACGCGGCAATATTGGCTGAGATCCTGAGGCCCGGCGCGGCCTCGCCGGTCGCCGGGATCAGCCGCGCCGACAGCCAGCACGCGATCGCAAAACCCATGACCAATGTCGCAAAGAGAACGTGCCTTCCTTCGCCGCGTGCAGCGAGGCCGCCGGCAATAGTCCCCAAAAGGATGGCAACAAAGGTGGCGCCTTCAACCAGCGCATTGCCGGTCGGCAATTGCTCGCGCCGCAGATGGTCCGGGAGAATTCCGTACTTGATGGGGCCAAACAGCGCCGCGAGGACGCCGAACCCGAGCAGCGCGCCGTATAACAGCGGCAACGAAACCTGTACGTATCCCCACGCAGCAAGCGCGGCTACAAAGATTTCGATGAATTTCAAGCGTTGAGCGACCCGCGCCTTGTCGTAGCGGTCGGCTAGCTCACCGCCGAGCGCGGACAGAAAAAAATAAGGCGCGATGAATATTGCGCCCGCAAGCGTGATGAGAACTTCGGCATCGCGCGGGTTCAAATGGAACAGGATGACAAAGACCAGAGCGGTCTTGAGAAAATTGTCATTGAAGGCCGCGAAGAACTGGCACCAAAACAGAGGCGCGAAGCGCCTCGACAGCATTATCGGCGGCGGCATACCGGCATTATTGCAAAGTTCCAGGATGCCTGCTCAGGCAAAAAACAGGCGGCCCTCCGGCCGCCTGCGCCTTTTCCCACTGATCCGTGTTCAAGGCCGAGCGTTCTTCTCGAAGGCATCGACAACCATCGCCCCCAAGGCGAGGCCGAGGGAGATGCTGATGACGACGCAAAACAGCGTGAGCCACATGGCGTACCTCCTGGAGCCCGATTGCAAACGCAGAGAAGTCTGGCGAGACAAACGCGTCAGACCGGCCGGCGTTCCCAACTTTTTTTGGAGGGCAGGCTGGCGGGGAAAACTCCGCGGAACCGGGTGAGTTTATGACCCAAACCGGATCGATGAGCTCAAATCGGCCAGTAGAAGGCGCAAATCGACCTCCCGGAATTCGAGATAAATTCGACGTAACCAGCGTTGCAATTCGATGTGCGCATCAAGCGGGATATCCGTCGCATTGGCCATATTCGAATTTGCGAATGAGAATGGCGGGCTGTCGATCAATTTGCGCAGTCCCGGAGCCAGCGCCGGTAGTTTGACTGTCAGCGCGCCGCCGCCGGAAGTCGGATACTTGTCGCGATGCTGCGCCGATCCGAGCATTTCATTGTGCAACGGCACCAGCATCGCCCGCGCAAACCGGTCTCGCAGGTTTCGGTATGCGGTAACCGACGTCTGGTCGGGCGTCACCATGAACAGGATCGCAACGGCAATCGACCGTTGCCGGGCTTCCTCGGTGAAGTCGATCTGATGCGCCAGCGTAAAAAAAGATTCATACGATTCATGCCCCAGATCGATGATCTTGGTCGTGTCATCGCCGGTGACAAGCCTGTCGAACAGAGCCATCTGTCCGTTCACATCGCGAACGGAAGCCGCAACGGTCTGTTCGGGCATAAATTGCGAAAGCGTTCGTTCGCCTGAATTGAGGTCGAACGCGACAACTTTGCGGTTCTCATTCAGATGAAAGTCGGTCAGCAGCCGCGCGACCAGCGTTTTTCCTACGCGCGGGCGCGGCGATGTGACAATGGTGATGGAGTTGCGAAATGACATCACCTGACCGGACGCCGCGCACTGACCCGGCGCGACTTTGATCGATGTTAGCCGGCGACTTGACGGACGTTGCTTTCCATCTTCGGCGAGACAAGATCGACCAGTTTCACCTTGTCGAATTCACCCCAGACGTTGCCAAGCCAATGACGCACGTAGCCCCGAAGAACGAATGAATAGTTTGCCGCTTCGCCTTTCGGTCCCTTATTACCGACAAACGAAACGAACGGCACGCTCGCCACTTCCACCTGCTCGTAGGCCATTTCGTTGAGCTTCGGAATCGTGATCTCTTCGGCGCCCTTGATCTTCTTGAAGTATGAATTGTACGTCGCCGGGTCCCACTCGAAGAACGTCGTGTTGTTCACGAAATTCTTGACCAGGAAGTAGTTGGCGTCGCCGACAACGCGTGCCGTCTCGGCGATCTCCTCAAGCGAAGCAATCGAGGGTCCGAGGATGTGAAACACCGCGAAGGTAATCTGGCCCTTCTTCGCCGACTCCAGGAAGCCGATCTCGGTCAGCGCCTGAAGCGTCGATGACAGCAGGCCGGCGCGCACATCGATAACCGTCACTTTGGCGTCGGCGCTGCCCAGCGTGTCGAAAATCTTCATCTGATCCGAGACCGAGGTCACATCGACCACCTCGGTCAGGTCGGGATGAAAGCGCTTGAGCGTGCCCCGCGGCGCCTCCGTATCGAAGGCGCGGGTTGGCGTCTGATGCGCGCCAAAGTAATCGATCAAGGTACGGGCGACGGTCGTCTTACCAACGCCACCTTTATCGGCGCCAACGAGAATGACGGCTGGTCTGGCCATGGAGCTGCTCTACAGGCGAAGTGACTGATCCCTCTGCGCAATATCTTACGTATCGGTGCAGGAGAATGACAGGTCTTATTCCGCACACCTGTAGACGCCCCAGCCCCATCCACGTCGGACGATCATAAATTACCACACCATTTCAAGCAATTGTGCGCGCGCACGAAGTTCGCCCAATTTACCTGGCCGAACCCAATACGGGAGTGGCGTCAACGAGCTGGACAAGGCGAAAAATGGTGCCGGCGGAGGGATTTGAACCCCCGACCACCCGCTTACGAAGCGGATGCTCTACCGCTGAGCTACGCCGGCTGAAAACCGCGCCACTGATATCGATGCAGCCCACAATTGGCAAGCAATACGGCCTCTATCGGGTGATCAGCGGAACAACCTGCGCAGCCAATGCCAGCCAACGCTCTCGCGTGACGCCGCCACTTCGGGCAGTGGGTCACCGTCGGGACCCGGGTCCAGGCCAGGATCATCCGGCGCGTGCACCAGCGGAATCACAGGCTCGACCGGCTTTCGCTTGACCGGTGGCTTCGATGTGGCGGCTTTGGGTGAAAGCACCGCGAACGACGTGTCCGGCTTTGGTTCCGGCGCCCGGTGCGTGATCGCTTCAACGGCGGGAGGCGCAGCTTCGATCACTGGCCTCGTGTCGCCGATCTCCGCCAGGGGAACTTTCCATTCAAATCCGTCAAGCTTTCCGTTCGGCGCCACCGGCAGCCAATGCTCCGAGACCACGCCATCGACCGTCCACGCCGGGTCGCCGGACGCACGCATCGCCCGCGACATCCATTCGCGCACGCGTCCTTGGTCGCCCTGGTCCGCCTCCTCGATTTCTGCCATCAGCGTGGCGATGCGGCGCGTCGGCACCGAGAGATATGGCGCGAGGGCCGCGCGCGCGGTTGCAAATTCGCGCGCATCGAGCGCCGCACGTGCTACCGCCAGCGCCCCCTCCAGCTGCCCCGGCACCTTCTCTGCAAGTTTTTGCATGCGTGTCAGCCGCTCGCGCGCGCTGTCGCCAAGTCGAACATTCGCATAACTCTCAGCGATGTCAGGGTGCGGACTAATGACCCAGGCCGCTTCCAGAATTTTCCGGGCTTTGCGAACGTCGCCTGCTTCCGAGAGCCGCCGGCCGGCAAGTGCCGCCGCCGGGACCAGATCGGGCGCGAGCTTGACGGATTCGAGCACGAGAGCGCGCGACGTATCGCGATCGATGTCCTCGAGTGCCTGCGCGCGCGCAACCAGCAGGACTGCGCGCTTGCGTCGGTAATCAGGCTTCTCCAGCGCGCTTTTCATGTGATCAAGCGCGTCCAGCGCGCCGGACCAGTCCTTTGCGGCACAATGGTATTCCAGTAGGGCCAGACCCGCCCACACCACGCCGGGTTGCGCCTTTGCGGCTTCCTCAGCCGCGAGCCGCGCTGCATTCACATCGTTGCGACGTTGCGCCTCGATGTAGAGACCGCGAAGCCCGAGCAGCTTCGTATCGTCGCGCGCGCTCATGGCGCGGAAGGCACGCTCGGCCGTGACACTGTCGCCCGCCATCTGTGCAGATTGCGCGGTCAGCAGCAGCGCGAGCGGATCGCCCGGCGAAAGCCGCGCCGCATCATCGGCCGACCGTCGCGCCAGGCTCAGGTCGCCGGCGCCGACTGCGATCAGGCCGCGGCTTACCGCAAGGTAGCCCTTGATGGCGCGCCGATGGCGCAAGAACAGCGAGACCTGCTCGGGCGAATGAAAAATCGCACGCACGATCGCCAAAATCGCCATCGCGACAAGTACGAAGGCTGCAACAGCGACGGCGGCCACGATCACTGAAGATTCGACGCGATATCCCAACCAGGTGATGGCAATCTCGCCGGGGCGATCGGCAACCCAGGCAAATCCCCAGGCAATGACCAAAACCGAAATCAGAAACAGGACGATCCGGATCATCCCGGCCTCATCGCTTGGCGAGCGCGTGCATTGTGTCGGCAGCGAATCGGCGAGCGGCTGTTATTGCCGCCTGCCGTGACTGCGCCTTGGCGATCCAGTCGCGTACCAACGCCCGCGTTGTCGCATCGAGCTTCCCCAGATCGGATAGCGCGCCGTCGATGTCGGCATGGCCCGTCTCAACCTCGATACGCGCCAGCACGGCCGAGGGATCGTCGCCCGCGGGCGTGCCCACCGGTCGAATACGGACGAGCTTACTGGCATTGGCCTGCAACCGATCCAGAAAATCGCCGCTCGGCGCATGTGCATCCGACGCTTTAGCCAGAGCCGGAATCGACGCCCGCAATTCCTGCGCCAGAATTGCCGCGCTGGGTACGCCGCTCGCCGCAAATGAAGCAAGCGGCGCCAAATGCTTTTCATCGGCACCGAGCGCCCGTGCTTCCTCAAATTCTGCGGTGAACGGCACGCCACGGACGACTGCATCCCGCAGCGCGGCGGCCGTCAGCGCAAGCCGGGCCGCCGTGTCGCCGGTGGTGCTTCTCACCGCCTGTTCAAGCGTGGCCAGGCGCTTCTGCAGGCCCTCGACATCGGCCGGGGACAGGCCAGACGACGTATTTCTGGTGAGGCCCTGCACGCTGTCGCGCAATTCCACGACGGCCTTATCAGCCGCATCGGCACGTGCGGCAACCTCGTCGCTGCGCTTGTTGAGCGCCGTCAATGCAATGCCGAGCGATTTCACGGCATTGTCGACCGCCGACAGCCGCTCGGAAAGGCCCGGATCGCTCGCCGGAATTTTTGCAATGGAAGATTCGATTTTTGCCAGACGGTCACCGAGCGCCGCAACCGAAGCCGCCCCCGCATCGACAGGACCGGCGTAACGGGCCGGCACAAGCCCCGCGAGCCAGACTCCGAAGAAAAAAAGTGCAACGATCACCGCGCCGCCAAATCCCGCGAAAAACATCTGGCGTGCCGCGACCCAGTTCCATTGCTTTGCGCCGTCGCGCTCCGGACTCTCTGGCGTCTCCGAAGGATGTTCGCCGCGCGGCGGCTCCGCCGCATGAGCATCGGGTTCGGGAGCCGGTGCCGAAACGTCGGTCGCCGTCAGATCGATGGTCGGAGCCCGCCTTTTGCGGCGGCTGGCGCCTTCGGCAGGGTCCGGAGTTGTGCGCTTGTCGGGCATGCGCGCTTCCTTCAGCGAATCGGATCAACCCCGCCAGACAGGAAATAACGCAATTGGTCTTTACACGCCAATAATCAAGCCGGTTGAGCCCGTAAAAGCGCGGTCAAGGCTGCTTCTTCGGGGCGGGCGGCGATGGCAATGCGGCTGGCGCCGGCGAGTGGCTCGGCAACTTGAGCCGACAGACAAAGATGTCGCACATCCTCCGCCGGGCCGGCGACACCCGACGCCCTGGCACCTTCAATGAAGAGTTCGGCGCTGCGGCGGGAAAAGTGCAGCACGGCATCGACATCGCCGGCCTCAAGCGCGGCCGCCAGCACGGGAGGGAAAGGCTCGGCGACCGCCCGATAGACGACTCTCAGTTCCGCTCCAATGCCATGCGTTGCCAGTTCGGCAACGAGATCGCCGGCGCGGTCCTCTCCGGCAAGATAAAGTAAAGGTGCCTTTGCACCGGCAGTGCGTGCCGCGATCAGTCGTACGAGATCTTTCGTGTCTCCGTTCGCGGCGCTGACCGTGGCAAATCCCGCCTGTCGCGCCGCCTCGGCAGTGCGCCCACCGACCGCAAACACCGGCAGCCTTTTGAATCGGGGAGCAGCCGCCTGCAGTGCATTCGTGCTGGTAATGACAATTGCGCTCCAGGTCCCGGAGAGGTCGGCGGCGATCGGCTCAATTCGCATCAACGGCGCGATCAGCACCTCGTGCCCGAGCGCTTCCAGCGCAGCTGCGGTGCGCTCACCATCGGTTTGCGGGCGTGTGACAACGATGCGCATGACTCAATCGAAGAATCCCGCGCCCGCGCGGTGCTTGAGCTCGCGCCCGGCCTCAGCGCCGATGGTGGCGGCATCCTTGCGTTTACCGGTGCCTGCAATGTCGTGTGCCGCACCACCATCGGGACGTGCGATCAACCCGCGAAACTGCACGGCATCCCCCGACACCGTCGCATGACCGGCGATCGGAGTCTTGCAGGAGCCGTCCAGTGCTCCGAGAAATGCCCGCTCGCACGCTATGGCGGTCGAGGTATCCCCATGATCGACGCGGACAAGAATATCGCGCACGCTTTTGTTGTCTTCGCGCGTCTCGATGCCGATCGCGCCCTGGCCGACAGCAGGGAGAAATTCCTCGGCGCTCATGATGGCGACTGCCTGATCGGTGAGGCCTAGGCGCTTCAATCCGGCGAATGCAAGTATTGTCGCATCGACTTCACCGGCGTCGAGCTTGCGCAGCCGCGTTTCGACATTGCCGCGCAGCGGCAGAACGCGCAGATCGGGACGTGCACGTTTGGCGATCGCCTGCCGCCGCAGCGACGAAGTGCCGAGGCTCGCGCCGCGCGGCAGTTCTGAAAGCGAACGCGCCTTGCGGCTGATGAGCACATCACGCGGATCTTCGCGCTCGAGACAGGCAGCGAGGAGAAGCCCGCCGGGTAAGACTGTCGGCATGTCTTTCGCCGAATGCACGGCCACATCCACGCGCTGATCGAGGAGTGCCTCCTCGATTTCCTTGGTGAACAGTCCTTTGCCGCCCTCTTCGGCGAGCGGCCGATCCTGGATCGTGTCGCCCGTGGTACGGATGACGACAAGCTCGATCGCGTCTTCCTGGAGCCCGGCCGCCGCCGCGAGGCGGGCGCGCACCATGCGAGCCTGCACCAGGGCAAGCGGGCTGCCACGCGTGCCGATGCGCAAGGACGCTCTGGATTGCACCACATAACCTCGCAATGCTAGGCCGGATCCGGCGGTCGGTCCTGTCCTCAGGACTAGCTATTATTTAAGGTGCCGTCACCTCGCCTGCCCCGAGCGGCGGATTCAGATGAGGAATCATGATCGTCCTCGGAATTGAAACGACCTGCGACGAAACCGCCGCGGCGGTTGTCGAGCGTTTTAAGGACGGTCGCGGCAAGATCTTGTCCAACGTGGTCCTCTCGCAGGTGCGCGAGCATGCCGCGTTCGGGGGCGTGGTGCCGGAGATCGCCGCCCGCGCCCATGTAGAGACGCTGGACGGCGTCATCGCCAGGGCTATGGCGCAGGCCAACTGCGGCTACGACGCCATCGACGGGATCGCTGCCGCGGGCGGTCCTGGACTTATCGGTGGGGTCATCGTCGGGCTGACAACGGCGAAAGCGATTGCGCTGGTGAAAAACAAGCCGCTGATCGCCGTCAATCACCTCGAAGCGCATGCCCTGACCGCACGACTGACCGACAATACGCCGTTTCCGTATTGCCTGTTCCTTGCCTCCGGCGGCCACACCCAGATCGTCGCTGTGCGCGGTGTCGGGGATTATGTGCGGCTCGGCACCACGCAGGACGATGCCATCGGCGAGGCCTTCGACAAGACCGCAAAATTGCTTGGCCTTGGTTATCCAGGGGGTCCGGAGGTCGAAAGAGAGGCCATGCGCGGCAACCCGACGCGCTTTGAACTGCCGCGCCCCATGCACGGGCGCAAAGAGCCGGACTTCTCGCTGTCCGGCCTGAAGACCGCGCTGCGGTTGGAAGCGGAAAAGATCGCCCCGCTCAGCGACCAGGACGTCGCCGATCTTTGCGCCGGGTTTCAGCAGGCGGTTGTCGACGTCGTGTTCGATCGGCTGCGGGCCGGCCTCCGGCTGTTTCGCACGCGTTTTGGCACGCCCACGGCCCTGGTCGCTGCCGGCGGTGTCGCAGCCAACCAGTCGATCCGCCGCGCGCTTAACCGTCTGGCATTCGAGGTCGGCACAACGTTGGTCGCACCGCCGCTCGACCTCTGCACCGACAACGGCGCGATGATTGCGTGGGCCGGCTGCGAACGGCTGGCGCTCGGCCTGACCGACTCTTTGAATGTCGCACCGCGGGCACGCTGGCCGCTGGATGAAATTGCAGCTGCCGAGGGCGCGCGGCAACGGACGGCGGCGTATAAATGAGCGCGGGGTCGGATCGTTAGCATGAACTTCCAACGCGTCGCAGTGCTCGGCGGAGGCGCCTGGGGAACGGCGCTGGCCCTCACATGTACGCGTGCAGGGCGCGATGTCACGTTGTGGGAGTTCGATACCGGAAATGCCGACCATCTGTCGGGCAAACGCGAGAGCCGATTCCTGCCCGGCGTGAAGCTGGACGAGCGCATCAAGGTGACACGCGATCTTGGCGAGGCCGCGCGCGCCGAGGCAATTCTGCTGGTCGTGCCCGCGCAAGCTATGCGCTCGGTTGTAAGCGCGCTTGCAAAATCACTGTCCGGTGCAATTCCTCTGGTGGCCTGCGCCAAGGGCATCGAGCACGGCACACACAGGTTCATGACCGAAATTATCGCCGAGTGCGCGCCGAACGCCGTGCCGGCAATTCTGTCGGGACCGAGCTTTGCCGCCGACGTGGCACGCGGACTGCCGACCGCCGTCACGATCGCGGCGGCTGATTCCGATGTGGCGGTTGCCCTTGCTCATGCGACCAACAGCGGCGCCTTCAGGCCCTACCATTCAACCGATGTGCGCGGAGTCGAGCTTGGCGGCGCGACGAAGAACGTGCTCGCGATTGCCGCTGGCATCGTCACTGGCCGCGGATTGGGCGCCAGCGCTTCTGCCGCTCTGACCACACGCGGCTTTGCCGAGCTCGTGCGTTTCGGCAAGGCTCACGGCGCCAGGATGGAAACCTTGATGGGTCTTTCCGGTCTAGGCGATCTCATTCTCACATGCTCCACGCCGCAGTCGCGCAACTTCTCGTGCGGCGTCGCGTTAGGGAAAGGCGAAAAGGCGGACACCGCTGCGCATGGCAAGCTTGCCGAAGGCGTATTCACCGCGCCGGCGCTGATGGAAATGGCGCGCACAAAGAATGTCGACATGCCGATCTCAGGCGCGGTCGCTGCTGTGCTCGCCGGAAAAATGAACGTCAACGAGGCAATCGAGTCGCTGCTGGCAAGACCCCTCAAATCGGAATCGTGACATGGCGTACTGGCTGTTGAAAACCGAACCGGACGCGTATTCCTGGAATGACCAGGTCAAGCGCGGAGCCAAAGGTGAAGCATGGACCGGTGTGCGCAATTTCACCGCGCGCCGTCATCTTGGCGAGATGAAAAAAGGCGACCAGTTCTTCTTCTATCACACGGGCGACGAGAAGCAGGTTGTCGGCATCGGCGAGGTGACGCGGGAATCGTTTCCCGATCCGACCGCCGCAAAGGGCGAGCCATGGGTGGCCGTCACCACCATAGCGGACAAACCGCTGCCGAAGCCGGTGACGCTCGCGGCAATCAAAGCCGAGCCGAAACTCAAAAGTATGGCACTGGTGAAATACGGACGGCTGTCGGTACAGCCGGTGACCGAGGCCGAATGGAAACTGGTCTGCAAGATGGGCGGGCTGAAAGCCTGATTCGCCGCGACCGAGCTTGTATCGGCCGTCCGTCTCTTTTCATAATGCCTCCGGCGTAGCGCGGATGCCGGGCATACGAATGGAGGCCCATATGAGCTTTACCCACGCCAATATCGTCTCGATTCTCATTGCCGCCGTTGCTGCCTGGATTTTCGGCGGGATCTACTACACCGGCCTCAGCAAGCCGTGGATGGCCGCGCAGGGAAAGACCCTGGAGCAGTGCAAGGCAGAGCAGGCCGGTAGATCCGCCCTCGCGATGGCGGCACCGTTCGTCCTGGTATTCCTCGCCGAAATCATCATGGCATGGGTGCTGTACGGCATTCTCGTGCATCTGGACATGTTCACGGTGCGCGCCGGCCTCATATCCGGAGCGCTCTGCTGGCTCGGCTTCGTCGTCACCACAATCGCGTCCAACAACGCATTTTCCAACCGCAAGGCAATGTTGACCGTCATCGACAGCGTGGCCTGGCTCGGCGCATTGCTGATCATCGGGGCGATCCTCGGCGGCTTTGGCCGCTGACGGACACAAAATCAGGCTGAATCCGCGACCAAAGTGGCAATTTGTCCGCCTTGTCGCGATGAAAGGCGCCGTCGCATAATGGCGCCGACAGGAAAACGTAGCTGTAGCCTGCGGCGGCTACAGCGGGCGGGAGGAAGTGCCAATGTCCGATAAGATCTATGACGTGCCTGCTGAATGGCGCAAACGCGCTTTCGTCGACGACGCCAGGTACAAGGAGATGTACGACCGTTCGACCAAGGACCCGAACGGTTTCTGGGCCGAACATGCCAAGCGCGTCGACTGGATCAAGCCGTTCACCAAGGTCAAGAACGCCTCCTACGCGCCGAACAACATCTCGATCAAATGGTTCGAGGACGGCACGCTCAATGTCTGCCACAACTGCGTTGACCGCCATCTGGCCAGGCGCGGCGACCAGACCGCCATTCTCTGGGAAGGCGACGATCCGAAGGACGACAGGAAACTCACCTACAAGCAGCTGCACGCCGAAGTCTGCCGTTTTGCCAACGTGCTGAAGGCGCGCGGCGTCAAGAGAGGCGACCGCGTCACCATCTACATGCCGATGATCCCTGAGGCGGCAATCTCGATGCTCGCCTGCACACGCATCGGCGCCGTTCACTCCGTGGTGTTCGGCGGCTTCTCGCCGGATTCACTTGCCGGCCGTATCGAAGATTGCAAATCGAACGTGGTCGTCACGGCCGACGAAGGCATTCGCGGCGGCCGCAAGATTCCGCTGAAGGCTAACGTAGACGTAGCCTGCGACAAGGCGGGGGGCGTGACGACGGTCATTGTCGTCAGGCGCACCAACGCTGCGGTCAACATGAAGTCCGGCCGCGACGTCTACTACGATGACGCCGCGAAGAATGTTTCGGCGGATTGCCCGTGCGAGGAGATGAACGCGGAAGATCCGCTGTTTATTTTGTACACGTCGGGCTCAACCGGAAAGCCGAAGGGCGTGCTGCACACGACCGCCGGCTATCTGATTTACACGTCGATGACACACCAATACGTGTTCGACTATCACGAGGGCGACATCTATTGGTGCACCGCCGACGTCGGCTGGGTGACCGGCCACAGCTACATCGTCTATGGTCCGCTTTCCAACGGCGCCATCTCAATGATGTTTGAAGGTGTCCCGAACTATCCGACCACGTCGCGCTTCTGGGAAGTGTGTGACAAGCACAAGGTCAACATCATCTACACTGCGCCGACTGCCATCCGCGCGCTGATGCAGGGCGGCAACGATCCCGTCAAGAAAACATCGCGCAAGTCGCTTCGGCTGCTCGGCACGGTTGGCGAGCCTATCAATCCGGAGGCGTGGGAGTGGTACTACCACGTGGTCGGCGACGATCGCTGCCCGGTCGTCGACACCTGGTGGCAGACCGAGACCGGCGGCATTCTGATCACGCCGCTGCCGGGTGCGACCAGGCTCAAGCCGGGCTCGGCGACGCGGCCGTTCTTCGGCATCGTTCCGCAGATCGTCGACGCCGAAGGCAAGGAGATCAAGGGCGCCGGCAGCGGCAACCTCTGCATCGTCGATTCGTGGCCCGGCCAGATGCGCACGGTTTACGGCGACCATCAGCGCTTCGTCGACACGTACTTCAAGACCTATGCGGGCAAGTATTTCACCGGCGACGGCTGCCGCCGTGACGAGGACGGCTATTATTGGATCACCGGCCGCGTCGATGACGTTATCAACGTGGCTGGGCACCGTCTCGGCACCGCAGAAGTTGAAAGCGCGCTGGTCGCGCACCCGAAAGTGTCGGAGGCCGCCGTCGTCGGCTATCCGCACGACATCAAGGGCCAGGGTATCTACGCCTACGTGACGCTGATGGCGGGCGAAAAACCGAGCGAAGACCTGCGCAAGGAACTTGTCGGCTGGGTGCGCAAGGAGATCGGGCCGATCGCATCGCCCGATTTGATCCAGTTCGCGCCCGGCCTGCCGAAGACGCGCTCGGGCAAGATCATGCGACGAATCCTCCGCAAGATCGCCGAAGACGAATACGGCAACCTCGGCGACACCTCGACGCTAGCCGACCCGGCTGTCGTGGACGACCTGGTCACGAACCGGCAGAACAAGAAAGCGGCAAAAGCCGGCGCGTGAGGCCGGCTCCGGCATGAGTGACATGCTGAGGCATTTGGCGGTTTGCCTGGGGCTGGCGCTGGCATTGATGGCGCCAGCCATCGCGCGCGCGGATGCCCGCGAGATTGTCGCCTTTTCCGGTTACGCGCCGGGAACGATCGTCGTCAAAACCGGCCAGCGCCGGCTTTATTACGTTGTCGACGATCACCGTGCGCTGCGCTTTCCGGTCGGCGTCGGGCGCGCCGGCATGGCCTGGACGGGCAACGCGCGAATCGAAGGCAAATATCTGCGTCCCGCCTGGTCGCCGCCTGACATGATTCGCGCCGAAAACCCCAACCTGCCGGAGGTCATTCCCGGCGGCGCGGCCAACAATCCGATGGGCGTGGCCGCTCTCACCATGCGCGGCGGCGAGTACGCAATCCACGGCACCAACCGGCCCGCCTCGATCGGCGGCTTCGTCTCCCATGGCTGCATCCGCATGCACAATAGCGATATCCAGCAGCTTTACCGGCTGGTCAGTGTTGGCACGCCGGTGGTCGTCGAGCAATAAGGCGTCGGCCGGCCCAAATCTGTGCGCGGCTGAATTTTTTGGCCGAAGTTCGCGACCTCGACACAATTTACCCGCAACTATCGGGGTATGGCGCGCCCGCGCACCTCGCCCCAGCCGGAAGTCCCCGGCCTCGCCGCCCGAAGAATCGCCGCCGACATACTCGATGGCGTATTGCGGCGCCGCATCGCGCTCGACGAACTGCTCTCCGGCAAAAATGCCCATCCTGGCCTTGCAGCGCTTGCCGACCGCGACCGCGCATTGACACGGCGGCTGGCCGCAACGGTTTTGCGCCGTCTTGGCACGCTTCGCCATCTGGTCGGCGGGTTCCTCGAAAAGGGATTCCCGACGGACGCTCCGCGTGCCGAAACCATTCTCCTGCTCGGGGCGGCTCAAATTCTCTGGCTCGAAGTCCCTGACCATGCCGCCGTTGATCTGTCGGTGCGGCTTGCCCAGGCTGACCGGCGCGCCGCGCGATACGCCGGGCTCGTCAATGCCGTCTTGCGCCGGGTCGCGCAAATGGGCGCAAGCGCGCAATCCGGCGACGTTTCGCGCGACACGCCGGACTGGCTGCTTAAGCGCTGGAGCAAGACCTATGGCCGCGACACGGCGCGCGCGATCGCGACAGCGATCGGACACGAGCCCGCCCTTGATATCACGGTCAAGGACAACGCCGACTCCTGGGCGGAACGTCTGCGCGGCCGTGTGCTGCCGACGGGGACGGTGCGGACGTCGGCGCAGGGCGCGATTTCCCTGCTGCCCGGGTTTTCGGAGGGCGCATGGTGGGTGCAGGACGCCGCCGCCGCGCTGCCGGTAAACCTGTTCGGCGATCTGCGCGGGGCGCGGGTCGCCGACCTTTGCGCGGCACCGGGCGGAAAAACTGCACAGCTCGCTTTTGCCGGCGCGGAGGTAACCGCCGTCGATCGTTCCCCCGCACGGCTCAACCGGCTGCGCGAGAACTTCGCGCGTCTCAGCCTCAAGGTCGATACCGTCGCTGCCGACGCACTGGAGTGGAAGGCGGAACCGTTCGATGCCATCCTGTTAGATGCGCCCTGCTCTTCGACCGGCACGATCCGCCGCCATCCCGACGTGCCCTGGCTGAAGACCGAGGCCGATCTTTCTACGCTCACGTCGTTGCAGCATCGACTGCTCGATCGCGCCGTCGACATGCTCAAGCCCGGCGGCACGCTCGTCTATTGCGTCTGTTCGCTGGAGCCGGAGGAAGGCGAGGATCAAATTGCCGCCCTGCTGATGCGCGATCCGCGGGTGACACGAAGGCCTGTTACCCCGCAGGATGTCTTCGACCGCCGCGAATTCGTCACCGACGCCGGCGACTTGCGCACGTTACCGATGCACCTGCCTGATTCGGATCCGCGCTGGGGCGGGCTCGACGGCTTTTATGCGGCTCGCCTCACCCGCAAATCGGCATAAATCCGCAGGCGGATTGAGATATTGGCGCTTTCCCGACCCCTTCGCTATCGTGTCGGCCGCGCTTCCGGATCGGTACGCGCCCCAGGGAACGAGCGAATTGATGATGCGGGTTTCGGCCGCGGAGCGAGCCAGCCTCTCCGTGCTTATCGGGCGCCGCGCCTTCCGTAGCCTGCTCGGCAGTATCAATGCGCATCCGCTGCTGCGCTGGCGTTTCGCCTCGACCAAGACTGACAGGCTGGTGATCGCGCCACAGGATCTGCGCACCGCAGATGCCACGCGCGCAAGCGAAATCTACGCCGGACGCTTTGCCTTTGCCGGAAAGGTCGTCATCTGCGACCGCCGGTCGCCTTTTGAGATGACGCCGCCATCCGACGAATGGGCGGTGATACTGCTCGGCTTCGTCTGGCTGCGCCATCTGCGCGCGGCCGACTCGGCGATCACGCGCGCCAATGCGCGCTCTTTGATCGACGAGTGGATCAACATCCAGGGCCGGTGGCACGCGACAGGCTGGCGTGCCGATGTTCTCTCACGCCGCCTGATCTGCTGGCTCAGCCAGGCGCCTTTTATTTTGCAGGATGCCGACGCGCGCTTCTATCGACGCTTTATCCGAAGCCTCTCACGGCAGGTGCGCTACCTGCGCCGCACGCTCAATGAAACGCGCGACGGCCTTCCCCGCCTGCAGGCCGTGACCGCCCTGACTTATGCGACGCTTTGCATGCAGGGCCAGTCGGGATATCTGCGTTCCAATGTGCGTCGCCTGATCGACGAACTACGAACGCAGATCCTGCCGGATGGCGGTCACATCAGCCGAAATCCCGGCACGCTGATTGAATTGCTCGCCGACCTGTTGCCGTTGCGTCAGTTGTTTTCCGCGCGTCAGTTACAGCCACCGCAGGCACTCAACAATGCCATCGACCGGATCATGCCGATGCTGCGCTTCTTCCGTCACGGCGACGGAAACTTTGCGCAGTTCAACGGCATGGGGCCGACCCCGGTTGATCTGCTCGCCACCGTTCTGGCCTATGACGATGCGCGCGGCACGCCCGTGTCGAACGCTCCGCATTCAGGCTATCAGCGTATTGAAGCCGGACAGACCGCACTGCTGATGGACACGGGAAAGGCACCGCCGGTCGGCGTGAGTCAGGAAGCGCACGCCGGCTGTCTGTCGTTTGAAATGTCTTGGAAGCAACACCGGCTGGTCATCAATTGCGGGTTGCCGGCCGTCAACAAGGAGAATTGGCGCCAGGTCGCGCGCGCGACCCCGGCGCATTCAACCGTGACGATCAACGACCAATCGTCGTGCCGTTTTCTCGAATCTATCACAGTCCGGCGGCTGCTGGGCGGCACATCGATCATAGGCGGGCCACACGATGTGCACGTCGAGCGCGATCCCAGCGGCACGGTGCTGCGCGCCTCCCACGACGGCTATGCAACCGACTGCAACGTTATCCATCACCGCGCCATTCGGCTGAGCGCAGACGGCCGTGTGCTCGATGGAGAAGACAGCTTTGTGACGGCGGACGGACGTGCGGCGCCTTCCGACCCAGGCCTCGAATTTGCCGTCAGGTTCCATCTGCACCCCGCGATCAAGGCGAGCCGTCTCGCCGACGGACGAGGGGTCATTCTGCTTCTGCAGGATCGTGAAGTGTGGACTTTTGCGACCCTGGCCGACTCGGTTGAAATCGAGGAGAGCGTGTTCCTGGCCGGCTCAGACGGGCCGCGCCGAACGGTGCAGATCGTCATTTATGGCCGTGTCGGCGAGCAGGGCAATGTGCGCTGGAGCTTCCGGCACACCCCACCCGCCAGCCCCGGCACGCGTCCCGACCGCGCTCAAGAGCCGGAATTGCCGCTGTAGAATCGATCCTTGTGGATGCAGTGCTTACATGCGCCACGGCCGAATACACTTCAGGGCGCCTGATGTGCTAGCTCGTGCCTCATGGCCAGTCACCCACGACGCGTAACCCGCGCCTTACTTTCGGTCTCCGACAAAACCGGGCTGGCTGCATTCGCAACCGCGCTTGCGGGCTTCGGCGTTGAGGTGATTTCCACGGGCGGCACCGCCAGGGCGCTTAAGGATGCCGGGCTTGCCGTGCTCGATATCGCCGAACTGACCGGCTTCCCCGAGATGATGGACGGCCGTGTCAAGACGTTGCACCCGAAGGTACACGGCGGCCTGCTCGCAATCCGCGGCAACAAGGAGCACGCGGCGGCGATGGAGCAATATCAGATCAAGCCGATCGACCTGCTCGTGGTCAATCTCTATCCGTTCGAATCGACTGTCGAGAAGGGGGCATCGTTCGACGATTGCATCGAGAATATCGACATCGGCGGGCCTGCGATGATTCGTGCGGCCGCCAAGAATCATGCCGACGTCGCCGTGGTCGTCGATCCGGCCGACTACGAAAAAGTGCTCCGCGAAATGGCCGCACACAGCGGCATGGTATCGCTCGAATTGCGGCAGAAGCTCGCGGCAAAAGCCTACGCGCGGACTGCCGCCTATGACGCGGCGATTTCAAACTGGTTCGCCGAAACGCTGCACGACGATGCTCCCGATTACCGAGCATTTGGCGGCAAGTTGGTCGAGGCGCTGCGTTACGGCGAGAATCCGCATCAGACTGCCGCGTTCTATCGTTCACCCGGCCGACGCTTCGGCGTCGCGACGGCCCGCCAGTTGCAGGGCAAGCAGCTGTCCTACAACAACATCAACGACACCGATGCCGCCTACGAATGTGTAGCCGAATTCGATCCGAATCGAACCGCCGCCTGCGTGATCGTCAAGCACGCCAATCCCTGCGGCGTTGCGGAAGGACGCGATCTGCTCGATGCCTACCGCAAGGCGCTGGCCTGCGACTCCACGTCGGCATTCGGGGGCATCGTGGCACTGAACCGGAAGCTCGATGCCGAAGCGGCGAAGGCAATCACTGAGATTTTCACCGAAGTCATCATCGCACCGGACGCGACCGAAGAGGCGATCAAGATCGTTGCGGCGAAAAAGAATCTGCGGTTGTTGGCCGCGGGTGGCTTGCCTGATCCGCGCGCCGGTGGACTGACTGTGAAATCAGTGACCGGTGGCCTGCTGGTCCAGTCGCGGGATAATGCCATCGTCGACGAGATGCAGCTCCATATCGTGACCAAACGTCAGCCAAGCGACGCGGAGCTTGCTGATCTGCGCTTCGCTTTCCGCGTCGCCAAGCATGTAAAGTCGAATACGATCATTTATGCCAGGAACCGCGCCACCGTCGGAATCGGCGCCGGACAGATGAGCCGCGTGGATGCTGCCCGCATCGCCGCGCGCAAGGCGGAGGATGCCGCGAAGGAGCTGCAACTCCCGGCACCGCTTACCAAGGGCTCGGTTGTTGCATCCGATGCGTTCTTTCCGTTTCCCGATGGCCTGCTGGTCGCAATCGAAGCCGGCGCAACGGCGGTGATCCAGCCCGGCGGCTCGGTGAACGACGCGAAAGTGATCGAGGCGGCCGACGCCCACAATATCGCGATGGTGTTCACCGGCGTCAGGCACTTCAGGCATTGACCGGGGCAGCGCTTGGAGCTACTGCCGCGCCAGGTCGCCCAGCAGGCTCGCCGCCACCGACAGCTTGGAAAGCGTGAGGCCTGACCCCGCGATCTGATGGATCGCCGCGCGGATGCGCTCGACCTCGGCCTGCCGCGGCCGCACCCATTCTTCGACCGCGTCGGCGCCGGCATGGCCGTTGGCGACCATGGCCGCGGTAAGGCGGCGCTCGGCATCCCCGATCGAATCAAGCGCGCGGTCGAGCGCCAGGCGATCGAAATAATCCGAGACGACGATATTGGGGACAGCGCTCGCGACGCTGTCGAGCTGGAAGAAGGCTTCCGTCGCAAAATACGTTGCGGTCACCTCGCCGACCGGCTTGCCGGCGCGGTCTGCCACCAGGGCGATATCGGGCGCCGCTTTCAGTACCGACAGATTGGCGACGCGGCGCGCCAGCGTCTCCGGCACTCCTGCCTTGCTCAGATCGACGACACGCGCATCGCGCACGGACGCGGCCGCCTTGGACAGTGCCTTGTCGAGGGCTTTTTCGACCTGGGCAATGCCATCGCGATAGTGACCGATAATTTTCTCGAGCCCTTGCGACAGGTCCACGTTGCGCAGGAACCAGACCAGCCGGTCAAGCAACAGGCTTTGCACGGCAGCATAGAGGTCGAGCTGGATCTTTCCGGACACTTTGTTGTCGAGCGCATCGACCTCGCCGTTGAGCTCGATCAGGTCGTAGCTGTTGCGGACCGCGGCAAAGGCCGCGGCAATCGATGACGACGACGCCCCGGTCTGATCGGCAATGCGCACGATCAGTGTAGCGCCGCCACGATTGATCATCGAATTCGTGAGTTGCGTGGCGATGATCTCGCGCCGCAGCCGGTGCGCATGCAGGGCGTCGGCATAGCGTTCCGACATTTCCTTGGGAAAATATCGGTTGAGCTCACGCCCAAGATAGGGATCGTCGGGCACCGTGCTGTCGAGCAGCTCACCGTAGAGCGAAAGCTTGGCATAAGCGAGCAGCACGGCAAGCTCGGGACGCGTGAGCCCGGCGTTACGCTTGCGCCGCTCGCCCAGCGTCATGTCATCCGGCAGGAATTCCACGGCGCGGTCGAGCTCGCCGCGTTGCTCCAGCGTCTGCATCAGGCGCTGCTGGAAGCCGAGATCCTCAAGGCCGCGGCGCTGCGCCAGCGAGAGGGCGAGCGTCTGCTGGTAGTTGTTGCGCAGCACCAGGCGCGCAACCTCGTCGGTCATTTCCGCGAGGAATGTGTTGCGCTTCTCCATGGTCAGTATACCGGACCGTACCGGGGCGCTGAGCGCGATCTTGATGTTGACCTCGACGTCCGAGGTATTCACCCCGGCGGAATTATCGATCGCGTCGGTGTTGAGCCTGATCCCGCGTTGCGCCGCCTCGATGCGGCCGCGCTGCGTCATGCCGAGATTGGCGCCCTCCCCGATCACCTTGCAGTTGAGCTCGGCACCGGTGATGCGAATGGCATCGTTGGCGCGGTCGCCGACGGCCTCCTCGCTTTCATTCGACGCGCGGATGTACGTGCCGATGCCGCCGAAAAACAGAAGATCGGCCTGTGCCCGAAGAATGGCCTTCATCAGTTCCTGCGGTGTCACCGATTCTCCGGCGCCGAAGATCTTGCGCGCTTCCGCGCTCAGTCGGATTTCCTTCGATGTGCGTGGATAGACACCGCCGCCTTTGGAAATCAGCGCCTTGTCGTAATCCTGCCAGCTCGACCGCGGCAGCGCGAACAGGCGCTTGCGCTCGGCGAAACTCTTTTTCGGGTCAGGATCCGGGTCGATAAAGATGTCGCGGTGATCGAACGCCGCCAGCAGCCTGATCGTATCCTCGCGCAGCATGCCGTTGCCGAACACGTCGCCCGACATGTCGCCGACACCGACCACGCTGAACGGTGTCCTGCCGATATCGACGTCCATCTCGCGGAAATGACGCTTCACCGCCTCCCAGGCACCGCGCGCAGTGATGCCCATCGCCTTATGGTCGTAGCCGGCCGAGCCGCCCGATGCGAATGCATCGCCCAGCCAATAGTCGTGGTCGACGGAAATGGCGTTGGCGATGTCGGAAAATGTCGCAGTCCCTTTGTCGGCGGCGACCACGAGATACGCGTCGTCGCCTTCGTGACGAACCACGTCCGCAGGCGGAATGATCTTTCCGTCCGGCCCGATATTGTCGGTGATGTCGAGCAGCGACGAAATGAAAAGCTTGTAGGTCGCAACGCCTTCCGCCTGCATCACGTCGCGCGCAGCCGCCTTCGGCATCAGCTTTGGCACAAAGCCGCCCTTTGCGCCGACCGGAACGATGACCGCGTTCTTGACCTGTTGTGCCTTCACCAGACCAAGGATTTCCGTGCGGAAATCCTGCGGCCGGTCCGACCAGCGGATGCCGCCGCGCGCCACCCTCCCGAAACGCATATGAACGCCTTCGACGCGCGGCGAGTAGACGAAGATTTCATAGAACGGACGCGGCAGGGGCAGATCGGTGATCTTGCGGCTTTCGAATTTGACAGAGATCAGCAGCTTGGGTTGGCCATCCTTATCGGTCTGGTAGAAATTTGTGCGGATCGCGGACTGCACCGCGTTGATGAAACGGCGGAGGATGCGGTCCTCGTCGAGGCTCTCGACCTTCTGCAATTCCTCCTCGAGGCGTGCGGCAATTTCGTTTTGCCTGGTATCACGAAGCGCCGCACCTTCAATGGTCATTCCGGGACCGCCCGCAGGACGGGAACCGGAATCCAGCGGCGTGTTCTTAAGTTCGGTCTGGATTCCGGGTTCACGAGCTTTGCTCGCGCCCCGGAATGACATGAAGGGGTCGAAGCGGGCATGAAACAATTCGACGATACCGGCGGCGATACCGGAATGCTTCACAAGCGTCGCCCACATGTAGTCCTGCGAGTACGGCACCCGAACCTGGCGCAGAAAGCGCGACAGCGCGCGAATAAGTGCAACGTCGCGCCAGGCAAGGCCGCCATGCAGCGTGAGCGCGTTGTAGCCGTCATTTTCGGCGACACCGCGCATCACCATCAGGAAAGCCGTCTCGAGCTGGACGCCGCCGGCGTCGAGATCGATCATGCCGCCATCGGCGCGCGTGAGGAGCATGTCGTGCAGCCACACGCCGGCGCGGCCCTGCGGCTCGATGTGATAGGTGCGTTCATCGACGACCCGGAAGCCCATGTTTTCGAGGACCGGCACGCGCTCTGAGAGCGGCAGCGGACGCGAAGAGCTCCATACCTTCAAACCGACGCTTTGCTGGTCCTCTTCCAGCCGATGATGAAAATCGACGGCCAGCGGCCGTTGCTCGGAGAGGCCCTCAATGAGGCGAATATCGCCGGCCGCGATCGCCGGCGCATAGGCTTCGTGGAAGCCCCCGGAGAAGGCATCGCGATAGCGGCCGAAAAGCTCACGCGCCTTGTCGGGGGGAGCGATCAGCGCCAGCGCCTCGCTGAAGCCATCGCTCCATGTCCGGATGATCGCCTCGACCTCGCGCTCGAGTGTCGCACGATCGATATTGGGCGACGGCCCGCCGGAACGGCCGATAATAAAGTGCACCCGCACCAGGGGGCCTTCGTCGGGGAAATATGGATAGAACGCCGAGACCCGGCCGATGAACGCGTTGGCCAGATAGGTGCCTATCTTCGCCCGGATCTGGCTGTCGTAGCGTTCGCGTGGCACGTAGACCAGGACGGAGACAAAGCGGTCAAAGCGATCGCGCCGCGCCAGCACGCGTACGCGCGGACGTTCGTCGAGCTGTAGAATGGCAAGCGCAAAATTGTAGAGCGTCTCTTCATCGGCCTGAAATAATTCGTCGCGTGGATAATGCTCCAGCACGTTTGCCAGCGCCTTGCCGGAATGGCCGGTTGAATCGAAGGCGGCGTGCCGTTCCACCGCGGCGATTTTCCGCCGCAGGTAGGGAATACCGTGCGCGCCGCGCGTATAGGCCGTCGAGGTGAACAGCCCGATGATACGATGTTCTCCGATGAGATTTCCCGAAGAGTCGAAGCGCTTGACGCCAATGTAGTCGAGATAAACCCGCCGGTGCACGCGCGAATGAATGTTGGCCTTGGCGATGATGAGGAGCCGCGGCTCCTTGAGAAAGGCCATGATCTCCGGCGTTATTTCGAGAAGCTCGTCACCGCGTTTCAATACCCGCAACTCGCGCGACCGCATGATCCCGAGCGCGCCGTCGAAATCCGGCTGCAACGATTGGCCGTCGACATTGTAGTCACGCAGGCCAAGGAACGTAAAATTGTCGGCCAGCAGCCATTGCAGGAATTGAATTGTCTCGGCGATTTCATCGACCGGCAGCGGTGGCGGATTGGCCTGGAGCTCGGCGATATTCGCGTTGACTCGCTCGCGCATCGCGCGCCAGTCGACAACGGCCAGCCGCACTTCACCGAGCACGGTCTGCAATGCGCGCGCAAGGTTGTTGCACGCGCCATCGGAGATCGGCGCCAGATGAATCTGGATAAAGCTCTCGCGCGCGGCCGTTGTGTTAGGCGCATCGATTGCGTCGAGCTTGGTGCCGATGCGGCGGACCCCGAAAACCGGATGTGCAACCAGGCGAATTTCGGGCTTCCGCTCGGCGATCTCGCCCATCACCGAGTCGACCAGGAACGGCATGTCGTCGTTGGCGATCTCGAGCACTGTCACCAGATTGCTGTCGCCCGAATGGGTAAGCTTGACGCTTTCACAGCGAATCTTGGGTGTTCCAGCCAAGCGCTCGGCCATAAAGTCGTAAGCGCGCGCCGCGAGCATTGCCAGGTCCTCGGGTGCGTAGCGCATTACGTCTTCCGGCGCGGCGCGGCCATAGAGCTGTTCAATGAAGCTTGCAGGGATGTCGGCACGGCGCCGGGCGAGCTCTGCGCCGGCCTTTTCAATAACAGGGCGGGCGGCGCTTTCTTCGCGGTTGGCAGGAAGGCCCATGTAACCTCGTGCGCTTAGCATTGGCGCAGGATCTTGTCCGAAAACCGGTCGCCGAATTTCGGCATCGTGCGCGATGAGGGAATCGGTCGAGGCGAACTGAACTTTTCACATTCTGTGCAGGCGCGTCGAGAGCCACATGCCAATTGGTGACTGCGCGGGGAGAGCCACGCCAAAGCAGGCCGATTTGCAGGCGTTAACCGCCTGAAACAAAAGGCGAAAGGATGTCCTGCAGATCGTATCGCGTCTGCGCATAACAATGTAGGCTTGGGCGGGGTCAGGATCGAATTTCGGGGACGTGGAAATGCCCAAAACCAATAAATCGGCAAAAGCCGCAGCAAAGACAATGCCCGCGAAAGCCGGCAAAGACATGCCGATGCTGCGCGCTATCAAAGGCGGTAAGGCCGCGCCACCCAGGCCAGGCCCTGTGAAACCGGCAGTGAAGCCTCCTCCCGCACCCGCTGCGGACGATGTGCCGGTGATTGCGCTCAACCTTGCGCCGGCGAAACTGTCGCCCGCCATGGCTGCCTATTTCAAGAAATGCCAGGACAAGCTCGGCTTCGTGCCGAATGTCCTCCTTGCTTACGCCTTCGACATGGCGAAGCTCGAACCCTTCGTCGCCATGTACAACGACCTGATGCTCGGGGACTCCGGCCTCTCAAGGCTCGAGCGCGAGATGATTGCGGTGGCCGTGTCGTCGCAGAACCGCTGCTACTACTGCCTCACCGCCCACGGCGCCGCGGTCAGGCAATATTCCGGCAATCCGCTGCTTGGCGAGCATATTGTCATGAATTATCGGGTGGCACGGCTGAACAAGCGCCAGCGCGCAATGCTTGATTTTGCCGTCAAACTCACGGCCTCGCCCTGGAGCGTCGAGGAAGGAGACCGCGAGCGGCTGCGGCGTGTCGGATTTGCCGACCGCGACATCTGGGACATCTCGGCGGTCGCCGGCTTCTTCAATATGTCGAACCGCGTCGCATCCGCGACCGACATGCGGCCGAACGCCGCCTATCACGGGCAAGCGCGGTAAAGCCTCTCGATTGTGATGCGCGGGCTTGTCCCGCGCATCACGATTCTATAGGCACCGTCTCATGTTTCGCTCCGTTCCGGCCATCTCGTTTCTGTTTGCGCTGGCCTTCGGCGCCGGGGCCCTTGCCCAGGTCGCCCCGGTCTCGCGTCCGCCCGAAATTCCGCCCGCGCAGTCGATTCATGCCCGCAATGGCGTGGTGGCCGCGCAGGAGCGCCGCGCCGCTCGTATCGGCGTGGAAATTCTCGATCGGGGCGGCAATGCGGTCGATGCGGCGGTTGCGGTCGGCTTTGCGCTTGCGGTTACCTATCCGCGCGCCGGCAATATCGGCGGCGGCGGTTTCATGGTGATCCACCTTGCGAAGACCGGTCAGGACATCACCATAGATTATCGCGAGACGGCGCCGGCCGCTGCGACCGCAACGATGTTTCTCGACGCCAACGGCGAACCCGATCCGAAAAAGTCGCGTGACAGCGCGCTGTCGGTCGGCGTGCCTGGGACCGTCGCGGGCCTTGCCCTCGCGCACGAAAAATACGGCTCCGGCAAACTGTCGCTTGCCGATCTGATCGAACCGGCGATCACGCTCGCGCGCAACGGAGTCGACGTCGTCGACGATATCGCCGACACGCTTCCGGCGGCACAGCAGCGTATTGCGCGCTGGCATTCGAGCGCACCGGTCTTTCTTAACAGTGACGGAACTGTTTTGGCGCCCGGGCAGGATCTGCTGCAGCCCGACCTTGCGGTGACGCTTCGCGCCATTGCGCGCGACGGTCCAAAAGGATTTTACGAGGGGCCCGTTGCGGAAAAACTGGCAGCCGCCGTTCGCAAGGCGGGCGGCATCATGACCGTGGACGATCTGAAGCACTACCGGGCCATCGAGCGTGCGCCGGTGCGCGGCACCTATCGCGGTTACGATATCGTCTCGATGCCGCCGCCTTCGTCCGGCGGCGTCCATCTCATCGAGATGCTCAATATTCTCGAGGGTTATGATCTCGCGAAGCTCAGTCGCGATGAATCGCTTCATGACATGATCGAAGCGATGAAGCGCGCCTATGCTGATCGCGCCGTCTTCATGGGCGATCCGGACGCGGTCAAGATGCCGGTGGCCGGCCTCACGTCAAAAAAATATGCAGCATCACTGCGCGCGCAAATCGGCGAACGCGCGACACCGTCTGCCGAGATCCGCGCCGGCAAGCCCGCCGACTTTGAAGGGCGGAACACCACGCATTTCTCCATTATCGACCGTGACGGTAATGCGGTATCGAACACCTACACGCTGAATTTTTCCTACGGACTTGGCCTCGTTGCCGAGGGCACCGGCGTTCTGCTCAACAATGAGCTCGACGATTTCACCTCGAAACCGGGTACCGCCAACGCCTACGGTCTGATCGGCTACGACGCCAACCTTCCTGGACCAGGCAAACGCCCGCTCTCGTCGATGACACCGACCATCGTGCTCAAAGGCGGTAAGCCGTTCCTGGTCACGGGCTCGCCGGGCGGTAGCCGCATCATTACTGCCGTACTGCAGATCATCGTGAACGTAATCGACTTTCATATGCCGATCGAACAGGCCGTCAGCGCTCCCCGCCTGCACCACCAGTGGCAGCCCGACGAGGTCTACGTCGAGCCGGGCTTTCCGCCGGAGGTCCTGGAAGCGCTCGCAAAGCGCGGCCACAACGTCGTGCCGACACCGTCCTACAGCTCGACGAATTCCATTGAAGTCACGCCGGACGGATACATCGGCGTGGCCGACCGGCGCACGCGCGGGTCGCTCGCTGCAGGATATTGAAGAGGCATATTTTGTAATTTTTTCGCAGCAATTTCTTTTGAGATGACTCGTTCTTTCTTTACTGTGTGAACTGTTTCAAGCGCGCGCCGCGCTTCCCCTGTCAAACTTTCATTCGCGGCCGACACATCAATTGAATCGCCGAAACCCAGTCCTCGAGAAACGCCTGTACACTGTGGCATCCATTAAAGCTTATTGAGGCCGGCCTTCTTTTTGATGAAGGCGTTCATGCATTCGGCGAGGGCTTCGCGGCGTTTCTTCAAAAAAGCGTGGTAACTATCTGGTCCGAGCTTGCTCATGTCGCTCGGGACCAATTGGCTTTCCAATGCATCCCGACCCTGCTGCTCGATAATGCTCGGTAGATATTCGGACGGCGGCTTGCGCCCAAGCCGCCGATTCGTTTGGCCAGTGATGAAGGCCATGTTCGCAATTTCATTAATTTCGCCAGTTTCAAATTTGTGTTCTTTCAGCAAAGCCTTCGGAAATATGTGATGCCATTGGATGAAGTGCAGACGACCCTGATGGGTGAGCGAAAGTCCAAGGCCGCTAAACCAATCTTTTGCGCCGGCGTCCTTGAGCGCGAGGTACGCAAGTGAAAATAATGGACTGTTGGCGCCCCGACCTGCCAAGTCACCAGGTTCTATTGTCAGCCGACCGAACTGCCTCTGAAGGGGTCCGATCAAATCGGCAACATCTCCCTTCCTGAAGATGATCGCCAAATCCTCGTTCAGTAAGGTTTCGGTGGAACCTCGCGAATACCGTCCACGTGCATTGGCAACAAGAAGCCAATGCAGCAGCGCCTTCTGCTCTGACTTGGCTAACTTATTGTCTTTCACGCGGCTGACTGCAGCAAGCAAATGAATGAACATCGGGGAAGACAACAAGCTTTCATCTTCGATGCCCGCATTCGAACGCAGGAAATTGATCGCAAAACGAAGGCCTTCTTGAGCTTCCGCCCAGCCTTCAACAAGTTTTGGAATAGGTGTCGTGCCAACAATCCGGAATAGACATTGCTTCGTCGCTAAGACGACGATTCCGCGCACGAGCTGGCCCAGATCAATGGTGAAGTTGCTTTCTTCGCACTCTTCCTGGAAGGCCTCCAATTCCTTTAGGAGATTTTGCCAGCGTGAAGTTATTTGAGCTAAAGCCAGGTCCGAAGACCGCAATTTTGCGCCGAGAGAATTTACGCGGACGAAGATTTCCGTGACCTCTTCATAGCTCATGCCTCGCTCGAGGACATGGACCACGTATTGGTAATTTCGGAGCGCGCGGAGTTTGGTGAGACGTTCTGAATATTTTTGGAACCGCGGGTCTTTTAACGATGTGATGCCTGCCTTCTCCAAAATGTCGGTATCGTTGGCCGTCCGGAATACTTCACTCACGGAGACCCAGTTGGGTAGCGCCTCAAGCGCGCGGCTCGATACGACGAAGGTCCGCTGGCTAAGGCGCTGCGCTACGGTGTCGCCTTTGCTCTCATCATCGTCGTCGTCCTCAACATCATCAGATACTTCGTCGTCAGCGATCAGAAGCGTGTCTTCATCACTTTCGACCTCAACGACGTCCGTTGGCGGGCCGTCTGGGTGCTCGAGATTGAAAAGAATTTCAATCGGGCGCTTTCTTCGGCGCACAGTGATTGGATCACCATTTAGAACCGCGGTAAGCGAGGTAAGCCGCTGCTGGCCGTCCAACAGCAGTTTGCGTCCGGCGAATGCTGTGGTGTCCTGAGCGATTGCAAAATCGCGAGTTGGGACCGGCTCATCCGTCTCCCACATGAGAATCGAGCCGCTTGGGTAGCCTCGATAAAGACTATCGAGCAGATCGCGAACTCGCGTCGCACGCCACACGTAATGGCGCTGGATTTCGGGGAGGCGCAGTTCCCCCCGCTTGTACATATCGACAAGTGTGCTGATCGGAATGTTTTGCTGTTGCATGACCCCGCTCCCGCCGTGATCTCACCAAAGCGGGCGCGTTCGTGCAACCAGGAGTAATCATCGCTCCAGATTGAGCTGAAGGCCGGTACTGCCTCCGGCGGCTTTTCGCCCGTGCCAGATTGCGTCGGCTCTTGAGGACTCGAACGCTACCGAGCCTACGCACCAGCCTTTCAGCTTCATGGATTACGATCTGGGATACTTCGACGACGAGACCTGCAGGTTCGAGCCGCTCGATAGCCCGTTCGGCCCGAGGTTGTCACCCATGTCTTAGGTACGTTCTGTCACCCATGTGTCCGGGCTGGACACTCCAAGTATTGGAGCGGGCGAAGGGATTCGAACCCTCGACCCCGACCTTGGCAAGGTCGTGCTCTACCCCTGAGCTACACCCGCATCCGGTAGATATTTGGCCGAGCTAACACCTCGGCCGCCAAGGCCGTTCCTATAGCCAAAAGCCCCGCCCAATTGCAACCGCCGCGTTTGGCGCCGGATCGACCCCGAGTGCTGCGATCAATATTGCTGAGCGGAGCGGCGGTGACGAGCCCGTGGCTTTGCATACGGGTCATAAGCTGCAACCCACCGCGGGTTCGGATTGCAAAAGCCGCGATTACCCGCGAGCACATGAGGACGGCAGGCTTCAATCGAGGAATATTGGCAGTCTTCGTAGGCGGAGCCGTTGCCATAATTGAGCACCGCGCACCACGGGCCTTCATATGCCTGCACAGGGCGCGCCTCGAGCAGCACCGCAACGACAGCAACGCCCGCAATCAGTAAAATCCGCATCGTCTTTTACCTTCCCGGTTCTTCAACAATACTAACCCGTCGCCGGCCGGATTTATTGCCCTATGCCGAAAACATCCGATCAACTCTTCGCCATGCTCGACAGCCTCGGAATCAGGCATTCGACAGTGAAGCACCCGCCTCTGTTCACGGTCGAGCAGTCACGGAATTTGCGCGGCCAAATTCCGGGCGGGCATACCAAGAACCTGTTTTTGCGTGACAAAAAGTACGACATCTACCTGGTGGTCGCGCTGGAAGATGCCGAGATCGACCTGAAGGGATTGCATCGGCGCCTCGGCGCAAGCGGCCGGTTTTCATTCGGCTCGGCCGATCTCCTGCGCGAAGTCCTGGGCGTGGAGCCAGGCGCGGTCACCCCGTTCGGCGCAATCAACGATACTGAGGGCCGCGTCACGATCGTTCTCGATGCCGCCATGATGGAGCACGAGACGCTTAATTATCACCCGCTGGTCAACACCATGACCACGTCAATAAGACGCGATGATCTGGTGAAATTCCTTGAATCGACCGGCCATATCCCCCGAATGGAGCAGGTTTCCGGGTGCGCCCCGAACATGCCTTGATGATTGCATTAGCTTCCCCGATAACCATCTATTGCGCAGACCAACCGCGGGGCCGAGGCCGGCGGAAAAAGGCTTTCAGCAATGCTGCAGAATGGCGGGGCAACGACGACGACGGCCGACGTGGTCAAGGAAACGACCACGCAAGCCTTCATGAAGGACGTGATCGAGGAATCCAAGCGTCAGCCGGTCCTCGTGGATTTCTGGGCGCCGTGGTGCGGCCCGTGCAAGCAGCTCACGCCTGTTCTCGAAAAGGCCGTCAAGGCTGCCAAAGGCAAAGTGAAGCTTGCGAAGATGAACATCGACGAGCATCCGGCGATCCCCGGCCAGATGGGCATTCAGTCGATCCCTGCAGTCATTGCTTTCTCGAACGGTCAGCCGGTCGACGGTTTCATGGGGGCGTTGCCCGAAAGTCAGGTGATGTCATTCCTGGAACGCCTCACCAAGGGTGCCGTCGGCGCAGAAGAAAAGGATCTGCTGAAGACCGCTGACGCAGCGCTGGCCGAAGGCAACGCCGCCGGCGCAGCCGAGATCTATGCCCAATTGCTCGCCGAGGACGGCGGCAATGTGCAGGCGCTTGCCGGTCTCACGCGCTGCTACGTTGAAACCGGCGCACTTGAACAGGCGAAGCAAACCCTGGCGCTCGTTCCGGAGGCAAAACGGAACGACGCGGCCGTCGCTGCCGCGCGCGCCGCGCTCGAAATAGCAGAGCAGGCAAAATCGCTCGGGCCGATGACGGACCTTGAGGAAAAAGTTGCGGCCGATCCGCTCAACCATCAGGCCAGGTTCGATCTGGCCGCGGCGCTCAACGCGAAGGGGAAACGCGAGGATGCGGTCAGGCATCTTATCGAAATCGTCAAGCGCGATCGTAAGTGGAACGACGATGGCGCGCGCAAGCAGCTCGTCCAGTTCTTTGAAGCCTGGGGTGCGACCGATCCGGCAACGATCGAAGGCCGCAAGCGGTTATCATCGATTTTGTTTTCGTGACTCGTGATCGTCTCGTCCCGGCGACGGCACCGGGCGGCGGAGTGAAACGAAGATGCCGATGAATGCGCAATATCGTGGTCCGATCGAAATGCCGGGAGTGATCCCGGTTTTTCCTCTGCCGGGCGCGCTGTTGCTGCCGCGCGGGCAGATGCCGCTCAACATCTTCGAACCGCGTTATCTGGCCATGGTGGACGACAGCTTGCGGGACGGACACCGTCTGATCGGGATGATTCAACCCGATGTTGCGCACACAGGTCGTCCGGACAAGCCGCCGTTGTACAGGATCGGTTGTGTCGGCCGCATTACCCAGCTCGCCGAAAGCGGCGATGGCCGCTATCTGATCGAGCTCACCGGCGTCGCGCGATTTCGCGTCGAGGAAGAGCTCAAGGTCGCCACACCATACCGGCAGTGTCGCGTAACCTATGCACCGTTTGCCGATGATTTCATCGCGCGCAAGGGCGAGAACGCGGTCGACCGCGCCGCCCTGCTCGCAGCACTTACGGATTTTCTCAAAGCCAATGATCTCAAGGCAGATTGGGAAGGTATCGAAAGGGCTCCCAACGAGGCGCTTGTGAACGCATTATCCATGATGTCGCCTTACGGTACCGCGGAAAAACAGGCCTTGCTGGAAGCGCCCGACCTCAAGACGCGAGCTGAAATCCTGATTGCAATCACCGAGATCGAGCTCGCCAAGAAAAACACCGAAGGCGAACCGCAGTTGCAGTAACACTGCTCCGCTCTCGTTCATCCGGGCAGACAAGCCGGGCCGTGACGGACTATCATGTTGCGGCAACCGCTGGAGTTAGCATGTCCACCGTCCCTCCGACCGAACGGCCGCCAGGCGGCGTCGATCCGAAATTGCTGGAAATCCTGGTTTGCCCCATCACCAAAGGGCCGCTCGAATACGACGCCGAAAAGCAGGAGCTGATCTCGCGTAAGGCCAAGCTCGCCTATCCGATCCGCGACGGCATTCCGATCATGTTGCCGGAGGAGGCGCGCCGGCTGGAGTAATTTGCGCACGATGTTGCCGCCCGTTATGCCCGGCCGTGTGCCGCCATGTGCCGGGGCATCCACGTCTTGGGCGCAGCAGAACGCGACCGGGACAAGCTTAGCCATGACGCGGTAATGAAATAGCGATGACATGAGGAGCAACTTGCAATGATCAAGATCTGGGGCCGCAATACATCGTCGAACGTGCAAAAGGCGATGTGGGCGGTCGGCGAGCTCGAGCTTGAGCATCAGCGCATCGATATCGGCGGCCCTTTCGGCAAGAACAAGGAAGCACCCTATCTTGCCATGAACCCGAATGGTCTCGTGCCCACTCTCGAGGAAGAAGATGGCTTCCTCTTGTGGGAATCGAACTCGGTCGTGCGCTATCTCGCCGGCAAGCACGACAAAAATGGCGCGCTCGAGCCGAAGGATCCAAAGCAACGCGCGCTGGCGAGCCAATGGATGGATTGGCAATTATCGGTGGTGGGGCCGGCGATTTTCCAGGCGTTCTGGGGGCTCATCCGCACGCCGCCGGAAAAGCGCGACATGGAAGCGATCAGGACTTCACAGGAAAAGACAACCGCCGCGATGAAGATTCTCGACGCACAACTGGGAAAGACCCAATACGTTGCCGGACCGGCATTTTCCTACGGCGACATTCCGGTCGGCATCATGTGCTACCGCTTCGTGCAGCTCGTGCCGCAGCGTCCGCCAATGTCAAATCTCGACCGCTGGTACGGCACGATCTCGGCGCGTCAGGCCTTCAAGGATCACGTCGGCAGCGTTCCGCTGTCGTGAACGCAGGCCGCAAGCCCGGTCGTTGCCTCGGCCTTGTTGGCGGCCTCGGCCCTGGCGCGACCGTTCACTACTACCGTGCGCCCGTTGCCGCGCACGAACGGCAAGGACGCTCACTGCGGATTCTGGTCGCCCTTGCGGACATCGAGCGCGTCGAAGCCGTTTTGGCTTCGCGGCGGCGAGAGCGCGGACAATGAGCGGCGAAAAACTCAGAGCGCCTCACCCTTCAGCAGTTTCGGCACGTCGCCGGTGAATCCGGCCGCTTCGCGGATAAACATTCGCTTGAGCATCGGCATCCGCTCGACCAGTCCAAGGCCCACGTCGCGGACGAGACGCAACACGTCTGAATGGTTGGAGAACAGCCGGTTCAAACCGTCCGTCGCGATTCCCATGGTCATGGTGTCGAAGCGCCGCCAGCGTTGATAGCGCTCGAGCACTTGCGCTCCGCCGGGATCGAGGCCGAGGCGCGCCGCGTCCGCAACGGCTTCGGCAAGCGCCGCAACGTCACGCAGCCCCATATTGAGCCCCTGCCCGGCGATCGGATGGATGATATGGGCGGCGTCTCCGACCAGTGCCAGGCGCTCGCCGATGAATGTGCGCGCAGTGAACAGGCCGAGCGGAAATGCACGCCGCGGTCCTGCAACTTTGATGTCGCCGAGTTGCAGGCCGAAGCGTTTCTCAAGCTCGGTGTGAAATTCATCGTCCTGCAGCGTTATGATGCGCTCGGCTTCGCTGGACGTCTCTGTCCACACGATCGAACAGCGCCTGCCGGTGAGCGGCAGTATTGCGAAGGGTCCCCCAGGCAGAAAATGCTCCTCGGCGCGGCCATTGTGCTCGCGCTCATGCGTGACGGTCGTGACGATTGCGGATTGATCGTAGTTCCATCCGTGGGTGGCGATACCAGCCTGCTCGCGGATCAGTGAGTGCGCGCCATCGGCGCCGACCAGCAGGCGCGCCGTAACGGTTTCACCGTCGGCAAACTGCACCTTGGTCGAATGCGCTTCGGCGGCAAAGCCGGCGACCGGCGTTGCCCTCCGCTCCACGCCGAGCGATGTTGCTTTATCGGCAAGCGCATCAACCAAATGATGGTTTTCGATCATGTGCGCAAAAGGCTCGCCCTCTTCCACCTCGCCACCGAAAGTCAGGAACGTCGGGCGAACGACGTCATCGAGCTTTGAGTCCGTGACCACCATGTCGAGGATCGGTTGCGCATTTTCCGCCACCGCATCCCACACCCCGATCGCCTCGAACAGACGGCGGGCGGCGGCCGCAATCGCGGAGGCGCGCGGATCCTTTGAGCGGGCATGCGCCAGCGCCGGGTCGGCAACCGTCACCGCGAACGTCTCGCCCAGCCCTTGCCGCAGGGCGATTGCGAGCGCGAGGCCGGCAAAACCGGCCCCACCGACGACAACCTCGGCCCGATGACTTTGGCCCCGCTTATCCATCGCGCATTCCTTGTAAATCCGGCCGCAGCATAGCAGGTTGAGGGCGTGCTTTGACCATTTCGGGTTTTCTCATGTCTTCCGCCGTCCAGGACTTGCTCAACATTCTCGATCTCGAACCGCTCGAAGTGAACCTGTTCCGCGGCCGCTCGCCGCAGGTCGGCTGGCAGCGGGTCTTTGGCGGCCAAGTGATCGGGCAGGCCCTCGTCGCCGCGGTACGCACCGTCGATGCCAGCCGCCCGCCGCACTCGATGCATGCCTATTTCCTGCTGCCGGGTGATCCAAAAGTTCCGATCATCTATGACGTCGACCGCATCCGCGACGGCAAAAGCTTCACGACGCGGCGCGTCACCGCGCGCCAGCACGGGCACCCGATTTTTTCCATGCTGGTTTCCTTTCATGCCGACGAGCCCGGCCTCAACCACCAGGCCAAGATGCCGGATGTGCCGCCGCCGGAAAAACTCCCGAGCGACACCGACATGCGCGAGAAACTGTTGCCGACGATGCCGGACCCGGTGCGCAAGTACTACGAGCGTGACCGGCCGATCGAACTACGCCCGGTCGAATTCGAACGCTACCTCGGCAAGAAAATTCCCGGCGGGCATTTCAACATCTGGATCCGCACCACCGGCAGGTTACCGGACCTTCCCGCCATCCATCAGTGCGTGCTGGCTTATGCCTCAGACATGATGCTGCTCGATACTGCCCTCGCACCACATGGCCGCACGCTGTTCGAAAAAGAATTCATGGCTGCCAGCCTCGATCACGCATTATGGCTGCACCGTCCGTTTCGTGCCGACGACTGGCTGCTCTACGCGCAGGATTCGCCGAACCTGCACGGCTCGCGCGGCTATGCGCGCGGACTTATATTCAAGCGCGACGGGACGCTGGTCGCCTCGGTGGCCCAGGAAGGGCTGGTACGCCAGCGGCGAGAGACCTGAAGCGGTACATGACGCGTCTGATCACGATCTGCGTAACCTTGATCGCGGTATCAGTGTCGGCATTTGGCGCATCGGATAAGCAACCGGCACCGTCCGGTGCGATGCAGGACGCTCCACCGCAATACACCCGTTTTACGGCCGCCGAACTCGAGCGCGGCTTTCTTGCGCTCGCCTTCGGCTCCGACTTGCGCATCGGCGCCCGTCCGCTTGGTATCCGACGTTTCGATCACCCGATCCGCGTACGTGTTATCGGAGGCGGCAGCGTAGACCGTAAAATTGCGATGTCGCGCATCTTGAGCGACTATGCGCGCGAGGTACCCCGCCTTCAGCTGAGTGAAACCTCAGCCTCCGATGCGGATGTCGAATTGCGGCTGATCGATGAAAAGGACTTTCGATCGGCACTGCAGCTCGCGTTCGGCGCCAAAGTCGCGAGGACTTTCGTTGCTCGCACCGATCCACAGTGCATGACCAGCGTCAAGTCGACTGCCGATGGAGCGATCGTGCGCTCGGTATCATTCATAATCGTAGACAAGGGCGACGATGTCTTTTTAGACTGCGCCTATCATGAATTGCTGCATGCGTTCGGTTTATCGAACCACGATCAGCGCAATCCATGGACAACGCTCAACCAGAAACGCATGGTCGGCTATCTCACGGTCTATGACCGGTCGCTGCTGACATTGCTCTATGACGAGCGCATCAAGCCCGGGATGACGGCACGGCAGGTGCGTGCCTTGTTGCCTGGGCTGATTGCCGAGCGTGGCCTGGCGGCATCTGACCGATAAGGCAGTAATACTGCCCTAGTTTGTCTGCCCGATGGGCGCCTGCCTGTGGGTATGGCAATTCCGTGCTTAATCTTTGCGCCGCCTGTCGTTAGCTTACGCAGCAAGCCCGAGCCGGTTCTCACTGGAGCGGGCTTTCACGCACATGGTCCCGCCAGCAGCGAAGGCCACGGGCACACCAAGAACTGCGCCAGCCGCGGGCGCGCCGGGGGAAGCAAGCCATGAAGCTCGTCATCGCCGTCATAAAACCATTCAAGCTCGACGAAGTCCGCGACGCCCTGACCCGGATCGGCATACACGGCATGACCGTATCCGAAGTGAAAGGTTACGGGCGGCAAAAGGGACACACCGAGATTTATCGCGGCGCCGAATACGCGGTGAACTTTCTTCCCAAGCTGCGCCTCGAAGTCGCAGTCGCCAGCGAACAACTCGATCAGGTGATGGAACAGCTCCAGACGGCGGCACGAACCGGGCAGATCGGCGACGGCAAGATTTTCGTGACGCCCATCGAGCAGGCCGTGCGCATCCGTACCGGCGAGACCGACGTCGACGCACTCTAGAAAACAAAAGATGACATTGGGGAGATGATTATGAAACAGGCGTTCCTGCGCCTCGCTCTGGCCGCAATCACTGTCGCCGCCACGTCGCCGGCTTTTGCCCAGGGTTCAAAAATCGACGCTGCCGACACCGCCTGGATGATCGGCGCCACCGGCCTTGTGCTCATGATGACGATCCCGGGGCTTGCCCTGTTTTACGCGGGAATGGTGCGCAAGAAAAACGTGCTCGCCACGATGGCACAAAGTCTTGCGGCGACCTTTCTGATTTCGATCGTGTGGGCGGTCATCGGCTATACCCTGGCCTTCACCGGCGAAGGTGCATTTATCGGTACGCTCGATCGTATTTTCCTCAACGGCGTCACCCTCAATGCAGTGTCGCCACTCGCCAAAACGATTCCCGAGAGTCTGTTCATGATCTACCAGATGACTTTCGCTGTCATCACCGTGGCGCTGGTCGCAGGTTCCGTTGCCGACCGGCTGCGTTTCACAGCGTTCCTGTTGTTCTGCGTGTTCTGGCTGTTACTGGTCTATGTGCCGATCGCACATTGGGTCTGGGGCGGCGGATTTCTTGGTGCCTACGGTGTGATCGACTTCGCCGGCGGCACCGTCGTTCATCTCAATGCTGGCGTCGCCGGCCTGGTGGCCGCTTACGTGCTCGGCGCGCGGCGCGGCTACGGCAGCGACAATCTTGCTCCATATGATCTGACTTTGGCCGTTATCGGCACAGGCCTGCTCTGGGTCGGCTGGTTTGGATTCAATGGCGGCTCTGCGCTTGGCGCTAATTCACGCGCTGCCATGGCGATCGTATCGACGCATCTTGCCGCAAGTGCCGGTGCCTTCACGTGGATGGCGCTGGAATGGTGGACGCGCGGCAAGCCGTCGGTGCTCGGAATGATCTCTGGTGCAGTCGCCGGTCTGGGCACGATCACGCCGGCATCCGGTTTCGTGCTGCCGATGCAGGGCGTTCTGATCGGAATCATCGCCGGGGCCGTCTGTTTCTGGGCCTGCACCTGGCTTAAGCTAAAGATCGGATATGACGACTCGCTCGATGTATTCGGCGTGCACGGCGTCGGCGGCTTCACCGGCACATTGCTCGCCGGTGTATTCGCGGTCGGCGCGCTCTCGGCAACTCCGGAGACGCCGGCCGGAATTCCCGGTCTGCTCGAAGGCAATCCGCGCCAGGTGGTCGCCCAGCTCTATGGCATTGTTGTTACTTTGCTGTGGTCGGGCGTGGTGACCTTCGTGATCTTGAAAGTCATCAGCGCGCTCGTTCCGTTGCGCGTGAAACAGGAAGACGAGGTCATGGGCCTCGACGTCAGCCAGCACGGCGAGGCTATCCAATAACGCAGTTCGCTTCCGCGCCGTCCTCCGCAGTCGGCGCGGAACCCGATTTCGTCTTGTCTACTTTTTAAGCAGGCTCTCGCGGTCGTGGCGCGACTTTAAGCGGTCACGTGGAACGCCACGGCCCGCGTCCCCGGCGTTCGACAAATAAGCTTACAAAATCAACGACATAATACCAGGCCGGGCATCTGGCACGGCGTTTGATTCTATCCCTGCGGATATGCCTGCGAAGCAAGCTTCGCGGGTGGAAACCCAGTGAACCGCCCGCACTGCGTGACGAACAAACGGGCTCAAGCGGGGATCGAATCCATGAAAATCGTCATGGCCATTATCAAACCCTTCAAGCTCGACGAGGTCCGTGACGCCCTGACCTCCATCGGCGTGCAGGGGCTGACCGTCAGCGAGGTCAAGGGGTATGGGCGTCAGAAGGGGCATACGGAAATCTATCGCGGAGCCGAATACGCGGTGAGCTTCCTGCCCAAGATCAAGATCGAAGTGGCCGTAGACACCAAGCAGGTCGAAAAGGTCATCAGCGCCATCACCGGTGCCGCCAAGACCGGACAGATCGGCGACGGAAAAATCTTCGTCGTCAGCCTGGAACACGCCGTGCGCATCCGCACCGGCGAGACCGACACCGCGGCTCTCTAGGTAACCCGCACCGCAAACAATACGGACAGGAGTAAGACCATGACGTTGATGAAATCCTCCCGTGCGGGACTCTTCGCTCTCGCTTTCGGGATTCTGCTTGGCCTCTTCTTGAGCGTGTCCTCGTATGACGTCTCGTACGCTCAGACGCAGGCCCCGGCGGCAGCGCCAGCCGCACCGGCGGCTCCGCCTCCGGCCTGCGCGAACGATCCCGACCCGAAGAAGGCAGTGCTCGAAAAGTGCACGCCGAATTCAGGTGACACTGCATGGATGCTCACGTCGGTGGCGCTCGTGCTGATGATGACAATACCGGGCCTCGGTCTTTTCTACGGCGGCATGGTGCGCAAGAAGAATGTCGGCGACACCGTGATGACGAGCTTTGCGGTGACGTGTCTTGTCACCATTCTCTACGCGGTCATAACCTACAGTCTCGCGTTTACGCCCGGCTCGGCATTCATCGGCGGAACGACGCGCGCGTTTCTGCAGGGAATTATGAGCGACATCTCGAACGGCACCGGCACGCCGAACGGCCTGGCCGTGACGATTCCCGAGACTGTTTATCTCTGCTTCCAGATGACTTTCGCCATCATCACCCCGGCGCTGATTGCCGGCGCTTTCGCCGAACGGATGAGATTCTCCGCGATGCTGTGGTTCATCGGTCTGTGGGCAATCCTCGTCTACGCACCCATCGCGCATTGGGTGTGGGGCTCGGACGGCTTCATGTCCAACGGCAATAGCGATGCGATGTTCAAGGTCCTCGACTTCGCCGGCGGAACTGTCGTGCATATCAATGCCGGCGTCGCCGGCCTGATGTGCGCAATCTGCCTGGGCAAGCGCAAGGACATGGGCCCGCCGCACAACATGGTGCTCACTTTCATCGGCGCTTCGATGCTCTGGGTCGGCTGGTTCGGCTTCAATGCCGGCTCCGCCGTCACCGCAGGCATGCAGGCGGGCATGGCGATGACGGTCACGCAGATTGCAACCGCGGTCGCAGGCTTTACCTGGATGCTTGTCGAGTGGATCTGCCGCAGCAAGCCGACAGTCATCGGCATCTGCTCAGGCGCCGTTGCCGGTCTCGTCGCCATCACTCCGGCTTCGGGCTTCGTCGGTCCCGCCGGCTCGATGGCAATCGGCATAGCCGCCGGCGTGCTCTGCTACTGGGGCGTGACCGGACTGAAACGCATGCTCGGTGCCGATGACGCGCTCGACTGCTTCGGCGTGCACGGGGTCGGGGGAATCGTCGGTGCGCTGCTCACCGGCGTGTTCGCGATCTCCGAGTACGGCGGCACGGCCGGCCTGATCGAGGGCAACGCCGCCCAGCTGATCAACCAGGTCCAAGGTATTGCGGTCGTGATCATCTATGACGCGATCGTCTCGCTGATCCTGCTCAAGATCATCGATGCCGTCATTGGCCTGCGCGTCTCCGAAGAGGTGGAGCGCGAAGGCCTCGATCTGGCCCTGCACGGCGAGGTGGTCCAGTAGCGCGTGATCCCGAAAAGTGGGGTTCCGGCTTTCGGAAAAGATCACGCGCCAATGAAGTAAAGGCTAGCGGTCGGGGCGGAACCCGGCACCGTCCCCTCCGTCGAGGCCCCGGTTCGAAAGGACCGGGGTCTCCCTTTTTCAAGTTTCCACTGGTCCAGAGCGCTTCTGGTGTCGCTCTGAAAACACTCTGGGCAATTTGCCCGCAGTGATTTCAGTTACAGATTTTTGGTCACTCATAAATGATTCTAGAATCAAAAGCTTAGTAAGACATTGATTCTTAATATTGAATCTGCTATATAGTCTGCAATTCGGCTACGGTCGAAGGGAGATCGCTTGCGATCGCCGGGGGCTAAAGGCCCCCGAGTTTTTTATGGAAGCCATTTTCTGCCGTATCCCTCAATTTGAGATGTACCTGGCTTCCGATTGTATTTTGACTCTTCGACAATCCTAACTAGCGACGTGCCGTAATCCTGCGGGATTGGCTCTTGAAGTCTGGATCGTTTGTAATTTCGGTGCGCGGGATGAGCTAACAAATCCGCAATCTGCAATGCCGCGATATTTGCTGTTTTGGGCTTCAATCTAAGTTCTTTCGAAATCAACGTACGTCGAATAACCGTAGTCCTTACCGTTGTGCCTTCGTCACAAAAGCGTCGGAAGGATCGCCGGAGTTGTGCATCATGAGTCGGATTCCGAGCTTCGCCCATAACATCACCCGTGTTGCCAGTGCTGTTCAGCCACAACACGAACCTCTCCAGCAGGCATGTCATTACATAGTGATACGGGTTGAATTGCCAGACTTTGTATTTTTCTAGATGGGCTTCCTTATCAATCGAAATTGTGAACACCGGGGCTGGGATCGCTTTAATAACGTCTATGAATTTGGCATCGAACGCCGCTCGTAGTTTGTCATCGCTCAGCGCCTCAAAAGCTCCCTGGCGATTTAAAATTTCGCGTCGGTGAAGAATGACAGACGCATTAGATTTCCCAAAAATATCAGCTTTTAGTGCAGTAAGCTGCTGAGTGATGGCGTCGTCGTGAATGTCTTGTCGAATGACAAGGCTAGTGACGCTCAAATAGCGCTGATGTGGATCTTTCTTCGCAGCATGAAGATCCCCATTGCCGGTCTCATCGAAGAAGAGGCGATAACGTTCGCTTGCATGAACGAAAGATCGCATAACTGCAAATTTCCGAATTCAACTTTTTGAAAAGAATGTATGTAGACCGAATTCTGACAGGCGTTCAGAAAACTCGGAATCCTGACGGTCAGAATTTCGTGCGCGGCCCACAGACCGCGTCTCTTTGAATTGAAGAAACATTGCCTAGGCCTGGTTGGCCGAAGCTCAGGCGGGACGAATCCCTTGGAGGGCCTCTATCGATCGCGGAGCTGTTCGGTCTTAAGAATGTTCAGCGCGATCTTGTGTGCGAATTCGTATTTTGATCGCCCACCAACTTCGACCTGGACTTTGTCAGCTATGTGAATCTCCAGTTGAGCGCATGCCCCCGGTACAACCTATGCGATTCTGCTGATTCGGAATGCAATTACTCACGTTGCTCACTTAGCTTTCCTGACTTTGAGGTAGCAGCCGTGAAAGGATCTTCTCCCCAAGAGCCTGGGGGAGAGTCTGGACCCACTTTCCAGAGACATAAATCAAGCAATTCCCGATGGTTAATCGGGTCTTAACCTCGCCCTCCCTATTGTGTGGAAGCCCTCGCACGGCGGGCCGGGGCCCCGCCCTGTAGCCGCATGCCCATGATGACCGCCAAGAGTGAGCCTGTTTCATTTACCCCGCCGGCGGCCGAGTCCCGCTCGCCTTTTGTGCGGCTCACCGACCTGATCGCCGGCATTGAGCCGGGCAAGCCTGTCATCAATCTGTCGGTAGGAGAGCCGCAGCATCCGGTGCCGTCTTTCGTAGAACCGGTACTCGCCGCGCATATCGCCGACTTCGGCCGTTATCCGGCCAACAAGGGCATCGAACCGTTCCGGCGTGCGGTCGCCGCGTGGTTGAACAACCGCTACACACTTGCGCGGCCCGTCGATCCGGAAACCGAAGTGTTGGTGCTCAACGGCACGCGCGAAGGGCTCTTTCTCGCGGCCATTGCCGCCAGGCGTTGGGTGACTCGGCGCACCGGCAAACCCGCCGTCCTCATTCCTAATCCGTTTTACGCCGCCTATGCCGCCGGCGCACTCGCTGCCAACTGCGAGCCGGTCTATCTGCCGGCCACACGCGCAACCGGCTTCCTGCCCGATCTGGGGGCGCTCGACGATGCGCTGCTTGCGCGCACCGTTGCCTGCTACATCGCATCGCCTTCAAACCCGCAGGGTGCGGTCGCGGATCATAAGTATCTCGACAGGCTGGTGAAGCTTGCGCGCCGGTTCGGCTTTCTCGTTTTTGCGGACGAGTGTTATTGCGAAATCTACAACAAAAACCCGCCGCCCGGCATGCTCGAGGCGGCGGCTCCCGATTTTGCAAGCGTCATCGTGTTTCACTCGCTGTCCAAGCGCTCGAACCTGCCCGGCATGCGCGTCGGATTTGCGGCGGGTGACCGGCGATTTCTCGGCCCTTATCTGGAGCTGCGCAACATCGCGGCACCGCAGGTGCCGACGCCTGCGCAATACGTAGCGATCGCCGCCTATCAAGATGAGACGCACGTTAAAGAAAATCGGAAGCTTTACGCGGAGAAATTCGATCTCGCCGACCAGATCATCGGTAACCGCTACGGCTATGAACGCCCGGCTGGGGGGTTTTTCCTTTGGCTCGACGTATCCAAACAAGGCGGCAGCGAGATCGCGACAAAAAGGTTGTGGGCCGAAGCCGGCGTGCGGGTTGTCCCGGGACGTTATCTAGCGCGCGAGCAAAATGACGGCAGCAATCCCGGCACTGATTATATCCGCGTCGCCATGGTGCAGGACAAGACGGCTACGGCGGAGGCGTTGCATCGCCTCGTCGCCGTGCTCGGATAAGGATGTAAAAGCATGCGGGCAGCAGATCGCAGCCTCGACGTCATTGCCTTCGTCTCGGAGCATTTTCGCGAGATCATCCGGCGCCGGTTAAGCGAGCTGGCTGGGCTCGCATTGATCACGCTGGCATTGCTCGGCGCGCTCGCACTTGCGACCTGGTCGGTGCAGGATCCTTCGCTCAGTCACGCCACGCAGAAGCCGATCCACAATCTGCTCGGCTATCCAGGTGCAATTTTCTCCGACCTGGCAATGCAGCTGCTCGGCCTAGCTGCGATACTGCTTCTGGTGCCCGAAGCGCTGCTCGGGTGGCGGCTGCTGTCGCACAAGACGTTCGGCGAAAAATGGCGCAGCCTGTTCTGGATCCTCACTACGTTCCTCGGGGCGGCCTTTGCCTCCACGCTGCCGCACATCGGATCCTGGCCGCTTCCGACCGGGCTCGGCGGCGTCACCGGCGATGCGGTGCTGCGGTTGCCGGCGATGGTATTCGGGACACCGCTCGGCAGCCTTACCCGGTTCGTCCTTTGCATTGTGTTCGGTCTTGCAACGGCGGTGACGTTGCTGGTCGCCGCCGGCGGCCGCGCCCAGGCCAGGAAATCCGCCACCCGTGATCTCGACGACGATGATGAAGAGGAAGACCTCGCGGACGACGAGGCTGGCGAAGACCGCGGCTCGGCCTGGCTCGGCATGATCGTGCATGCGCTGTTGAGCTGGAAGGCGCGCATCGGCCGGATGATCCGTGGTGAGGAACGCCAGCGTACGCCGCTGCCGGTCGTACGCGGTCCGCGGCTCGAGCCCCGGTTCGATGGTGACGGACATAGCGACGACTATGAGGACGACTACGAGGATGAGGAATCCGAGCCGGCGCCCCGCAGGCGCGCGGCACCGCGCGCGACCGCGCGACGTTCGGGCAGCGGCTACATGCTGCCCTCGCTCAATCTTCTGGCGGCACCGCGCGCCAGCGAGCGCACGACATTGTCGCGCGAGATCATCGACGGAAACGCTGTTGCCCTCGAAAGCGTGCTGCAGGATTTCGGCGTGCGCGGTGAAATTATCAATGCGCGCCCCGGCCCGGTGGTCACACTCTACGAACTTGAGCCGGCACCCGGCATCAAGTCTTCGCGCGTGATCGGCCTTGCCGACGACATCGCCCGCTCGATGAGCGCGGTATCGGCGCGTGTTGCGGTGGTATCAGGCCGCAACGCAATCGGCATCGAGCTGCCAAATCCGACACGCGAGAAGGTCTATCTGCGCGAACTTCTCACCGGCGAGAACTACAACGAAAACGCGGCAAAATTGCCGCTCTGCCTTGGCAAGACCATCGGCGGCGAATCCGTCATCGTCGACTTGTCGCGCATGCCGCACCTGCTGATCGCCGGCACGACCGGTTCGGGTAAGTCGGTCGCCATCAACACGATGATTTTGTCACTGGTGTACCGCCTGCGGCCCGACCAGTGCCGCCTGATCATGGTCGATCCCAAGATGCTCGAACTATCCGTCTATGACGGCATCCCGCATCTTCTCACGCCCGTCGTCACCGATCCAAAGAAGGCGGTCGTCGCGCTCAAATGGGCGGTGCGCGAGATGGAGGGCCGTTACAAGAAAATGTCGAAGCTGGGCGTGCGTAACATCGAAGGTTACAATGCACGCGTCGCGGAGGCCAAAGCAAAAGGCGAGACGCTTACCCGCACGGTACATACTGGTTACGACAAGGAAACCGGTGAGGCGATCTACGAGAAAGAACAACTCGAACTCGAGCCGCTGCCTTTCCTCGTGGTCATCGTCGACGAAATGGCCGACCTGATGATGGTTGCCGGCAAGGATATCGAAGGTGCCATCCAGCGACTGGCACAGATGGCGCGCGCTGCCGGCGTCCACGTGATACTTGCTACGCAGCGCCCGTCCGTTGACGTCATCACCGGCACCATCAAAGCGAATTTTCCGACCCGTATCTCGTTTCAGGTGACGTCGAAGATCGACAGCCGCACAATCCTCGGCGAGCAGGGCGCGGAGCAACTGCTCGGCCAAGGCGACATGCTTTACATGGCCGGCGGCGGCCGCATTAGCCGCGTGCATGGACCTTTCGTCTCCGACGAGGAAGTCGAGAAAGTCGTGCGGCACCTGAAGTCGCAAGGCACGCCCGAGTATCTTGAAGAAGTGACCGCCGGCGGCGACGAGGACGAAGACGGAAACCCGATCTTCGATTCGACGGGGATGGGACTCGCCGAAGGCGGCGACATCTATCAACAGGCGGTCGCCATCGTGAAACGGGACCGCAAGGCATCAACCTCCTACATCCAGCGGCGTCTGCAGATCGGGTACAACCGCGCCGCCACGATCATGGAGCGCATGGAGGAAGAGGGCATCGTCGGGCAGCCTAACCATGCCGGCAAACGCGAGATTCTGATCCCGGAAAACCCGGCTGACGACCGCTATTGAGAATCGGCCCGTTCGTCATTAAGCCGGTTTACCGTCGGGCCCAAAGGGCCGCGAAATCGCCACAGCCGGCCCCTATAGGCCTATCGCGATACCGCGGGGGCACGAGGCGGAGAACGTAATGGCGGCACTCGACAAGGCGCGAACCGGTACAAGACTGGGCTATGCCGCGCTTTTGGCCTGCCTCGCCGTCCCGGCGCTCGGTCAGACCATCCCGCTTCCCACCCCGCGCCCGCCCATCTTGAAGACTCAGACAGGCACAGCGCCGTCCTCCGTCCCGGCCGCCAGGCCTGCGGTTCCAAGCCAGGCGCTCGGTGCGCGGGCACAAGCACCGCAGCCTGCACCATCGCACAACCCGATCTCCAACCCGTTTGCTGCCTTGCTCGGCAAGGCGAATAGCGCCGGCAAGCTTACGCCCGAGCAAAAGGCAATCGTTGAGCGGGTCAACAACTACCTGTCAGGGGTGCAGACGCTGACGGGAAATTTTGTGCAGGTTGGCCCGGACGGCAGCCGTACGCAGGGCGACTTTTATATTTATAAGCCGGGCCGGGTGCGCTTCGAATACGACGATCCGAGCCCGATTGAGTTGATCGCTGACGGCTCGTCGGTCGTCGTGCGCGACCGTCGTTTGGCAACGCAGGATGTCTATCCGCTGTCACAAACGCCCTTGCGCTTTCTTCTCGCCGAGCGTGTCGATCTGACCAAGGACACCAACCTGGTGTCCGTCTATGCCGACGACGTCTTTGTTACCGTCGTGCTCGAGGAAAAAAATGGCATCGTCGGCACGAGCCGCCTGATGATCATGTTCAGCGCGAAGGACATGCAGCTCAAGCAATGGACCGTGACGGACCCGCAAGGCTATGACACCACGGTCGCGGTCTATAACCTCGATACCAGCAAGCGGCCCGACCCGGCATTGTTCAAGATCGATTACACGCGGTACCACAATTGACGTCGGCCGCTGGCTTGAACAAAAAGCCCCCTTTTTGCACACGAAATTAAGGCGTGGATGGCTGGGACAAATGCGGCCATGACGTTGGAAAGTGTGCGCCTGGCGTCATAGATTGCGCGCAATGCCTTTCAAGATTACCACTTGGAACATCAATTCGATACGACTCCGCATCGACCTGGTCGCCGGCTTTTTGAGGAGTGCACAACCGGACGTCCTGTGCCTGCAGGAGACGAAATGCCCCGACGACGCCTTCCCGCTCAAGCGTTTCAGGCGGCTCGGCTACGAGCACGCAGCTCTCAATGGACAGAAGGGCTATCACGGTGTGGCGGTCCTTTCGCGCGTACCCTTTGAACAGGTCGGCGTGCAAAATTTCTGCGGCAAGGCGGACTGCCGGCATATTTCGGTGGTTTTGGGCGAACGCGCAAACCTGAACGACCCGATCACTTTGCACAATTTTTACGTTCCGGCCGGCGGCGACGAGCCCGACTCTGCGCTCAATCCAAAATTCAAGCACAAGCTGGATTTTCTTGACGAAATGCACGGCCATGCCGGGCTGTGTCCCGAAAAGTCGCAACGCGCCATTCTTGTTGGCGACCTCAATGTTGCTCCACTCGAGCATGATGTCTGGAGTCACAAGCAGATGATCAAGGTCGTCTCGCACACGCCCGTCGAGTGCGAAAAACTTGTCGCCGTGCAAAAGTCAGGCGGTTGGATCGACAGCATGCGCGTCCTCACACCCGAGCCCGAAAAGCTTTACACTTGGTGGAGCTATCGAGCGATGGATAATTGGCGGGCGTCCGATCGTGGGCGAAGGCTCGATCACGTCTGGACTTCGGACGCACTCGCCGACCGCATTTCAACCATCAAGGTTGGCAAGAACTACCGCGGAGCGAAGAGGCCGTCGGATCACGTGCCGGTAACGGCGACGATCGAGCTCTGAATTTGTCTCGCTGAACTGAATCAGGTCTTGTCGCGCGCCTCGAGCGCACGCTTCACCCCGGCGAGCTCTCTCGACCAGGACTGCAGCCGCCCGATCATGCTTTCACGCATTTTCTCCGCGGCGCCCGGATAGCCTTCCAGCATCTTGCGGAAGAGATTGCGCGAGATGCGAACGACAACTGTCGGCTCTTTTGCAATCGCCGTGGCCTGACAAACTGTGTTGGTGAGAAGCGCCAATTCACCGATCAGCGTGCCGGGACCCACGGTGACCTCTTTGCCTTCGGAAAGCGTCCCGGGCTCGAGCAGCAGCGAGCCCTCCTGAATGACATAGCCGCCATCCGCAAGCTCACCGGCATAGAACAGCACAGCGCCGCTTTGCAGGTGCCGGGTCTCCGCCCCGATTGCAAGAATACGCAAGGCCTGCTTACCGAGCGCGGCCAAGGGCGGCACCTGCTCGAAGAAAGCAATGTCGTCTTCGAGGCCCATACAACTCTCTATCGTGGCCCTAGATTACGGCACCAGCTTATAGCCGCCAGCTTCTGTCACAAGAATAGCTGGCGCAGCGGCGTCCTTCTCGACCTTTTGGCGGAGACGGTAGATATGCGTTTCAAGCGTATGGGTCGTAACGCCGGAATTGTAGCCCCATACTTCCTGCAGCAGGGTTTCGCGCGAAACCGGTTTCTGCCCGGCGCGATAGAGGTAGCGCAAAATTGCCGTTTCCTTTTCAGTGAGGCGCACCTTGCTGCCCTTCGGGCTGAGCAGCAGTTTCGAACTTGGCCGGAACGTGTAGGGACCAATCGCAAAGACGGCATCCTCGCTCGCCTCATGCTGTCGGAGCTGCGCGCGTATACGTGCCAGCAGAACGGCAAAACGGAATGGCTTTGTGATGTAGTCGTTGGCACCGGATTCAAGGCCGAGGATGGTATCGGAATCTGTATCGTGACCTGTCAGCATAATGATCGGAGCCTTGAACCCGTTCTTGCGAAGGATCCGCACGGCTTCGCGGCCGTCGACATCGGGGAGCCCCACGTCCATGATCACCAGATCGACCTGGCCGTTCTTGGCCGCATGTACACCCTTGGTTCCGCTGTCGGCCGAGATTGCATCGAATTCTTCGTGCAGCGCCAACTGCTCGACCAGCGCGTCACGCAGCTCAGCGTCGTCGTCGACGATCAGAATCGTTCGTTTATTGGCCATCGCCCCACCGGGCCTCATTGAAAAATGCGCGGGCATCCATCGATATTGTCGCGAAGTAGCGCATTCGGGGATAAAAGAGCAAGCGCGAATTGGTATTTAGGGCGGATCCGGCAAAAGCCAAGATGACGTCGGCATTACGGAAACGATCTTTGTCCCGGATCACGGTGCGTCGCAAGCCGGGTGACTCGCGGCGCGGCTGGCTGACCGCGGGAACACTTGCGTTGCCAGTGGCATTGGGCCGGGGCGGCATCAAGGCAAATAAACGTGAAGGAGACGGTGGAACACCGCGCGGTGCATTCCGGCTCTCGCGATTGTGGTGGCGCGCGGACAGGCATCCGCGTCCTGTCACGTCACTCCCTGCACAACGGATAAGCTCCGCTGACGGCTGGTGTGAAGATCCACATGACCGCCGATATAACAGGCCAATAAAAATAGCGCCGCACGCTCAAGCCGATCGGCTGGCGCGCAAAGACAGGCTCTACGATTTCATCGTCGAAATTGATCACAACACGCGTCCGCGCATCGCCGGACGTGGCAGCGCCGTTTTCATTCATGCGGCGCGCGAAGGCCTCGCCCCGACCGCAGGCTGCGTGGCCCTTGAACTCAACATGCTGCGTCGTTTATTGGCGCGTCTCGGTCCGAGAACAAAAATTGTGGTCGAATAGAAAAATCAGGTAGCCGATCTTTGGCGGGTGCCGAAAATTGCGGTACCCACCCGCACATGCGTTGCCCCGAGCGCAATGGCAGCAGCAAAATCAGCGCTCATACCCATGGACAGCAGTTTAAGGCCATTGCGGCGCGCAATTTTTGCGGTAAGTGCAAAATGCGGCGCCGGCGCTTCGTCGAGCGGAGGAATGCACATCAAGCCGGAGATCTTCAACCCGTATTGGTCACGACATGCCGCGAGGAATGCATCCGCATCCTGAGGCAACACGCCGGATTTTTGCGCTTCAGCACCCGTGTTGATTTCAGCAAACAAGGCCGGCTGACGATTCTGCTTGCCAATTTCCTTCGCCAATGCCTCGCACAAACTCGTGCGATCCACGGAGTGGATGGCGTCGAACAGGCTGACAGCTTCCCTTGCCTTGTTCGACTGCAGGGGTCCGATCAAGTGCAGTTCGAGGCCTCTGTATTTTTCCAGCAGTTGCGGCCATTTCGCTTTGGCCTCCTGGACACGGTTTTCACCGAACACACGCTGGCCTTCCGCAATCGCCGGCTCGATAGAATCCGCCGTGAATGTCTTCGACACCGCAATCAAGGTTACTTCTGCAGGATCACGGTTGGCATCGCGACATGCGCGCGCAATTTCCGTTCTGACGTGCTTCAGGCCGGTCGCGGCGGCAGCGGTCATACGCTGCCTATATCGCACCGAAGTGCAAACTGCCACCTTAAATGAACGGGCGTGGCACGTGCTGGTTGACGCTGCTGCCTGCAATCTTCACGAGCGCCGCCCGATCGAGAATCTCGAATACGCGATCTTTCCAACGGATTGCCTTCGTCAAAAAGAGACGTTTGAGCGTCTTGTTCGTGTGCACGAGCGACATTCCAAGCGTGTCAGCGACGTGCTGCTGGGTGAATGGAAACTGGATGCTCGCATCTTTGACCAGACCTGCCTCTTCGGCGCGCACAAACAGGTGCAGGAGCAAATATGCGGTCCGCTCTAGCGCGGTGCGACGACCGAGACTGACGAGATGTTCGTCGATCAGCTGCTCTTCGCGCGCCGCGAGCCAGGTGATATCGAACGCCAGAGATGGCAGGCGACTGTAAAGATTCCAAAGCTTTCCCCGGGGAAAAGCGCACAAGACCACCGGCGTGAGCGCTTCAACCGAATGCTGCATTTCACGCATCAGCGTGCCCTGCAGGCCGACCATGTCGGCGGGAAGCGCGTAGTTCAGGATCTGACGGCGGCCGTCATCGAGGACCTTGTACCGAAAAGCCCAACCCTTAAGGACAGTATACAGATGTTCGCTGCGGGTACCTTCGCGCAGAAAACTTGCGCCAGGCTCGGCGCGCAGCTCATCGACTTTGAACGTCTTCACGAACTCCAGTTCTTCTCGCGAAAATTCCCGTAACCCGGGACGTTTGCGCAACGGGCATAGTTCGCACGGCGTGAGTTGACCGTTTGGTCTTCCGTTCCCAATAATCATGAATGCTCGCAAACAGGCCTGGGAGAAAGGCTCACATGCAAAACTAATGACGCGGCATTTCAGCCGTCCAACCGTGAATTTTGTGCTCTATGTCATTTTTAAATGCTGTCCGACTAAATTCGTAGGACAAGGGAAAGTTCCATCGGGGAGACTCCCCTTGCCCAAGTCGGATGGCTTGTTGATCGGCAAGCGCTGCTTTGTGCTGGACGACGAATTCCTGATCGCCCTCGACATTCAGCAAATCCTCGAACGCGCTGGTGCGGCGCACGTGACCAGTGTTGCCTCTGCAGCCGAAGCGATGGCGGTGTTCAGCCGCGAGCCGAAATTTGATCTTGCGGTGCTCGATGTGAAATTGGGCGATGGCGAGGGTGCGAGCTTCGATGTCGCAGCCTGGCTGCAAGCAGCAGGCACGCCATTCGTATTTCTGACCGGCATGCGCATCGACGACGTGCACGCCAAAAATTTCCCCAATGCGCCCGTCGTCGAAAAGCCTTACGACGCGACAACGCTGTTGCGGGCCATACGGCACGCACTTCTGCAGACATGAAAACTACTGGGGCCCGCCGCGTCCTCAGGCGGCGGTCTGCCACTGCGCCATGGCATCTCTTGCTGATTTCTTCAACCGCACCTTGTCATCAATCTTGTCGACCCAATCGATTGGGATGACATGATGCTGGCCGCCTGAATTTGGATCGCCTTTCGTCAGCACAATCTTGTTGGAATTTTTGGTGCAGTCGACCGTGCCGACATGCGCGCCGTCCGAGCCGCACACTACCATATGTTCCTTGATGTCTTGTGCCTGAACCATTTTCCACCTCCTGCTGCAACCTCAACCCAGCCAGGCGGCGGCAGGTTCCTAAGCCCTTGCAGCAAAGGAAGCCCGGCGGTTGACCCATCGGCCTCTTTCGTGTCTGTTCCGCGCGCCATAAAAGACGTTCAAATGACCGCCGATTCGAGCAAAAACGAGCGTTACAACGCCCGCGAGGCCGAAGCCCGCTGGCAAAAAGTCTGGGCCGAGCGCGGCATCTTCGCGACCAAGAACGACGACCCCAGGCCGAAATATTATGTGTTGGAGATGTTCCCCTACCCCTCCGGGCGCATCCATATGGGGCACGTCCGCAACTACACGATGGGCGACGTCGTTGCGCGTTTCAAGCGGGCGATGGGCAACGCGGTGCTGCACCCGATGGGCTGGGATGCCTTCGGCATGCCGGCCGAAAACGCCGCCATCGACCGCAAGGTGCATCCCAAGTCGTGGACCTACGACAACATCGCCGCGATGAAGAAACAGCTTCAGTCGATGGGGCTGTCGCTGGATTGGGCACGAGAGATCGCGACCTGCGATCCGGCCTACTACAAACATCAGCAGAAGATGTTCCTCGACTTCCTGAAAGCGGGCCTGGTCGAGCGCAAGCAATCAAAGGTGAACTGGGATCCGGTCGACCAGACCGTTTTGGCCAACGAGCAGGTCATCGACGGCCGCGGCTGGCGCTCGGGTGCATTGGTTGCGCAGCGCGAGCTCACGCAATGGTTCTTCAAGATCAGCAGCTATTCGGAAGACCTGCTCGCGGCTCTCGATGCGCTCGACCGCTGGCCGGAAAAAGTGCGGCTGATGCAGAAGAACTGGATTGGGCGGTCGGAAGGTTTGTTGCTGCGCTTCATGCTTGATCCGGCGACGACACCCAACAAAGAAAATGAGCTGGAGATATTCACGACGCGGCCGGACACGCTATTCGGTGCAAAATTTATGGCGTTGTCGCCGGATCATCCTCTCAGCCAAGCGGCGGCGAAGAAGAACCCAAAACTTGCAGAATTCATCGAGCAGTGCCACCGCATGGGCACGGCGCAGGCTGAAATCGAGACCGCAGAAAAGCTTGGTTTCGATACCGGCATGCGGGCGATCCACCCGTTTGACGCGAACTGGACGCTCCCGGTTTATGTCGCGAATTTCATTTTGATGGACTACGGAACTGGCGCGATATTCGGCTGCCCGGCGCACGATCAGCGTGACCTCGATTTCGTCAACAAATACGGGCTCGGCAATACGCCGGTGGTTTGCCCTCCCGGCCAGGACCCAAAGACGTTCGTCATCACAGACGTTGCCTATGATGGTGACGGCACGATGATCAATTCGCGCTTCCTCGACGGAATGACGATCGAGCAAGCGAAAGAAGAAGTGGCCAAACGGCTTGAAAAGGAAACGCGCGGCAATCGTCCGGTTGCTCAACGTCAGGTGAATTACCGGTTGCGCGATTGGGGAATTTCGCGCCAGCGCTATTGGGGTTGTCCAATCCCCATCATCCACTGCGAAAAATGTGGCGTAGTTCCGGTCCCGGAAAGCGACCTCCCGGTCACGTTGCCGGAGGACGTCACTTTCGACAAACCGGGCAATCCGCTCGATCGTCATCCGACCTGGAAGAACGTAAAGTGCCCGAAGTGCGCCGGGCCAGCGCGTCGCGAAACCGACACGATGGACACGTTTGTCGATTCATCCTGGTATTTCGCGCGGTTTACCGATCCATGGATCAAGACTGCGCCCACCGATCGCAAGACGGTCGATAAATGGCTGCCGGTCGATCAGTACATCGGCGGCATTGAGCATGCTATTTTGCACTTGCTTTACTCGCGTTTCTTCACGCGTGCGATGCGTAAATGCGGGCTTGTCGGGATGGACGAGCCGTTCGCCGGATTGTTCACGCAAGGCATGGTCGTCCACGAAACATATCGCGCCAAAAACGGCGAATGGATCGAGCCTGCGAACGTAAAGATCGAGGGTGTCGGAAATGCGCGCCGGGCAACCGTCGCTGCAACCGGCGAGCCCGTTGAAATCGGCTCCATCGAAAAAATGTCGAAATCAAAGAAGAACACGGTGGATCCTGACGATATTATCGCCGCCTACGGCGCGGATACCGCGCGATGGTTCATGCTGTCGGATTCGCCGCCGGATCGTGACGTGATCTGGACCGAGGAAGGTGTCCAGGGCGCCTGGCGTTTCATGCAGCGTTTATGGCGATTGGTCGGCGAGATTGCCAGGCTTCGGTCACCAATCGCGCGGCCGCAGCAATTTGATGAAGCGGCGACAAAAGTGCGCAAGGCCGCCCATCGCGCGCTCGCACATGTTTCCGAAGACATCGACAAATTGCGCTTCAACCGCTGCGTCGCCCATATCTACGAATTTGCCAATGCTCTCGGCGACGCGATCGGCGGTATCGAAAAGACCCCCGACGAGGGGCTTAACTGGGCGCTGCGCGAGGCCGGCGACATCCTGGTGCAACTGTTTCACCCGATGATGCCCCACCTTGCCGAAGAGTGCTGGGCGACGCTCGGCCACAAGACGTTGGTTGCGAGCGAAGACTGGCCGAAGGTCGAACCTCAATTGCTCATTGAGGATACCATTACCCTCCCGATCCAGATAAACGGCAGGAAACGAGCCGAAGTGACCATCAATCGCAAGGCAACGAACGGAGAGATAGAGACTGCCGTTCTCGCGCTCGATGCGGTAAAAAAGGCGCTGGGGGGCCAAAGCCCGAAAAAGGTCATTGTCGTCCCGCAAAGGATCGTCAATGTCGTGGTCTGATACCAGGCGTTTCGCCAGGATATTTACAGCGCTGGCCCTCGCCGGCCTGACAGCCGGATGTTTTCAGCCGCTTTATGCCGAGCGGCCCACTCCCGCCGGCGTCACCGGTGTTGCCGATCGGCTGAGCGGCGTCGACGTCGCTTCAATCGACGCACCGAGCGGCAGCCGCCTTGCCCGCGTCAGCGTGGGAGTGCGCGACGAATTGATCTACGACCTCACCGGCGGTGCAGGCGGTACGTCGCCAATCTACCGACTGAATGTGCGCCTGAGCGCAACGCAACTCCAGATCATCGTCGACATCAATACGGCGCGGCCCGACGTCAACAATTACGGGATCGATGCTTCGTACACCTTGACCGAAATTGCCACCGGAAAGCCGGTCGTCAACGGTACCACCTTCGCACGCGTGTCCTACAACATTCCCGGCCAGCAACAACGGTTTGCCGGCGAGCGCGGGCTGCGCGATGCAGAGGATCGCGCAGCCAAGGAAATTGCCGAAAATATCCGGAACCGGCTGGCCTCGCATTTCGCAGCCGGCACCTGATCGCGAACCTTTGGCGCACGCCCGCCAGGTGATGACGAGCAAATGACCGCCATTAAAGCCGCCGACGTCGACCGCTTCATCGCCAAACCAGCCAGCAATCAACCGATCATGCTTGTGTTCGGGCCCGATGCGGGCCTGGTGCGAGAACGGGTGGATACCCTGGTTCGGGCGTCGGTCGATGATCCCGGCGATCCTTTCACATTCGTACGCATCGATGGCGACGAGCTTGCCGGAAATCCATCGCGCCTCGTAGAGGAGGCGCACACTGTCGCGCTTTTTGGAGGCCGTCGTGCCGTTTTGGTGAAGGCCGGTTCGCGAAACATTGCGCCTGGTGTTGAGCGGGTTATTGCAGCTCCATCGAGCGAATGCCGCATCATTATCGAGGCAGGCAATCTCGGCAAAAGCGCGCCTTTGCGTGCGCTTTGTGAAAAGGCAAAGACGGCTGCCGCCCTCCCCTGCTACGCGGACAATGCACGTGCACTGGCTCAACTTATCGACGACGAAGTGCGCACCGCCGGTCTGATGATCGAAAGCGATGCTCGTGCGGCTTTGATCGGACTCCTGGGTGGTGACCGGCTTTCATCGCGCAACGAAATCCGCAAGTTGACGCTTTACGCGCGGGGAAAAAAAAGTATCGAGCTCGCCGACGTAACCGCGGCGGTTGCCGATGCTTCAGAAATTGCCCTTGACGCCGTCGTTGACGCGGCTTTTGCCGGTCGCACCGGGGAGGTCGACAATGAGTTCTCCAAAGCACGCGCCAGCGGTTCTTCCCCGGCTGCGATCATTTCGGCTGCGATTCGGCAGGTTGCGAGCCTGCACAAAATGACGTTGGCCATCGAAGCGGGCGATACTCTCGAGTCCGCAATGAAGCGGGGCGCGCCGCCCGTGCATTTCACGCGCGAAACCAAAGTCGGCGAAGCGCTGCGCGCATGGACCCCGTCGCGGTTGCTGCGCGCCATGGAACAGCTGGCGGAAGCCTCCCTGGACATGCGGCGCAATGCGCCTTTGGCAGATACGATCGCGCAGCGAACGCTGCTCTCCGTTGCGATGAACGCCCGCAAAAGGGCCTAAGATACGACTTTCCGAGCCGTTTCCTGCGTAATCGTATTACTTGCAGAGTGCCAATGCGAACGGTCGCCTTTAGGACTGATCAAGGCTTTTTCGTTAAATTTTTCTATCCAGGCGCGCGTGAAATTAACAAGCGACATTCTGAAATGCAGCCTTTCGAGGCCAGACGAGCTTTGAGTCGTTCGCACGAGACGCGTGCGGAGTTCTGGCACGTGACAATTGTCACGGCGTTTTTCATCGTCGTATTTGGCGCAAGCCTGTTTCTCGGCACCGTAATGGTGATTGGCACGTTCAACGGCGATCCCTCAAATGAGCTGACCGCCAATGGGCGTGCCGGCCGCGTTGCGCGCACGTTGCAAGATGGCACGCTGTGCCACTACATGATTTTTGACAACAAGACCGCACAGACGGTCGAAGACCGCATCGGCCGCTGCGATGAAAACAAGCCCAAGCCAAAGCAGGAGCGACCCGCAACGTTCACCTGGGGGAAGTAATCCCCGACTGATCGACTGCCCTACAGATTGAGCTGATAGCTGTGCGGCACCCAGCGATAGCCGCCTTGCCCTTTTTCCACAAAGCCAAGGCCGGGGAAGGGCATATGAAAGCTTGCGACGAACAACCTATCGACCGCCAGCATATCGAGCATTCGCTTGCGCGTTACGACAGCCTTGTCCTTGTCGTCGTCCATTTCGAAATGCCACTCCGGACGTTGCACGGCCATCACGTATTGCGTGAACGTGTCGGCGGTGATCATGATTCGCTTGCCATTGCTTTCGATGTGGAACGCAAGCAAACCGGGAGAATGACCGGCGGCGT
>DASSRJ010000052.1:0-5085 GCA_035701845.1 Pseudolabrys sp. | reverse complement strand
GCCGTGGCGCCACGGCGATCGCCGCTGGCGGGGAGACCTGGGTCGGCTATTTTACGTGGGAAAATATCCCAGGCTGGCGCTGGCGCATGCGCACGTCAAAATCAAAGTATCGGGCGCCGGCCGACTTCACCCTGACCAACTACGGCTTACTGATGCCTCTCCTCGAGGCGGATTGCCCGGGCGGCGGGCATTCCGGATGAGGTCTGGAGCATGGACAGCCGCGCCGGCGGGGCTACGGAGGCCGAGGAGGCTGGCGTCGACGCTGCGCTCATTCAAGAGGCCCTCACACATAGCCAAGCCCGCACGACGGTGCGCTACATCCGGCGCCGATCGGAAAAAATCGCTGGCGTCGCTGAGGCTCGAAACGCCAAACGGGCGACGGAACATGCCAGCGGAACGTTGTCAGAACGAGCTGTCAGAACGACGTCAGAACGACCGGACGAAAAATAAAAGGAAACAATACCTTAGGTGGTCGGGGCAGCAGGATTTGAACCTGCGACCTTCTGCTCCCAAAGCAGACGCGCTACCAGACTGCGCTATGCCCCGCCGGGAAAACCGGGGTTCGATACACGCTTCGCTATGGCCCGGCAAGCAAGGCTCAGCGCGCGCGGAAGATCGGCGAAGCAACGCGATCACCGGGCGCAATGCCGAGCTTGCGCGACGTGCCGCCGATGACCTCGAGAACCGCCCGGACCGGTCCGCGCGAGGGGATCATCCGCGTCGACAACGGCTCGGTGTTTTCCTCGATCCGCAGGATGCGTCCGTCGCCGCGGATGAAAATCATGTCGAGCGGGATATAGGTATTCTGCATCCAGAAGCTGACCTCCTGGTCGCGGTGAAAATCGAACAGCATCCCGCGGCCTTCGGGCAGCTCCCTGCGGAACATAAGCCCCTTGGCCCGGTCCGCATCATTGTCGGCAACCTCAACCGAGAAGACGTGAACGCCGGTCTTGCTCGCAATCTCGACTGTCTGCTCTGCAGCGGCCCGGACGGCTTCCGATGGCAGGCACAGTGCAAGAACAATGAGGGCAAGCGAGCCGAGACGGACCATGGCTCGCCTTTACGCGCCCCCGCCGGAGCCGGCAATCGGAAAAATGGACGGCGCTTAGTGTGATGCGGGCCCGAGCGAGCCGCCATCCGGGCGGACCTCGGCGGCCATCAGCCCTTTGGGACCCGGCCCAAAGCGGACGAGCACGGTCTGGCCCGGCCGCAGCTCGGCAAAGCCATAGCGGCGCAGGGTTTCCATGTGGACGAAAATGTCGGGCGTGCCCTCGCCGCGGGTCAGGAAGCCGAAACCGCGCAGCCGGTTGAACCATTTGACCTGCGCGCGCTCAAGCCCGCTGGTCGGGGTGACGGTAACGTGGGTGCGCGGCGGCGGCATTTGCGCCGGATGCACCGCGGTCGAATCATCCATGGAAACGATGCGGAATGCCTGAAGGCCTTTCGACCGCTGCAGGACCTCGCAGATGACCCGCGCGCCCTCATAGGCTGTCTGATAGCCGTCCCGGCGCAGGCACGTCACATGTAAAAGGACGTCCGGCATTCCATTGTCGGGGATGATGAATCCGAATCCCTTCGCAACATCGAACCACTTGATGACGCCCGACAATTCGATGAGATTGGTCGCCGTATCATCGACGATTTCTCTGACCGTCCCTGGTCGGAGATTGGTCCCAGACATTTTCGGTTCGATCCCGTCCGACGCCATGAAAAGCGCTTCAACGAATCCTGAGGAATCGAATTTAACACCCACCCTTGAACCGCAAAGGGCAAAATGCGCTTGCGCACAGCTCTGTGCACAACGCAGCGCTGACCGAATCAGTGAGCGATGAAGGGTCCGAGCACGTCGCCGATGTCGTCGCGTACCACCAGATCGGCGAGATCGTCGAAGTCGGTCGGCTCACGATTGATGATGACGAGCGTCGCGCCGGCTCGCTTCGCCGTTAAAGGAAATCCGGCCGCCGGCCACACGACCAGGGACGAACCGATAGCAAGGAAAAGGCTGCAATTCCTGGCTAGTTCCTCTGCCCGCTCCATGGCTTCGACCGGCATCGCCTGGCCGAAGGAAACGGTTGCGGTCTTGATGTAACCGCCGCAGTCGCAGTCAGGAGCACGATTGCCTGCGCTCTCGAATTTTTTCCTCACCCATGGCAACTCGTAACGCTCACCGCAGTCGAGGCAGGTGGCATAGGTGGTGTTGCCATGCAGCTCGACGATATCCTTTGCCGCCACGCCCGACGCCTGGTGAAGATTGTCAATGTTCTGCGTGATCAAGCCCGGCACCTTGCCCGCACGATAGAGACTCGCGATCGCCCGATGGCCGCGCCCTGGCTTTGCCCCGCCGAACTGGTCCTCCATGGCGAAGCGCCGCCGCCAGGACTCGTCCCGCATCTCCCGGTCCGTCAGAAACGCATCGAACGGGATCATCTTGTTCTTCGACCAGATCCCGCCGGGAGAGCGAAAATCCGGAATTCCGCACTCGGTGGAGATCCCCGCCCCGGTGAACGGGACGATCGCCTGGGCCTCCTCGATGAGATCGCGGAGGCCGGCGATTGCCGTTGGAAGATCGGGTGCAATCATCGCTATATAGTGAGTGCCGCCTGTCTGTCAGTCAGTGAGGTTTAGCCCATGCGATACCTGCACACCATGCTCCGCGTCCGCGACCTGGATGCCGCTCTCGATTTTTACTGCAACAAGCTCGGCCTGAAAGAGACGCGCCGGCGCGTCGACGAAAAAAACCGGTACACTCTGGTGTTCCTGGCCGCACCGGGCGACGAAAAGCTGGTCGAGGACGGCAAGAAAACGGGCCGGCCCGGGCTGGAGGTCGAGCTTACCTACAACTGGGATACCGAAGACTACGGTGAGGCCCGCTATTTCGGGCATCTCGCCTACGAGGTCGACGACATCTACGCGACCTGTGACCGGCTCATCAAAGCCGGCGTCACCATCAACCGGCCGCCGCGGGACGGCGTCATGGCCTTCGTGCGCTCGCCCGACAGGCATTCAATCGAGCTGCTGCAGAAGGGCTCGCCCAAGCCGCCGCAGGAACCGTGGAAATCGATGGGAAACACCGGAAAATGGTAGCCGGCCTTCGCTTGCCGCTGGCGGCGAACGCCTTTATACCCCCCGAAACTTTGCTCGTTCGGCCCGGCAGCTGCCCTCTGGCCGACCGACGGCCATGCGCCCTTCGTCTAGAGGCCTAGGACACCGCCCTTTCACGGCGGTAACACGGGTTCGAATCCCGTAGGGCGCGCCAGCCGAACCCGATAGTGTCACTGTTACGTGCCACAAGTGCCGCGCCAGACCATTGAAAAAATCCGGTCCGTCTTCAAAACAAACCAGCAGCGGTTTGACCCAGGCGCTGGGCCGGGCGATCTCCGCATACCAGGCAAATAACTTCGAGGAGGCATATCGCCTCTGCGATCTCATTCTCAAACAGGACAAGGGCAATGTCGTCGCCCTGCATTTGTTCGGCATACTGAACGCCTTGCGGCGCGATTTTCCGAAAGCGCTGAAATCTCTCGATCGTGCGCTGACGCTGAGCCCCGACAACCCGGACCTTTATGTCGACAAAGGAAAGGTTCTGAACGAAACCGGCCGGCCAGAGGACGCGCTGCTCTGTTTCGACCAAGCGCTTGCAATCAATGCAGGGCACCCGATCGCTCTCGAACTTAAGGCTTCCATACTTCTTCTCCTGAAGCGTCCTGGCGATACGCTGGAAATTTTTGAGCGTCTGCTTCAGATCGTTCCCAACCACAGCCGTACACTGAACAATCGCGGGCTGGCTCTGACAGAGCTGGGCCGCTACCAAAACGCGATTGAAAGCTTCCGGTTGGCGGCAGCACCGGATCCCGGGAATCCGGAGATATGGGTCAATCTGGGAAATGTCCTTTGCAAGTCCCAATCGTACAATGATGCCCTCGCTGCGTACGGCAAGGCTCTGGCGATCAATCCTGACTTTGCGGAAGCCTGGCTTGGACGCGGCAATGCGCTGGCGTCATTGAAGCAATACGAAGAGGCGCTTTCCGCTTCCGGCAAAGCGCTCGCAAGCAAGCCCGGCCTGGCCGAAGCCTGGGACCTCCGGGGCGGCATCTACGCCGAGCTCAGGAGACCGGAGGAATCCGTCGCCGCTTACTCCGAAGCGATGCGGAAAGATCAACAATTACCGTTTTTGAAAGGACATTTGCTGCAGCAGAAGATGCTGTGCTGCGATTGGTCGAATATCGAAAACATGATCGCCGACATAGAAAGCGACATTCAACTCAAAAGACCAGCGGCGGCGCCGTTCGGCTTGCTGGGCGTCGTGCGCTCGGAGCAAAGCCTGCAGCAGGCCGCGCAATTATACGCTGCCAGATTGTATCCGGGTGACCCGGCCGCCACCGCCACGGACGGCATTGCAGACAATGCGGCCGCAAAAATACGCGTGGGCTATTTGTCCGGCGAATTCCGCGTGCACGCGATCTCGCATCTTCTTACCGGCGTACTGGAAGAGCACGACCGCAGCAGCTTTGAGGTGTTTATTTTCGACAATGGCTGGGACGACAAGAGCGACCTGCGGCGGCGCATCGTTGCAGCGGCGAACGAGGTGATCGACATAACGAAGCTGAGCGATGCGGCGGCAACAGACACAATCCGGAAGGCCGGCATCGATATTCTGATAAACATAAATGGCTATCTGGACGATCACAGAATGGGAGTTTTCGCACGGCGGGCGGCGCCTGTTCAGGTGAACTATCTCGGATTTCCGGGCACCTTCGGCTGCGAATATATCGACTACATAATCGCCGACCGCTTCGTGATTCCGGACGACCGAAGATCCTTTTACACCGAAAAGGTCGTCCACTTACCGGACTGCTATCAGCCCAACGATCGCACAAAGAAAATCGGGACGACCGTTTTCACGCGCGAGCAGCTCGGGCTGCCGGAACGCGGCTTCGTTTTCTGCTGCTTCAACAACAATTACAAAATCGTGCCCAACGTCTTTGATTGCTGGGCGCGCATCCTGAAACGTGTCGATGGAAGCGTTCTGTGGCTTCTCAAAAGCAATGCGGTTGCCGCATCAAATCTGATTAAAGAAGCAGTTGC
>DASSRJ010000051.1:0-5066 GCA_035701845.1 Pseudolabrys sp. | reverse complement strand
AGCGGCGGAGTAGAGGCATGGCCCGCAAGCGCGGACGCGGAATGGCGGCATGCTGGTACGGGATTGCCCGCACCGCGGTCATCGATCGCGCCGCCGCCTGGGCCGAGATCGACGACGGCGGCAGCGCCAAGATCGTGACCGGCGTCACCGAGATCGGCGAGGGTATTCTCACCGTGCTCGCGCAGATCGCCGCGCACGAAATGGGCGTAAAACCCGAGCACGTCGTCATCGGCGACAATGATACGGCCCGCGCGCCGGAGGCCTCGCACGCAGGCGCGAGCCGCCAGACCTACATGATCGGCAATGCCGTCGCACTCGCCTCGCGCGAGGCGCGCAAGCGGCTGGTCGACGTGATGGCGGATGTCTGGGACGTCGATGCCGAAACGATCCGCACCGGCAACGGCGAAATCTGGGCCGAAAACACAAATCATCGCATTACCATGGGTGAGGCCGTGAGCACGGCAAAAAACCGTGGCGTTGTCCCGGTCGGCTCGGCGACCTTCGGCACGGACACAACAGGACTACATCCGGTCGACGGCTCGGGCCGCCCCTGGCAGGCTTACGTTTTTGGTGCGCAGGTGGCGGAGGTCGAGGTCGATACCGTGACCGGCGAAGTCCAGGTGCTCGGTATCTGGGCCGCGCATGACGTCGGCCGCGCGGTCAATCCGCAGGGCGTGGAAGGCCAGATCGAAGGTGGCATCGTCCAGGCGCTGGGGCAGGGGTTGATGGAAGACTACAAGCTCGACGGCGGCCGCACGAGCACATCCGGCTTTGCCAAATACATTTTGCCGACGGCGCTCGATGTGCCGCGGATCAACTCGATCATCATCGAGGACCCCGACCCGATCGGCCCACTCGGGGTCAAAGGCGTCGGAGAGCCGGCAATGGTGCCGACCATTCCAGCGGTCATGAACGCAATCTACGATGCGGTCGGCGTCCGCATCACGTCGCTGCCGGCAACGCCTGAAAAGGTCCTCGCCGCGCTGCGCGAAAAGGAGAAACGCAAGGCGCAGCAAGCCGCGGAGTGAATTTCAACGCAAGACAATTAGGCGACAAAACAAAAAAGTGAGGGAGGAGAAGACGATGAAGAAAATTCTGGCAATCGCATTGACGCTCGGTGCGCTCACTGGCACGGCTTATGCGCAAGGCTATCCGCATCGCAACATCACGATGATCGTGCCATTCCCGGCCGGCGGCCCGAGCGACGTGGTCGCGCGCATCATGGCGGATGGCATGGGTAAGCATCTCGGCCAGACCGTGGTGGTCGAGAACGTCGGCGGCGCCGGCGGCACGCTCGGCACCGGCCGCGCCGCCGCGTCGGATGCCGATGGCTACACCATCCTTGCCGCCAGTATGGGCCCGATGGTATCGGCGCCTGCGTTCTATCCGAACCTTAAATACGATCCGTCCAAGGATTTTGTGGCCATCGGATTGTCGGCCAATGCGTCGGCTGCGATCGTGGCAAAGAACGATTTCCCTGCCAGGGATCTCAAGGAATTCATCGATTACGTGAAGAAGAACGGCCCCAGCGTGAAGCAGGCGCACGGTGGCGTCGGCGCGTCCTCGCACATGGCGTGCCTGCTGTTCACCTCGCAGCTTGGCCTCAAGCCGCAGCTTGTGCCGTATCGCGGCACCGGCCCCGCGCTCAACGATCTGGTCGGCGGCCATGTCGACTTCTTCTGCGAGCAGGTCGTCAGCGTCGCAGGGGCGATCAAGGGCGGCAAGATCAAGGCCTACGCGGTGTCGGATGACGAGCGTTCGCCGGCGCTTCCCGACGTGCCGTCCGCCAAGGAGGCGGGCGACGCGCAGTACATGTTCAACATCTGGAGCGGCATCTACGCGCCGAAGGACACGCCGAAGGAGGCTGTCGACAAGCTCGTCGACGCGCTCAACAAGACGCTCGACGATCCCGAAACCGCCAAAAAGCTGATCGCGCTAGGCGGCACCGTGCCGCCCAAGGCCGAGCGCGGTCCGGATCATCTCGCCAAGATCCTGAAGGACGACATCGCCCGCTGGGATCCGATCCTGAAGGAAGCTGCGGCGTCGCAGAAGCAGAACTGACGTGCTGACACCCACGAAAGCCGACAGCCCGATGCGGGCCCGTGCGCGCGCCATTCGCGCCGCGGCCTCGATCGCAGCCGCACTCGAGAAGGGCGCGGTCGAGAAGCTCGTCCAAACCACGCTGTCGGAAGCGCTGGTGCTCGGCCTGCTGAAACAGTGCGTGCGCAAGTACTTTGCCATTTTCGGTCACGGCTCGACCGATCTTGGCAATGTGCTGCGCGTTTATGAGGAAGAGGGCGTCACTCGCACGATCAATTGCCGCAACGAAGTCGAAATGGCGCACGCCGCGACGGCTTTGCGCTGGCAGTACGGAGAGCTTTCCGCGGTTGTGACATCGATCGGCCCGGGCGCCATGCAGGCCTTCGCGGGCTCGCTCGCCGCAGCGTCGAACGGCGTCGGCGTCTATCACATTTACGGCGACGAAACGACCTTCGGCGAAGGCTACAACATGCAGCAGGTGCCGAAAGAAGAGCAGGGCCTGTTCGGCCGGATGACGGCCGTCATGGGCCAGTCCTACGTGCTTCATACGCCGGAGGCGCTGCGCGATGCACTGCGTCGCGGCACCCTGTGCGTCAATCATCCTTATCGCGCCGGGCCCTTCTATCTTCTGCTGCCGCTCAACACGCAGCCCGCAATGGTGACCGTGAATCTTGCTGCGCTGCCGGCGCGGCCGCAGCCGCCGAAACTCGCACCGGCGGATGATGCGGCGATCGACCAGGCGGCCAATATGATTGCAAAGGCAACAAAGGTCGCGATCAAGGCCGGCGGCGGCACGCGGGGTCACGATGCAGCGGTGCGCCGGCTGGGGGAAGCTGCCGGTGCCGCTGTCATTCTCTCCCCAGGCTCGACCGGCGTGCTGCCGGACGCGCACGCACAGAATATGCACGTCGGCGGCTCGAAAGGATCGATCAGCGGCAACTATGCGATGGGCGAGGCCGAGCTCCTGATCGTCATCGGTGCGCGCGCCGTCTGCCAGGCCGATTGCTCGGGGATCGGCTACAAGCACGCGCAGGCCGTGGTCAATATCAACGGCGATCTGGCAGATGCGCTTCACTACAACAAAACGGTGGCGCTGGTCGGCGATATCACAGCGGTCGCCGGCCGTCTTGCCGGCAAGCTCGAGGCGCTGAAGGCGAATGGCAACAAAGGTCCGTGGCTTAAGGCTTGCGCCGCCAAGAAGGCAGAATGGTCGGCCTACAAGCAGAAACGCTATGCAGGCGGGCCGCTGCGCGACGAAGCCTGGCAGAAACCGGTGCTGACGCAGCCTGCGGCCATCAAGATCGTTGCCGATTTTGCGAAGGAAATTGACGCAGCGAAGTTTTTCGATGCGGGCGACGTGCAGGCAAATGGCTTCCAGATCGTCGAAGACGAGCGTACCGGAGATACGTTCACCGAAGCCGGCGCTTCGTATATGGGCTTTGCCGCGAGCGCGTTGCTTGGCGGGGCACTGGCCGAAAAGCCGCGCTATGGCATCGCATTCTGCGGCGATGGCTCGTTCATGATGAACCCGCAGATCTTGGTCGATGCTGTCGAGCATCGCGTGCGCGGCATGATCGTGATTTTCGACAACCGGCGCATGGCGGCGATCACCGGCCTGCAGATCGCTCAATATCAGGCCGAATTCCGCACCAATGATCACGTCGCGGTCGACTACAAGACCATTGCGGAATCCGTGTCCGGCGTTCTTGCGCTTTCCGGTGGCGACAACGTCGAGTCGTTGCAAGCGGCCCTGAAGGCCGCTCACGCACACGATGGCTTGTCGGTCGTCCACGTGCCTGTCTATTGCGGGCCGGACGAGTTGGGCGGTCTTGGCGCCTGGGGTGAATGGAATGTCGGCAACTGGTGCGAAGACGTGCAGGGCGCCTGGATCAGGCAGGATCTGTAACGGAACCGGTACGAGCAGGTTGGGTTGCCTCTACGGAGGCTTGCGTGGCCGAAGCGACATTCATCAAATCGTTGAAAGCGCTGCGCGACGCTGAAGAAGCATGCACGCGCTGTCCTCTCTACAAGCGCGCGACCCAGGTTGTGCCGGGCCTGGGGCCCGCACGCGCGCAGATCATGATGGTGGGCGAACAACCCGGTGACCAGGAAGACAAGCAGGGTAAGCCGTTTGTCGGGCCCGCCGGTGGCGTGCTCGCGAAGGCCCTGGAAGAAGCAGGTATCGAGCGTGAAACGGTTTTTGTGACCAACGCCGTAAAGCACTTCAAGTTTGAGCAGCGTGGCAAACGGCGTTTGCACAAACGCCCGAATGCTTACGAAGTCGATCGCTGCCACTGGTGGCTCAACTTCGAGCGCCGGCTCGTCAGGCCGGATATTATCGTTGCGCTCGGTGCAACCGCTGTGCGGAGCGTTTCCGGCCGGCCTTTGAGTATCAATGAAATTCGCGGTCGCATTCTTCCACTGCCGGACGGAGGCCGCATGCTGGCGACCGTCCATCCTTCATACATTCTTCGCATCGAGGACGAAGCCGACAAACGCGCGCAGTACCGGAAATTCGTCACCGACTTGAGGGCGTGCGCGCGCGCGGTTGCCTGACTGGAACTTTTCGGCCGGGCCGGAGGTTATCGCCATTGAACCAATGGGAGTTTTTCCATGTCCGAGAGGCCGAAAAAGCGCGCGGACGAAGAACGCGAGCGGATCGCGCGTAATGAAGATCAGGTTGTCATCGATTCCGATGATAGCTTCCCGGCGAGCGATCCGCCGAGCTGGACACCGGTCAGCGGCGTCGGCTCGGGCAAAGATCACAAGAAGAAAAACCGGGGTGAGTAAGTACGCTACTGAAACTTCATATTGAGCAGCTTTTCGGCGTTGCCGGAAAAGATTTTCCGGCGGTCCGCGTCTGAAAGCCCGAGTGCGTTGATGGCCTTGATCGTCGGCGCAATCGGGCCCAGCGGCGTGTCGGTCGCATACACCACCTGATCCGCACCAAAGAACTCGAGTCCGCACCTCGCTGCGTGCGGACCGCCGCCGAACATCGCCGTGTCGGCGTAGAATTCATGCAGGTA
>DASSRJ010000050.1:0-19440 GCA_035701845.1 Pseudolabrys sp. | reverse complement strand
CTCGGCTTCGATTTCGACGATTTGGGAGAGCAAGCCGTCAAAAACATCGCCCGGCCTGTCGGTGTTCACCGCGTACATTTGACCGAGCAAGTAACACGATCGGGTGCTCTTGCCGTGGGTAAGACCGAACGGGCAGCCTCCGAACGGCCTTCCATCGCTGTATTGCCGTTCGTGAACATGAGCGGCGACCCCGAGCAGGAATATTTCGCCGATGGGATTTCCGAGGACATTATAACTGGCCTCTCGAAGCTGCGTTGGTTTTTCGTCATCGCGCGCAATTCTTCGTTTGTCTACAAGGGAAAAGCCGTCGATGTGAAGCGTGCGGCACGCGAACTTGGCGTTCGCTACGTGCTGGAAGGGAGCGTACGAAAGGGCGGCGACCGTGTGCGCATCACAGCGCAGCTAGTCGATGCAGCAACAGGAAACCATATTTGGGCGGATCGCTACGATGGCGAACTAACGGATATTTTCGCGTTACAAGACGAGATCACTCGCAAAGTAGTTTCCGCCATCGAGCCGAAACTGTTGGAAGCCGAAGGTATGCGCTCACAAAAGCGTTCGCCCGAGGACCTTGATGCGTGGGACATGGTGATTCAAGCAAATTCACTGTTCTGGCGTCTGACCAAAGCCGATGGCGATGCCGCAATTTCGATCCTTAAGCGCGCCGTTGAGCATTATCCAGATTACGGGCCAGCGCATAGCATGCTGGCATTCGTGCTGTTGTTATCGCAATTGATTGGTTGGAAAATAGACAAGTCCTTGGGGAAGGAAGCGGCGACGCTTGCGGAGCGGGCAGCTGAACTCGACGACGGCGATCCGTGGGCACACCTGGCGCTAGGTTATGCTGCCTTGACCGGTCGGCGGACTGATGAGGCCGAAGAGGAGTTCCAGCGCGCGCTCGACCTCAATCCAAATTTCGCAGCTGCACATGGCTATTTGTCATTGGCACTCGGCTTGGCCGGCCGCTGCGATGAAGCGATCGTGCATGGCGAGCAAGCGATCAAAATGAGTCCGCAGGACCCGCAAAACGCCATATTCAATACGGCAATTGCCGTTGGACATTATCTTTCTGGCCGTTACGGAGAAGCAGTTGCGTTTGGGCGCAAAGCCCTACAACAGCGCACACAATTTACTTCTGGTCATCGCATCTACGTTGCGAGCCTGGCACAAGCTGGGCAAGTCGACGAAGCGCGCGAGGCGCTCGTGCGATTAAAGAAAGTATTCCCCGACATGACGATTGCATGGATCAAAGAGTACGTTCCCTATACAACCGGTCCGATGGAAAAGTTTCTTGAAGGCATGCGCAAGGCTGGCTTGGAGTAGACCAGAGCCGTGAACATAGTGGTTCGGTTAAAACCGTACCGGGAGGTTCCGACGATCTCTAGCCCCGTTCGCTTGCAAATGGTCTCACTTCTGGAAAGTGGGGTAGGCGCCGCGCACTATGGCGTTTCTTTCTTGTGTTCGTATATTCGCGGGACAAGATCATTCGTTACGCCGACGTAGAACGCGCCGCCAGAACGGCTTGCGAGGATGTACAGGTAGTACTGTTTCACGGCGAGACCTTCCTAAGCGAGATCGGGGACAAGTTTACGATCGGGTCGGCCTTCGGCCGGACCCGGAATCCAGAATTAATCCCGGGCATGCATCTGGATTCCGGGTTCGCTCGCGCTTTGCGCTCGCGCCCCGGAATGACCGGAAGGCATCAATAACTCGCGGTGCCGTCGATGACCGCTCTGAGCTGACGATATTCTTCGCAGTCGGTGGTGCCGCAAATGAGCTTCACCTTCTGCAGGTAGTCCTCGGCTTTGAGCCGGTTACCTTGCTCCATCTGCCACATGCCGTAGTACGACCAGGTGCGCACGTGGTTGGGATCGGCGGCGAGCGCCTTCTCGTACCAACGCTTCGAGTCGTCGTAGTGGCCCAGCTTGCGATAGGCGTAGCCGATGTAGTTCGCGACGTCGGGATGCTCGTCGTGACCGAGCGCGTGCATCGCCGCAATGCCGCCCTGGTAACTGCCGCTGAGAATCAGAAATCGCGCCGCGCGGTAGTCGTGCAGAAATTTCTCGTGTGCAATCTGCCGCTGCTGCTCTTCGATCACGCTGTGCTGCTTCTTTTTCTTTTTCTTGCTGCCGCTGTCGTCGGAAGGAGGCGGCGGGTTGTCGCTGCCCATTGCGGTGGCCGGCTTCAGACCGATGCCGGTCATCAGAAGCGCGGCGGCGGCAAAAATGCCGATCCCGCGGAGCACGGAATTCAGGTTCATGAAAAACCCCCTGTTAGATCGCGCCGCGACGATACGATGAAGACTGCGCACATGGGAAAAACACTTCGTGATCGGTGCATAGTCCTCAGTGCGCTCGCAAATTTTCGCATTGGTGGATCCGCCGCCGCTTCGTCCTGACGCTTCGTCTTGACACTTCATCTTGACTTGGCGACGCCTTCCGGGGAACATTTTACCCGCGCTGGTTCCCCGAGTCAGATCGGGGACGAAAGAGGGAACACGGACACTTCTCATTCCAAAGCAGTCATTCGAACGCATGAATTCGAATCGAATGAATTGCATTTGAATTTGAGGCAATCCGTGGCTGCCCCCGCAACTGTAAGCGGCGAGCCTTAGATCCAAATCGGCCACTGGGAAACTGGGAAGGCCGGATCAGCAAGGTAACGACCCGCGAGCCAGGAGACCTGCCAGCGCAGTCACCCAACCGGTGGACGGGGTGTCCATACGGAGCGGTCTTTCGCAGCGGTGACGGCAATGCCGGTGCGAAGGCCGTGAGAGCAGAATCTCCCACGACATTCCGCAAGTGAGGCAGGCGACACGCCGCTCGCTTCAGTTGCGTCCTTCGCAACGGGCCTGGTCTTCACCCGATGCGTCCGCGCGAAAGGCGCGGGACGCAAACGAAGGAACGTTGTGTCATGGGAATGATACGAACGCGCAGCGCAATCGCTGCTTCGGCCCTGCTGCTGTCCGCTGCCGCGAACGCGCAGGACGCGACGCAGATCTTGCCGTTGATCGATGTCTGGGCAACACGCACCGGTACGGGAATTGTCGGTGCATCCAACAGCGTCATCACGGCAGAAGACATTGCCCGCTCGCCCGGAACGACAATTCAGGATGTGTTGTCGCGGGAAGCGGGCATCCAGACCTGGAGCACCACCGGCGGCAATAACGGCGCCACGACGGTTGTCGACCTGCGTGGCTTCGGTTCAACGGCATCGTCCAACACGTTGTTTCTGCTCAACGGCCGCCGGCTGAACGATATCGACCTTCTCGGCATCGACCTGAGCACAATTCCGAAAGACAGCATCGAGCGCATCGAAATCACGCGCGGCAACAGCGGCGCCGTTCTCTACGGGGCCGGCGCTGTGGGCGGCGTCATCAACATCATCACCAAGACCGGCGTCGGATTGCCGCCGACCGCGCGCGTCGAGACTGGATTTGGCTCGTTCAATCAGGCCGAACTGAACGGCTCGGCTGCGGTCTCGCACGGGCCGTTTTCAGCATCGGTCTTCGCGAATGGCGTGAATTCCGACGGCTATCGCGTGAACAGCGCGCTGCGCCAGCGCAACGCGGTCGGTGATCTGCGATATAACGGCAGCGATGGCTCGGCCTGGGTGAATATCATCGCGGACGACCAGCACCTCGGCCTCCCGGGCGCGCGGCTCGTCGACCAGGCGGCCGGCATCAACCAGTTGGTGACCGATCGGCGCGGCGCCACCACACCGAACGCTTTTGCGGACAAGACCGGCCAGGGTGCCGTCCTCGGCGTGTCCCGCAAGATCGGCGACAGCGTCGAAGTGATCGTTGATGGCAATCTGCGCCGCAAGGACCAGAAGGCGTTTTCATCGCTGTTCGGATTCGACACGTCGGATGCGCGTGAGCTGACGACTGCGGCGATCACGCCCCGCGCGATCGTCGACACCTGGATCGCGGGGATGCCGACAAAAGTGATTGCCGGATTCGACTATTACAATTCGAAGCTCGAGGCCAAGCGCAGTGTCACGCTCAGTGACCCGCCGATCCATACCTACAATCTCCAGCAACAGTCGGCAGCGGCCTATGCGCAGCAGACGCTCGCGATCTTGCCGACCACCGATCTGTCATGGGGCGGGCGACTGGAGCAAACCCGGCTCAATGCCCGCGACACTTTCGACCCGGCCGCGCCCGGTGCGTTTCCCTTCTTCGATGCGGAGGCCATTCCGCTCGACCAGACTGAAACCAACTACGCGGCGCATTTCGGCTTCGAGCATCGCTTCTCGCCGATGCTTGCCGTCTTTGGCCGCGTGGCGCACAGTTTTCGCACACCGAATGTCGACGAGCGTGTCGGCGTGAATGCCTTTCCGGTCGATTTCAACCTGAAGACCCAGACCTCGCGTGACATCGAAGGTGGGCTGCGCGGCCGCTTGGGTCGGCTCGCCTGGCAGACCAGCGTCTATGACATGCAGCTCACCAACGAGATCCTGTTCATTCCGTTTCCGCCGATCGGAGCCAACATCAATCTCGACCCGACCCGGCGCTACGGTGTGGAGACGGCTGCATCCGTCGACCTGACCGACACGGTCCGGCTGAAAGGCGCGCTCAGCTACACCCGTGCAAAATTCCGCGAGGGTATTTATGCCGGCAACGACGTCCCGCTGGTGTCGCGCTGGTGGGGAAATATCGGCGTATCGGCCGACCTCTACCAAAAGTACGTCGTGTTCGATGCGGTGTTACGTTACGTCGGCGACCGGCGCATGGATAACGATCAGGCAAATTTTCAGCCGCTCATCCCGGCCCACACGACGGTCGACGTGCGTCTTGGCGGCCAAATCCGGAAGCTGATCTGGTCGGTCCAAGTACAGAATCTGTTTAACGTGCTGTACTTCGATTACGCGGTTGCGAGTTCGGCCACTTTCGGACGCTACAATGCCTATCCGTTGCCCGGCCGGACGTTTCTTGTGAAGGCGGGCGTGACGTTCTGATATCGCGATTTAGTGCGTGATAGCCGTCACAGCGGCAGCTATTCTTTACGGGCATATCCGGAATTGGCCTGGGGTTCACAATTCGGGGGCCCGCGCCGTTTTGGCAGGAGATTCGAGATGAGGAAGACATTGATGGCATTCGCGGGCCTTGCGCTTGCGGCCCTTGCGGCCACGCCCGCCGACGCGCGCGTGCGTGCGGGCATGCTTACATGCACGGTTTCGCCTGGTGTGGGTCTTGTTCTCGGCTCGCAGAAGCAAGTGAACTGCGACTTCCGTTCCGTGCAGGGCTGGCATGAGTCCTATTCGGGACGCATCACGCGCATCGGGCTCGACATCGGTTTCACCGAGGGCGGAACGATTGCCTGGGCCGTCTACGCACCGGCCGAAGGCGGCCGTGGGGCGCTTGCGGGGGGCTACGGTGGTGCCACCGCTGAAGCAACAATCGGCGGCGGCCTCGGTGCCAATGTGCTGGTCGGCGGCTTCCAGCGTTCGATTGCGTTACAACCGGTCTCGGTCGGCGCGCAACGCGGGCTCAACGCGGCCGCGGGAATCGGCGGGCTCGAACTGTACGCGCGCTAGTGTCCGGATTGAGCGCACCGGAGTCCGGGATCACCGCCCGCATATGTCATTCCGGGGCGCGAGCTTTGGCGAACGAACCCGGAATCCAGAGTAAGCGCGGTGCATGCATCTGGAATCTGGGCCTTCGCCCGCCGAAGGTGGAGAGGCCTACGCTCGCCGCCTGAGACTTCGGCCCGCAGGCGGGCCCGGCGCCATAAGCGCGTTTACGCGCGTCTTCGACGCGCTATGGCGCCGTCGCGGAATGACCGTTGCTACAATGGTTTCCATTCGGACGGGACAAATTCGTAGCCGCTTGCGGTCTTCGCGATGTGTCCGCATGCGGGGAAGGGGAAGTGGTACGCCTCGATCAGCATGCGGTCGGCTGCGACGCGATCGAGCATCCGGCGCCGTGTTTCGACAGCCCGTGGCCCATCCATATCGAAGGCCGGCTGCCAGTCGGGATGGCGCGCGAATAGATAAGGGTTTCGCACGGTGTCGCTCATCGCCAGCATGGATTGGCTGCCGGAATGGATGGCAAACGCCGTATGGCCGGGGGTGTGGCCGTAGGCCGCGACCGCTTCGATGCCGGGCGCAACCTCGCCGCCCGGCTCGAAGCGCCGCACCTCGCGGGCGATCTCCTTGAAGATGCGCCGCGCGTTGAGGAAATAGCGCTTCACGGCGCCTTCCGCTTTCGACATGTTCGCATCGTCCATCCAGAAATCCCATTCCGGCTCGGGCACCGCGATTTCGGCATTGGGAAAGATCTTTGCGCCGTCTTTGGTCTTGATGCCGTCGATATGATCCGGATGGAAATGCGAGATCAAAATCGTGTCGACCGCCTTCGGGTCGATGCCGGCCGCCTTGAAGCTGTCGAGCAGGCTACCCGCGGTATCGGCGATCTGGCCCGCAGTCCCGGTATCGATCAACACCAGTTTTGCGCCGGTGTTCACCAGCAATGCCGTAAACGAGATGGGCAAAATCCGGGGCGGCAGAAATGCGGCGGTGAGCGCGTCGTCGACTTCGGCGCTGCTGGCATTGCGGACGAATTTCTCATCGATCGGCACATACCAGACGCCGTCATAAAGCGCGGTGAGTTGATAGCTGCCGAGATTGTAGCGATAGACGCCTGAGCCTTGCGTCGTGGCGGACGGTGCCCGCGCCGCAGCCGGCGGCGTCAGCGCTGCGCCGGCGAGCAGCGCCGAGCCGGCCAGGAATGCGCGGCGGTCGAGAGCGGTCATTGCGGTTGTCTCGCGTCTTGCTGGAAGTTTAACACCGCTCCGGTGGACAAGCGTCCCTAGCCCGGCCTGCGCAAGCCGCTATGATCGCGCCCGCGAGGGCGCGTGAACCGGGGCGGCAAAGGCAGTTTGACTATGGGGAAGCGAGTGGTGGCGCGGCTCTTGGTGGGCCTCGCTGCGGCGGCGCTGGCCGGCTGCGCCACCGAGATCGGGCCGAGTCCGGCCGAATTGAAGGCGCGCTGGGATGCGGAAAACATCTATCCGCAGAACTACCGGCAGGACTTGCTGGCATTCCTGCGAACCTATCTCAACGATCCGACGCATGTTCGCGGGGCGGCGGTCTCGCAACCCCAGCTCAAATACATCGGACCGGGCGACCGCTACGTAAGCTGTGTGCGCTTCAACGCGCGCAATCTTGACGGGAAATATACGGGGTCGAAGGACGGCGCGGCGACGTTCGTGTCGGGCAAGCTCGAGCGCTTTTTCGACACCCCGAAGGAATTGCGCGAGCGCGAGCTGTGCAGGGACGCCGTGTTCGCGCCATTCCCGGAACTGGAACGGCTGACGCGATAAAACACGTGCAACAACCGCCGGGCTGATCAGCTCGGCGGCAAAATTTCAGACAAACGACTCTTTAGTCAGCTCGGAGAAAAGGTCACTTGACCTTGAGGTTCTCCGCGGACGTCTTTCCGCGATTCTCGACGAGCTCGTACTGAACGGTCTGTCCTTCATTCAGCGTGCTAAGTCCGGCGCGTTCAACAGCCGAGATGTGCACAAACACATCCTTCCCGCCTTCTTGAGGCTGGATGAAGCCATAGCCCTTCGTCGGATTGAACCACTTAACGGTGCCCTGAGGCATTGCTAGATCTCCGAGGTATTACAAACGCCATAGTGTGCCACAGGCGGCAAGCCACGAACAAGGTCCCACAGCGTGGGACCTTGAGATATTTCAGCAAATAGGCCGGTTCTGGGGTCGTCTCAGGAAGGCAGCCCCGGGAGCGGGTCACGAATTTTCGCACGAAGTTTGTGCGGAATTAGTCGGCGCAGTCGGGTGCTTCTGACAGGCCTAAGGGCAGTCCCCACGGAAACCGGTGAAGGGGTGCGGCCGACCGGTGGTCCGGATCATGTTCCGATTAGCGAATGTACCCTCGGTGGGTAAGGGCTGAACATCTCGGCCCTGCTGCGGAGCCAGCCTGCCGCGCGCCACCGGAGGTCTCCTGCCATTCCGCGTACCGCCGGCTCGAAGGGATCACTGTAGCAGATTGCACCGGCTGACTCCGAGATGCGGGCAACTGCGCGAACCATCCCGGGTGCCCCGGCTACGAAGACGATATCGTTGGATGTCAGATCCGGGAGGTGATCTGTTATTCTGCCTTCGCGAACCGCCGCAGTAACTTCCTGGCGCTCCGAAGCGACCGGAATAATCCGAACGTTCGGGAATAGCGCCAAGCGGCAAAGCGCAGGGATCATGTACAGGGATGCAAGGTTGCGCACGGAAATGACGAGCATGATTTGCCGGCGTGGCTCCGTCCGGATGGCTGCCTCGGCAATTGCCCAAATGGGCGCAAAGCCGGTTCCGCTCGCAACCAGCACTAGTCGCCGGTCGTGAAAGTTCCTCAGATAGGCTGAGCCAAAAGGACCCATAAGCGTGACCCGACCTCCCGGTCGAATGCGTCTGCCGAGTTGGGACGACACCCTTCCACCACGCACTCTGGCGATGTGGAATCGCAAAAATGCTTCGTTAGACGGCCAGTCCAACGGTCGCGTTGGACTGAAACAGCGCGCGGGGAAGCCACGAAACTGGACCCGGTAATATTGCCCGGCGATGTATTCCGCAGGTTCGTTGACCTCGATACAGACTTCCGATGTGTCGGCTGCCAGCGGTGTAACTGCTGCCACTATGCCATGCAGGGTGGTGCTTGCGGGCGCCTCTTCAAGAGTGATCCGTGCATTCGAGAGGATGCGCGCCTGGCAGGCGAAAACCGAGTCCGCATCAGCCTTTCCGCCGAACACACAACCGTCGAGTACGCGCACCCGGCAGGTACCGCAGTGCCCTGATCGACAATCGTGTGGAATTTCGACGCCGCCTAGGAGCGCGGCATCAAGCAAGAGATCGCCGCGTCGTACGGAAATCGAATTGCCATTTATTTCGAGCCGGCAAAGTTTGCTCACGGTTCAAGCTCCAACCGTATCGGACGAACATGTCGCGTGTGATTGATCTGGCTGTGGTCAAAAGCCGCTACCCGCATGAACGTGCCGGTAGCAATGGGAATGTCGTACGGGCTCCCGGTGTCGAGCTTGCGTGTCACCTCAAGCGCCCATCGGCCGGCGGCCCAACGGGCGGCGCAGCGGACGTCTGCACGGTCGCCGGTGTAGCTGCCTGACACGATGACTCCCGGAACGACCGTGCCTACCGGAACTTTCGCATTCAGTGCTCGTGAAAACGGCATCGATTCCTCTTCCGTCATGAACCATCGCGCCTCGTCGCTTTCGCCGTGATCGGGGTCGAGATCGATTTTTCCCAATGCCGACATGTCACCTGCATTTTTGGGAAGACGTCGGGGATTGATGACTTTGCTGTAGGCAGCCGGCTCATCGTGTTCGAAATTGTCGGAGTAGCTGGCGGTGCCCGGATCAGCGGCAAAGCCGCCGCGATATGGAAGTCTGCCTTCCGTCTGTTCCGCTGTTGCTTCGGCAGGCGGGCCGAAATGGTCGTCGTCCATGAAACCAGCCGCGTTCGTGCTGGTGGCTTTCCACTCCCAAACGTCGACAAAAACGCCGGGTCGGTCGGTATAGTGCAAACCATGGCCTGACAGCGTGCCCGGTTTTCCCGCTGAAGGCTGGGCGCTCGCGTGGAATGTCCGATCTCCAGCCAGAACGGAATCAGATGTTGTCAGGAGAACTGCAAATTTGTCTTCGTTGTAAGCGTGCTCTTTCCCCGATTCGTACCCGTGGTGAAGGAGCTTCCAACCGTCGGAAGTTTTCAGCAGAGGCAGCTGCTTCAACGATCGCGTTGGGTCATCCCAGGAAAACAGGAAATATGCGTTGTATCCGTCGTGAACGGCGCGGATCTCCACGGTGGTTTCGCCCTTGCCGTCGAAATTGTCGCCGTGACCTGTCGCGACAAAAACCGGTTTCGTCATCCGCCACGCCGGGTCCGAAGTGTCGCCGTCAAGCTTGGGGACGTCGGAGGCGTCCACGCGCAAGATTCGCAGCGTTTGGGAGGTTTCGCGTTCGCCCGCCAGGAGAAGAGAAACAGCAACAATGGTTGCCGCGGAGGCCGTCATGAACGGATTGGATTGGAGCGTTGGACCTTTGCTGCGGATTGAGCGGGGGCGTTCGTCGATTGCGCCACGTCGCGAGCGATTTGAGGCATGAAGAGCGGTAGCTTGAGCGCGCGCAGGAGGCGGTTCAGTCTGCGATTGTGCGCGCGCGCGATTTTTCAGGTCCTGCATTGCGCTTTGGGTATACGGCATTCCCGGCCGCGCAGAGTTCCGCTCGAGCAGATCCAGAAGATCGATGGGATCAAACGCGGGGGGCTGAGGTGGCAGCCGCATAGGCCGAAGTATGCGCAACAGCTGAGGTATCGCGCCCAGTTTCCACTGTGCCAGAATATGTCCGATCACGCACGCGCAGATTAGCCACAAGCCCGACCAATGCAGCGCGATGACGATGTAGTTCGAGAAATCCAGGTACAACAGGACGCCAGTCACTAACTCGGTCAGCAATGTCAAATAGAGGAGCCAATAAATGACGATATTGATGGCGCGCCAACAGGCATGATGAGGGCCGAAGAGACCGGCGAGACAGACGCGATCCAATCGGATGCGACCGAACAATCTCGCCAGCAGGATGTATATGGCGTAGGCGAGTGCGACCGCGATAAGGATGACACCGACCTGCATGTGGGTCACCCACACAAAGTGGCGGGGCAAAACCAGATCGAAAATATTGATCCAGGTCCGGCCGGGAGATTCGGCCGCGATCCTCAAGCCGGTGAGGATCGCGACGACGAGTGCGATAACCAGGCACCCGTGTAGTAAGACGGTACCGTAATCGCTCCTGCGGCCCCGCGATGCAGGCATAGCCATCGGTCCCCCCGACAATCCTGTCCGACGGTTCGCTGGTCACCCCCACAAATGTTCGAAGTGTTGGTGGTGGCTGTGCTCTACCTGATGAACCTCGGCAGTCGTCTGTCCGTTATCAACACTCGCCGCCGGGGCCGGGGCATTGTTGCGTCCGGCTGCAACGGTAGTGTCGGCTGCGACGTGGTTGCCACAGTTGCCCCCACCTGCGACGACGTTGGCGGGGCCAGGGCTGTTCGTGCCTGGCGGTAACGCTACGAAGCCGGTGGTCGGATTGCCATCGGCATCGGTACCTGCGGCCAAGGTTGCCAGGGTAGCATTGTGATTGATGATATTCAGAATTTGCGCCTCGGTTTGATTGATCTGGCCATTAACCGCGGAAACCGGCGTGGGTGACGTGGTGTCAATGCCGCCCACCAGGGAGGCTTCCTTGCCCAAGAGATTGATGACGTGATTGATATCGTTGAGGGCGGCCCCGGTGATTCCCTGGTTCGTAATGGCGTTCTGAAGACCGGTCGCGGTCGCGTTCAGATCATTGACGATGGATTGCTGGTTGCCGGAATAGACTCCGCCAATGAGCTTGGTCATGGAATCGTTGAAGACGAGCCCGGCAACGTTCACCGTGTCGATATGATCGGGAATTCCGCCGTTCGGGGCAGGCACGAACGGCTGTCCGTCGGCACCGAGCCCATTTGCCAGCATATTTCCCCGCACGTCGCCGGCATTCCCCATCAGGACAGCTGCCGCACCATTGACGAGGTCGGCATTTCCGGTTTGCAGGCCGATGATCAGCTCACGCGACGCCGTGCCTTGAACGCCATCAAGGGTGAATTCGTTGTTGAAGCGGGCAGAAAACACCCCGCCCTGTGACGTCGAATACTGATCGGCAGCGACCGAAAAGTTATGAACGTCGGTTTCCAGCTGTGCAATCGCTGCCTTGTCGGCGCCATTGGGATCGTGACCGGCGAGCGCCTGCGCGCGTGCGGCAAGATCATTTGAGTCTGCGATGAATTTCAGAAGAGTGTCCGTTTGCAAGGGGGTATCAGGGAAGGGAGTGGGCGGCGCCAGCGGAAATGAGAACTGCTCAAAACCGGCATGATTGTCCTGATGCGCGAGCGCGGTCAGTTGCGGATCGCTGGCCACGATATCCTGGATATCCCTGACGACATCGTTGATGAATTTGGGTGGGACATTTGGTTCGCCGGCCGGCGTTCCGAACGCCGCGATCTCCGTTTTCAGGAAATTCAGTTGATCGGCGATATTCTGGGCATGGACGAGGCTTATGGCCGGATTTCCTGCACCGTCCAGAGTGTTCAAGGCACCGCTGTCGATCAGGCTTTGAAGCTGCGACTGGATCGTGAGGACTTGGCTGAAGAGCAATGACTGGTTTTGCGGGGTTACACCGCCTCCTAGTTCGTTGTTTACCGTATTGTAGAGCGTCCCGATTTCCGCGAAGCTCATTTGGGTCTGAGCAGTCGTTCCGGGCAGTGTCGGAGTGTGTGTGTGGCCGTGGTGATGCCTACCAAAACCATGCGCCATAAGTCGCCTCCCCTGTCAGTAAATTTGAGTGAGATGGAATCTGTGAAGTGGAGTTTGAGCTAGCCAACATTACTGTTGGCTAGCTTCGTGGCTGCGATCCGACTGAATTGAGAAGTTCCGCGATCGACAGTGTGATCATTCGGAGACGATTTGAAGGCGCGTCTTCTTTTCGTCTATCCGAGTACCTCGAACAAAATTATCGTTATCGGGGTACCTGAATAAAAAAACTTTTACCTCGCGCAATAAATTTAGACGTGTCGAATTTTCGTCGCGATTGTTCCTCAACGTTTGTCATAGCTGCATATCGGCAGCGGCGGGATTGGAGATGCATCCGCTACAAACTCAAAGATAAACGGGGGAGCATGCTGTCTCTAAACGGAGACGACGCGATCGCGATTCAGTTGCGCGCGAGTAAACGAAGATTGGCTGGGGTTGCGGTATTCAGCGGCGTTGTGAACCTGCTGACGCTCTCGGGCTCGCTCTACATGTTGCAGGTATACGATCGTGTAATTCCCAGCCGTGACGTCGCGACCTTGTTCGGACTTTCTGTAATCGTGGCAATTGCGTATTTGCTGCAAGGTTTCTTCGACGCGCTTCGCAGCCGGATGCTGACGCGAATCGGAGCGCTGTTCGATATCGAACTACAGCCTCAGATTCACTGCGCATTGGTAACGCTCCCGCTGCGGGGGACGAAACCGATTCTCGCACAGCAGCCGCTTCGCGATCTCGACCAGGTGCGCACATTCCTTTCCGGGGCGGGCCCGACGGCATTTTTGGACATGCCCTGGATCCCTCTGTTTCTGTTCGCGTTGTTCCTCTTTCATCCGGCAATCGGCATCACAGCGACGGGCGGGGCGGCGGCCATTATCGCAATGACGATGCTGACAGAATATCAGTCGAGGAGCGCGGCAAAGTTATCAACGGAAGGCAATGCTCAGCGCCAGGTTCTGGCGGATGCCCTGCGGCAGAATGCAGACGTCGTCCGCGCGCTTGGAATGACAGGGCGTCTGGCCGCGCAGTGGTCGCTCACGAACGAGCATTACATTCAGCACAACACACAACTTGCTGACGTGCATGCAAACCTCAGCGCTGCGGCCAAGGTGTTGCGGTTCGTCCTCCAGTCCGCCGTCCTCGGGGTGGGAGCCTATCTGGTCGTCGTCGAACAGGCGTCCGGAGGGATCATGATCGCGTCGTCTATCATGATGGGTCGTGCGCTGGCACCGGTTGAGGTCGCGCTGGCGAACTGGAAACAACTCGTTGCAGCGCGCGAAGGGATTGGCCGTCTTCGCGCCATCCTTAAGGCCACCGCTGCGCCTGCAGCGCCGGCGGTCATCCTGCAACGGCCCCGGCGCAGCCTCACTGTCGAGGGGCTCAGCGTGATCGTGCCCGGCACCCAAACAAATGTCATCTCCGCGCTGTCGTTTGGCCTGCAATCCGGAGATGGACTGGCGCTTCTCGGCGCCAGCGCAGCAGGAAAGTCTTCATTGGCGAAAGCGCTGGTCGGGATCTGGCCAGCGGCCGCGGGTACCGTGCGACTTGACGGCGCGGCGATCGAAAGTTGGGCTCCTGACGAGCTCGGTCGTCATATCGGCTATCTTCCTCAGGACGTGGCGTTGTTCGACGGAACAGTTGCTGCGAACATCGCCCGTTTTGACGATACTGCAAGTTCGGAATCGATAGTGGACGCTGCTCAGCTGGCAGGCGTTCACAATATGATATTGCGCCTTCGGGACGGTTACGACACCCGAATCGGGGAACGTGGCGCTGCTCTGTCCGCTGGCCAGCGTCAGCGAATTGGCCTCGCTCGAGCCGTGTTCGGCCGGCCCTTTCTCATTGTGCTCGATGAGCCAAACGCGAACCTTGACGCCGAGGGCGAGGACGCGCTTGTCAACACAATCGAATCGCTGCGCAGACAAAACGCCGTCGTCGTCGTCGTCTCACACCGCCCTAATGCATTGGCGGCGCTTAATATGGCAATGGTTATCTCGGATGGGCGGTCCATCGCATTTGGACCCCGCCCGGAAGTTTTTGCGCGTGTCGCCCGCTCCGCGGTTCGCACAGTGCGACCACAGACGAGCACTCCGCATTTAGCCGCAGGTGCCTTGTCATGAGCGTGCCGCCTCGATCGGAGATCAAGCACGCTGTGACGACTATGGATGCTCCCATTGGTCCGCAGGGCGCCGACCTTATTTCCGAGCTGCGGCGGCTTCAGAAAGTTTTGGAGCAAGGGCGCAGTTTGCAGTCTCGGCGATATCCGCAGGCACCCGGCGCTCAAGCGGCGGCCGGCCGCCGGACAGTCGCGCAATCGGTGCAATATGTTCGTCAAGGCGAAAACGTATTGTTTCACCAGTGGCCCGTCCAGAAAACTGATCGGATGACCCCGCACGCAGCAGAGACAGACGGGCGTCACAGAGGCCGACCAATTCGTAATCATTCGCTAAAATCGTCCGCAGCTCGGCTATTGAAAAAGAGCGGCCTTCCGTCGCCGGCAAGGCTTCGAAGCGACTTGCGCCTAAGTTTTAAAGCCGGCGCCGAACGGGTCCGCGCCAGCCCTGCGCTTGCGCGCCTGGCGTCAGGCTGCGCGTTCGTGATCGGTCGGGCCTCTGGCGCCACAGTGGAGGGCAAATCCGAGGTCGGCCTGAGCGCGCGGCTGATCCATGCCTTTGAAGGCGAGCTCAGGACAGGCCTCCGCGTCCTCATTTTCGGAATAGGCATTCTGGCCGGCTGGGCGATTTTGGTGCCGCTGTCGAGCGCGGTTGTCGTTCCAGGTAATCTGGTGACCGAATCAGAAGTAAAAAAAATTCAACATCCCGCCGGCGGCGTCGTGGCTGAAATTGATGTGCGTAACGGGATGCACGTCCGCGCCGGCGATCTGCTGATGCATCTGGATGAGACGCAACTCAAGGCCAACGCCCAGGTTCTGAGCCGCCAGCTGGATCAGACGCGCGTAAGATTGGCCCGATTGAGAGCCGAGCGCGATGGAATGAACAATCCGGCAATGCCGCAAGAAATCTCGGCACGCTCGCGCGACGAAGATTTTGATCGACTCTGGGCGTCGGAAATTTCGCTCTTTAACAGTCGCGCGGCGGCCCGCGCCAGCGCCAAGGACCTTCTGCAAAACAATATCGCACAGCTTCGGGAGCAGATTTCAGGTCTTGAAGCGCAAGTGCAGTCGAAGTCCGCGCAGCGCGATTTAATTTCCGGCGAGCTCCAGGGCGTGGACAGCCTTTACCAAAAGGGACTGGTGCCGTTGGCGCGTAAAACCGCTTTGGAGCGCGAAGCCGCGCGCCTCAACGGCGACCGCGGTCAGGCCTTGGCCGCGATCGCGGAAGCGAAGTCCAGAATCAGCGAAGCGGAGCTGAAGGCCGTGCGCCTTGACGAAGATTTTCGCACCGAGGTCATGAAAGATTTGCGCGAAACTCAGGACAAGGAGGCCGAGCTCATCGAAAAGACCACTGCGGCCCGCGATCTGCTCAGACGTGTCGATCTGCGCGCGCCGACCGACGGGATCATCCACCAGCTTTCAGTCCATACCATTGGAGGCGTAATCGCCCCCGGCGAGGTCGTGATGGAGATTGTGCCGGAGTCCGATGCTTTGCAGATCGCGGCCAAACTTCCACCGCGCGATATTGACCATGTCCATCCCGGACAGCGTGCCTATGTCCGGTTCTCCGCTTTCAACCAGCGGTCCACTCCGCAATTGGACGGTGTGGTTTCATATGTTTCTGCTGATCTGAGCCACGACGGCCAGCCAAATTCGAATGCGGGCTATTATTCTGTTCGTGTGACGCTCCCTCCGGCGGAGCGTCGCCGCCTTGAAAATCTGAAACTCGTGTCGGGAATGCCCGCCGAGGTTTTCCTTCAGACAGGTAGACGCACAATGATGAGCTATCTGCTCAAGCCGATCAGTGACCAGCTTCTGCGCACATTCAATTGATCGAACGCTTCAGACCGAAATTTGCTTTGTGCGTCGACGCGTACGACGAAGCTTTTCCAGTCGTTTCACCAGGGGCGTTTCAGTCGCCTCGCTCGGAGACGTGATATTCGGTGAATTGATGAGAGGCAGCAGGCTAAACCAGCTTTCTGCCATCAACAGCCACACTGCTCTGTCAACATCCGTGCACGCCCGGTCCGCGCGAACTTTCGCCTCGACGGCATACCGTCGATACTTCTCGCAATGCGCGAGCACCTCAGCGTTGTCCATCTGAACCTCCCGAAAACGCGAAAACCTCGCAGCAGCGAGTTTCAATTCGGAATATCGAGGTTAAAGAGGGTAGCGCGTGCCGACTGTGATGGCCATCACAACAACGCCAGCCGCCCATTCGGCCAAGCGATGGATTTGCCGGTGCCGGGTGAGAGATTTGAACTCCCGACCAACGGTTTACAAAACCGCTGCTCTACCACTGAGCTAACCCGGCTGCCCGCAGGAACGGGACCGCTTAGCACCACCGCGAGGGTCAGTGAATACAGATTTGCCTGGGCCGCTACCGGTTGCCAAACAGGCGTTCCCCGACGCGCCGCGCGAATTGCTCTGCGCGGACCATCAGGGATAGCCGCCGTACCCCGTTCGCAGGGTCGTCGGGCCCAAACACCGTTCCTAGCGCAAAGCTCAGGGCCTCGCCCGGAGGCGGCCGCGCGCGGCCATCCTCATCGGAGGGATTGTCGTCGGGTATGGCGATGATGGCGAGCGCGGGGCGCCTCGCCCTGTGGTACCCCGCAAGGTGGGCCCTCACCTAGGCCTTCAGGGCTGGTGCGAGGAGACAGGCGTATTGCACCGCCGTGAACGCCAGCAGCAGGCATCCGTATCCGATGAATTCGATCCCCAACATGATCAGTCTCCCCGTAACCATCATTTCAACCGTACGGAGGATAGGTGAACCGGTCGTGAAGACTGTGTTGGCCATCACAAAAATGCGGGTTTGCCGGCCAAGGCATTTCCCGCTGGATTTGCAATTGCTTGTGGGCGGAGAAGGGCTGTGGCGATTGCCCCGGAGGTAGCCGGCTATAGCGTGCTGGCGAGTTTTTCCAGGATGTCGATCAGCCAGGCGGCCGACTGCAGCACCGCGAGTCGCTGCGCAAGCTTTTCCTTGCGGTAGATGTTGTTGAGCAGTTTGAGCGCGCCCTTGTAGGCCGGGTGTTCTTCCGCCTTGTTTCCGAGCGTGCGCAGCCGCTCGCACAATTCAGTGCGCCGCGCTTCCAGGTCATCATATTGCTGGCGAAAGCTGCGCCGCTGCCCGGTCGCGGGTGTCGATCCGGTTGTCAATTTGGTACGGCGGCCGGGCATGAGATTAACCGTATAGACGCGGTGTTTGCGGCGAAAGCGAGGATTCCAGCGATAGGCGCAAAGCGAAAAGGCTGCAAGTACCAAACGCTCCCACGATTAAGATTACCCGACAATTGAATGAAGCAGCTTAAGGCATTGCTATATGCTCAAGAACCATTTTGATGACCCGGAGCTGTTCCGATGCGTGCTTGCGCGATCGCGGCAATCGCAGTCTGGGCCGCGGGTTCCGCCGCGGCGAGTGCCGCCGACGTTTCCGGGGGAGGCCCGGTCTGGGGCTCTGGTCCCTACGCGTACAGCCCCCGCATCGAGCCGCTCATCGTCTACGATTACCAGCCGGGCGTGATCGTGCGCTCATATTGGTGGTCTCCCTGGCAGAACCGGCACTACTTCCCGAAAACCGGGAAGCGGCCAAAAGTGGGCCGTCTCGAACGCGTGACGGCCCGCAAGAGTTCTCCGCCCCAGGACTTCTATCGCTCCTGGTGGGCCTCGTCGGTGTTCGCACCGGAACTTCCGCCGCCGGCCATTCAGCCGTACATGCAACCTTACGCGGTTGATCGCCCGCCCTCGCTGGCGCAACCGAAGTAGGTCTCTCTTATTTCCTTATGCTTTCCTTATGCGCTGTGCAGCCGGCGGGTTGCGACATAAAGCGCGAGTGCTGCGGCGTTTGACACGTTGAGACTCTTGATCTCGCCGGGGACGTCGATGCGCGTGACACGATCGCAGGTCTGCCTGGTGAGCTGACGCAGACCCTTGCCTTCGGCGCCGAGCACCAGTGCAAGTGGCGCACGTAACGCGACGGCGCTCAGGTCGGCATCGCCCGTGCTGTCGAGACCGACCAGCAGGAACCCCTGCGTGCGAAGTTCCTCCAGCCCGCGTGCAAGGTTCTGCACCGTCACCAGCGGAACCAGTTCGAGCGCTCCCGAGGCTGATTTGGCAAGCACGCCGGTTGCCTCCGGGCTGTGCCGCGCGGTGGTGACGATCGCCTTTGCTGCGAAGGCGGCCGCCGAACGCAGGATCGCGCCGACATTGTGCGGGTCGGTGATCTGGTCGAGGACGAGAATAATGCCGTCGTGGGCAACTTCGGCGATGGCCGGTGCGGAGAGGGGATCGGCCTCAGCGAGGAGGCCCTGGTGCACGGCGTCGGGGCCCAGCCGCGCGTCGATTACGTCGGGCCGCACCAGTTCGGGCTTGAGTGGCAGCGTGACACCGTCATCGGCGAGGCGGCGCAGCGCGTTCTCGGTCGCGAGCAGGCGCCGGAAACGGCGCGCGGGATTTTCCAGCGCAGCCTTGACCGTGTGCCAGCCATAGAGGAGCGCGAGTCCGTCGTCCGCGTCACGGTAGCGCGGGCGCCCCGCCGGTTGTTTGCGGTGATGACGTCGGGCGCGATCCGATGATTGCCGGAATTTGCGAGCCATGCGCGTTATTCCCACGCGTCTGGCGGCTTTGCAAACCGCAGCTGTTACGAAGCACGGTTCGCCGGACTGTAGCTCGCGAAGGGCTTGCCGGGCCGTAGCTCGCGAAGCGAGCGTAGGCTGGTGGGGGAGGTAGGACTCGAACCTACGAAGGCATAGCCAGCGGATTTACAGTCCGCCCCCTTTGCCGCTCGGGACACTCCCCCAAAGCCGTCGCACCGTATTGCTCTCGAAAGATAATCGGGTTCGCCCGTCGGCCGGTCGGGTTGCGTCGGTCTTATGCGGGGCTACCCCCGTCAAGTCAATGGAGCGGCCGCGTGCGAGGCGGCAGATAAAAAAAGCCGCCGGTGGGAGCGGCGGCTTCTTGC
>DASSRJ010000049.1:0-25570 GCA_035701845.1 Pseudolabrys sp. | reverse complement strand
GCAGGCTGTTTGAAAAGTGAATCAGAATGTACGGGCACAACGCAGGCGCGCCGTAGGGTGGGCTACCCAGCCTACGCTCGCTGCGCGAGCTTCGGCGGGTTTGAGTCCGCCGAAGCGCGGAGCGCGAAGGCGGAAGGCGCGGAACGCGCCGAGCCCACCGCTGTCGCGGCACGATCGGCGAGTCAGCCGGTGGGCTCGCTTCGCTTAGCCCACCCTACAACTTGATTGAATGGATTCCCGCTCGGGAACGAGCGAAAAATCTTTGCAAGCCCGTTGGACTACGGTCCAATCGACCATGCGCGCTTCGTTTGGGATCATTTCTAACGAAGTGCAGCCGGTGGGCGAGGGAGGAGATTATGAAGTTCAGGATTGCGCTGTGCGCTCTCGCGCTCGCGACGCCGGGCATTGCACAGGCGCAGAACGCCATTCCGGTCACGGCCGATAATTTTAATCGCGCCGAGACCGATATGTATTTCGCTGCGGTCGCCAGGCGCGGTGCCTTCGGCAAGTTCTTTCACTACCGCGAGCTCCCCATCGAAACTACCGTCGTGCGGCCTAACCGCGACACGCTTTATTCCGAAGCGGTGTTCGATCTCGACGGGGGGCCGGTGCGGATCACCTTGCCGAAAGCGGGCAATCGCTTCATGTCGATGATGGTGGTCAACGAGGATCATTACGTCTACGAAGTCGATTACACCCCCGGCAACTACAATTTCACCAGGGCGGAAGTCGGCACGCGCTACGTTTTCATGGGTCTCCGTATTCTGATCGACCCCGCCAACCCGAAAGACGTCAAAGAAGCCCATGCGTTGCAGGATGCGGTCATTGTCAGGCAGAAAAGCCCCGGCAAATTCGACGTGCCGAACTGGGACCAGGCCAGCCAGAAGAAAATGCGCGATGCACTGCTGATGATGAACACAACGCTGCCGGACCTGCGACGAGCGTTCGGCGCCCGGTTTCAGGTCGATCAGGTGCGCCATTTGATCGGCACAGCGGCGGCCTGGGGCGGCAATCCCGATAAAGACGCCATCTACCTGAACGTCACGCCGGCCAGGAACGACGGCTCAACGGTCTACAAGCTCAACGTTCCCGCCAAGGTGCCCGTCAACGCTTTCTGGTCGGTGATCGTCTATGACGCCGAAGGTCGTCTGCAGAAGAACCAGTATAATTCCTATTCCCTGAACAGCATCACCGCGAAGAAAAACGCGGATGGCACCGTTCCGGTGCAGTTCGGCGGCTGCGACGGAAAGATCCCGAACTGCATCCCGACCATGAAAGGCTGGAATTACATGGTGCGGCTCTATCGCCCGCGCGACGAGCTACTGAGCGGAAAATGGAAATTTCCCGGAGCAAAGGCTGTGAATTGAGTATGCTCTGCGCGTGGAGAGTGGGGCCATGAAGAGAGTTGCTCTCGCAGCACTGGTGGCAATTTCCGCCGCTCCGGCAGGCGCGCAGCCTGCGCCCCGCCTGGCCGACCGCGACATCGTCGAGGCCTACGAATACATGCTCGGGCGCCTGCTTGTGCTGCGGCAGGAAAATCTCGATTTCAAGGAAGGCTTCAAGTGGAACGAGATCATCCACCGGGCGCCGGGCGGCGTCGATTGGGCAAACCCCAATCTCGACGTCGTCTACAGCGAGGCCTGGATCGCGCTCGACGAGAAGAGCTGCACGCTCATCGACCTGCCGGAGATCAAGGGCCGCTATTACACGGTGCAGACGCTCAACGGCTGGGGGGAGACCACCGCCAACATCAACGAGCGGAATTTTTCCAGGCATCCATTCGGAAAGTTTGCATTCTGCATTAAAGGTGCGGCGGCCGTGCTGCCGAAAGGCACGCTGCGTGTGACCTTGCCGAGCCGGAAGTCGCGTATGCTGATGCGGATCGAACTCGGCGCCCATCCCGAGAATGCGGTCGCGTTGCAGAAGAAGGTAACGATGAAGGCGACCGGCAAGCCGGTTGTCGAGGAAGCGGTCGTGAAACCGAATTTCACCAACAGCCAGCTGCCCGGCGTCGAGGCATTCGACAGGACTGAAGAGATCCTTGCGAGCGAAGCCGACATCAATCCCGGCATGATCGATGTGCGCGAGAAGGCGGTCGCGGTCGCGAAGGCCGCAGCCGACCGGACGCAGCGCGCGCGCATCGATGAGGTCATCCGCAAGCAGGCCATTCCCGCCTTCCACAACGAGATTCTGAGAATGGGCAAGGCAGAAAACGGATGGATGCGTCCGCGCGCGATCGGCAACTACCGCACCGATTATGTCATGCGGACAATCACCAACTACGCCGGCATATGGGCGAACAACACCAGAGAGGTCGTCTATTTTGCGGCGCAGGGCCTCGACGGCGGCCAGAGCTTTACGCAGACTTTCCCGAAAGATGCGCTGCCGCGGTCGAAGACCCGCTATTTCTGGTCGGCGATCGTCGTCGACGGTGTCGACTACAAGGTCATACCAAACGCGCTCAACCGGTACCTGCTGAACAAGCAGTCGCCGCTGGAATTCGGCGACGACGGCTCGCTCACGCTGGCCTTCGGACCGAAGCAGCCGGACGGCATTCCTGAATCCAACTGGCTGCCGACGCCGCAGGGCAAAAAATACAACATCACATATCGCTTCTACGGTCCGACCAAGGACGTCAGTGACGGTAAGTACTTCCCGCCGCCGCTGGTGCGCACCAGTGCGACGCGGACCGAACAGCTGATCCGCAGCCTGAAGAAGTACAAGAAGTAGGGCTCAAGAGCGGTGCCCGGGCACCGCCTGCCCCCGGCAAGCAGCTCCGTAAATTCCTCGCCGGGTGTGTGGCTTCAGCACAAACGCGACACGCTTTGCGTCCGCCTGAACAAACGTTCACCGGGCGGTTTGAAACCAATGTGCGCCGAGCGAATTGAATTGACGATTTGTCGCACCAGGACAAAAATTCGCCTTGGGTTGTCGTCTCAATCCATGAATTCAACGTCACCAAATGATGGGAGGAAAATAATGAAGCGCCTTCTCCTTGCAGCGCTGATTACTGCATTTGCCGCCGGCTCCGCATTCGCGCAGTCCTGCGAGACCAAAGCTGTAGGCAAAGACAACAAGCCGCTCGCCGGCGCGGCCAAGACCAGTTTCATCAAGAAGTGCAAGCACGACGCCTGCGAAGGCAAGGCGGTCGGCAAGGACGGTAAACCGCTCGCCGGCGCCGCCAAGAACAGCTTCATGGCCAAGTGCGAGAAGGAAGCCTAACGACTTGAACCACAGGAGTTGAGGATGCGTACCATCGCTGTCATTGGCGCCGCCTTTATCGGCGCAACGCTTCTGCCTTTTCCGTCCAACGCGCAGCAGAAAACGGTCAAGGCATGTACCGAAGAATGGCGGGCGAACAAGGCCGCCAATGAAGCGAAGGGCGTAACGCTCAAGGCCTATGTCACGCAGTGCCGCGGAGGCGCGGCACAGACCCAGGCCGCTCCTGCAGCTCCGCCGCCATCGCAGAAAACGACGGCGGCAGCGCCCGCGGCGACCGGCCAGAAGACCGTCAAGGCCTGTACCGACGAATGGCGGGCGAACAAGGACGCTAACCAGGCCAAGGGCGTAACGCTCAAGGCCTACGTGGCAGATTGCCGTGCGGGCAAAGTGACGGCGCAGCCGACGCTGTTCCCGACGGCGCAGCCGCAACAGACACGAACAACAGCAGCGCCGCCTCCCGCGACACAACCGCCGCAACAGCGATCGACGATAGGAGCGGCACCTCCTGCCGCAACGGCGCCGACCGGAGCAAACCAGTACGCGACGGAAGGCCAGGCCAAATTCCGCTGCGTCGGCGGAACGGTTGTGTGGGCCAATCTCGATTCAAAGATCTATCACTTCAGCGGCAACAAGACCTACGGCCAGACCAAAGCGGGCGCGTATATGTGCGAGCGTGATGCAATGGCCCAGGGAATGCGCGCCGCGAAGAACGAGAAGCATCCCTGACGACAACCCGCGGCGCGCCGGTCACATGATGGGCTTGCCGCGGACGTCGATCGCCTTGTCGATCTTGATCAACACGCCGATGCCGGCTTCGGCGCCGGCGTGAGTTTGTTCGCGCGGCAACAGCTTTGCGAAGATGGCTTCGCGCACCGGCCCCGTCTCGTGCAGTTCGACCGACCCGAAAAAGCGCAGGAAGCCTGAATCCAGAATGCCGTCGCGCTGCGCCTTGAAGTTGGCGTACATCACGCAAATCCGCTTGTCGTGGCCGAGGTTCTCGAGCACGGCGCGCTTGGTGCGCTCCCACCAGGCCAGATGTTCGTCGTCGAAGACGATCATGCTGCCCTTCGGCGTGATGTTTGGCCCCTGCAGCCCATTGGTCGCAACGAGGCATGGATAGCCGTCATCCCAGGCGTTGCGGATCAGCGTCTTGATGGTGTCGGAGAGCGGCATGAGGAAGCTTCCTTGTTTGGCGGCGAGCTTACGGTAAATCGCCGGAACTTTGCATCCGATCGGGTCTTCCGTCGCGTGGGCGACATCCCCACATTCGCGCGAGAGGAGAATCTGATGTCGGAGCCGCTGGTGGTTGTCATTCCGCATCGTCTCGGAAAGGACGAAGCGCTGCGCCGGATCAAGGATGGACTTGGCCGTGCCAAGGGCGAATTTGCCTGGTTGCTCTCGATCGACCAGGACGTCTGGACCGGCGACCGGCTGTCATTCCGCGCTTCGGCGCTCGGCCAGACGGCCAAGGGCTTTATCGACGTCTATGACGCAGGGGTACGCGTCGAGGTCACGCTGCCATGGCTGCTCGCGCGCTTCGCCCAGGCCGCGCAGCGCGTGATCGGCCAGAAGGGCCAGTTGATGCTCGAAAAGAAGTAAGGCGCCCTTCAGTTTCCCAGTTCGAGCACCCAGTAGCGGCGGCCGTTGCTGCCGACCGCGGACGCAATCCCGTAGCTCGTCACGTCCCGCCGCAACATGTTCGCGCGATGGCGGCCGGATCGCGCCCACATGCGAATGACGCAATCTTCCGTGTCGCAGCCGAAGGCGACGTTTTCGGCGGCGGCACCTCCGGCGGTCGAAACGCGCTCGCGAAAGCCTGTGTGATCGAGCCGCCTGCGCATGGCGAGACTGTGGGCATGGCTATAGGCGGCGCCCGACAATGCACCGCTCGGCGACAGCGGCGGACGGCCGTGCTGTGCCCGGAATGAATTGAGATCAAGGGCGGAGGAGGGATCCGCAAGAACAATAGACGTCAGTGCGGCAATGATCAGCCCGCGTCTCATGAGCCGGAGGTTAGCACCAACTCCGATGACTGTAGGAGAAGATGGTGCGGCTGAATTCTCCGCTCGTCATGCCCGCGCTTGGCGGCGCTTGGCGCGGGCATCCACGTCTTACGGCACACTCCAGGACGTGGATGACCGGGACAAGTTTACGACCGGGCCGGCCGGAGCTTGTCATCGGGCCGGCCTTCGGCCGGACCCGTTGGGCCGGACCCGGTTGCCCGGCCAAGCCCGGCCAAGCCCCGGCCATAACGGTTGAGGATCAAAGAGCCGGACTCGAAATTCAGACTTACGAGCGATACCAGCGCTTGCCGCGCGGCGGGTGCCACCAGCACGCATACGCGATGTAATCGCCATAGACGCGGTGGATGCTGGTGATGACCGCGTACTTGCTGAACTGGCTGCAATTGGCCTGCGCGACGTCGAGAGCATTCGCCTCCGCTTCCGGCGACCACGGAATGATGCCGCCGGTATCGTTGCCCTTGGAGCCGAAAGCACCCCAGCCAATTGTCAGAACCAGCGCGGCCATTAGGAGTGGGCGTTGTCTCATGCTGCTCCCCAGTCTTGAAAATCATCAGCCGCATCGATGTTAGGGTCTTACCGTGCGGTGCGCCAGCCCATCTCCGGACAGCCCATAGCCAAGGGCGCCCTGCGATCCTGCAGATCGGCCCCGCCAGAGAGATTGGTCAAGCGATTCGGCAGGGAACTGCGGCAATCCCGGGGCGGACAGGTTCTTATTCTTTCCACACGCGCACCAAAAAACAGTCCCGTTTCGACCGCATGACGCGGCCGACGCGAGGGGGCTTCTCCTTTTCGAAATCGGCACCGGTGCATTGCGACGCGCTGCGCAGACATGCTCGCGCCAATTTGGAGACGTTATGCGGCATCTGTTTCTGCCGGCCTGTATCTGTTTGATGACTGTGTCGGGTGCGGCGGGCGCCGACGAAATTCCGTCCGAGCCTGCCTCCGCGACCAAGACCGAAGAGGGTGCAGCGCCGCCACCGGCCACTGAAGCAGCGGTCGAGGTACCAATGTCGGCCAAGCGTCCGCTGCCGATTAAAGATCGCGTGGTGGCCCGCTCGCACCATGAGATTTGCACCATCGTTGCGGAGTCGGCGCATTCGAACGACCTGCCGCTGCCTTTCTTTATTCGGCTCCTTTTTCAGGAAAGCGGTTTCAGGCCTGACGTGGTGAGCCGTGCCGGCGCGCAGGGCATTGCGCAATTCATGCCGGAGACGGCGGCTACCGTCGGTCTCAACAATCCGTTCGATCCGATCCAGGCGGTCGCGGCGTCGGCGCGCTTGCTCGGGGATCTTATGCGCCGCTTCGGAAATCTCGGTCTTGCTGCCGCCGCCTACAATGCCGGGCCGCGGCGCATCCAGGACTGGCTCCACAAAAAGGGCAAGCTTCCGGAAGAAACGCAGCACTATGTGAAAACGATCACCGGGCGTCCGGCGGAAACCTGGAGGGGCCGCGTGAAGGCCAGGCTCGCAGCAGTGCTGCCACGCGAAGCGCCGTGCCAGGAAGCGGTCACGGTTATTGCCGCGAAAGCGGCCGTCCCGTCGGCGCGCGGAGCGGCTGTCGGAGACAGGACGATCGCCGTCGAGCGTAAGAGCACCAAAAGCGAGACCAGGCACGCGAAGACCCGCGACAAAAGCGGTAAGGGGGCGATCCAGCTTGCCGCCGCAAGCAAGAAAAAAGACCGCAGGCGGAAAGGCTCGCGCCGGTAGCGCAGTGCGGCGCCTTATGTGCACTTATCAAAATTCCTGAATTTGTGATGGCCAACACAGCGCGCGACGGCGGGTCCCCCTATCCTGAGCATGTTGCGAGCATCTCGCTCCATGGGGACACACCAGGAGGGACCGATGACCGACATCACCTACCAGACCCCAGCGATCGGGATACCCGCCCAAAGCGCCCTATTGTCGCGGATTACCGCCTGGTGCACCCATTTCGTTGAAGGTGTGCGTGAAGGCCAGGAAATTGCAGCGCGGTACCACGCATTATCGCGGCTTTCGACCCCGGAACTCGCCCGGCGCGGCTTTAACCGTTATACGATCGCGCGGGCCGCCCTCACCGGCTATTGAGGCATTTCGCTCGAATTTCTGCTAGAAAACCTGGCGCATTATGCGCTGAGTGCCAGGTTTTCGATGGGTTCTGCACCGCGTTCCACCGATTTGCTGTCGGACTTGCCCGAACGGCTGTCGGATTTGCTTTTGGCCAATGCGAAGCCGGTCAAGCTGGCGGCTGATGAAATCCTGTTTTTTGCGGGCGACCCCGGCGACGGCTGCTACCGGCTGGACGAGGGCCTGGTCAAAGTCAGCATGGTCTCGCCCAAGGGCGGAGAACGCATCCTGGCAATTCTCGGCCCGGGCTCGATCGTCGGCGATATGGCGATGGTTGATGGCCGCACGCGCTCGGCGTCCGTCGCGGCCTTGCGCGACTGCAAGCTCAGATTCATCAGCCGCTCTTCATTCGAGGCCGTGGCGATCAAGAACCCCGAGGTCTACAAGCACCTTCTCAACCTGCTGGCGACTCGTTTGCGTGATACCGACCAGGTTGTAGCGGCCGGGACGTTCCTGCCGGTCAAGGGCCGCGTGGCGCGGGCGCTGCTCGATCTGGCCAAGGCCTTCGGGAATGATGTGGGCGGCGGCCGTGTGGTCATCCGGCAGAAGCTCAGTCAGAGCGATGTCGCGGCGATAGCGGGAATCGCGCGTGAAAATGTCAGCCGGATTCTCAATGAGTGGATGCGGTCAAAGCTGGTGACCCGCCTGGCGGGCTATTATTGCCTCGAGAACAAAGCCAAGCTCGAAAAAGAAATAAAACTCTAGATAATTCAGCGGGTTTCGCGACTGGTTAAAAAAGCGCTTATCTGTGACCTTGGTCACATCGCCATGGGATCTGCCGGCCTAACGTCATGGTTATAGGGAGCGCGGTTGCTCCCGCACCATTCAGGGCCAACGACCATGCGTAAGACCATCATCCTCGCAGCAGCCACTTTGCTCCTCGCGTGCGTGACCGTGGTGACCGGCATTGCGCGCACGATGGATGGCCCTTCCACGACTTTGGCTAGCCTGGTGGTAAGTCCCCACACCATTGGCGGCCTGACGGCCAGACTGTTGAACGCAATCTGACCGTCGTAAGGCCTGCCCCCCACCCAAGGGGCAGGCCCCCCGTTTCACGATCCTCCAAACTTCCTGGCGGCCTCCAAGAGGCCGCTTTTTTCTTTGGGGTATTGTGCTGCGCCGATGGAATTTTGTGCCGCGCTCGTTCGACTAACCTGCTTTCAGCGCCGCGCTTGTGTCCTCGTTGCGGTTGGAGAGGAGCCGACGCTCGAATTCCGCAGCGGGCATTGGCTCGCCGAAATAGTAACCCTGACCAAGTTTGCAGCCCATCCGCGCGAGCAGGTTGGCCGTGCTGCGGTCCTCGATACCTTCGGCAACAACCGTCAGACCGAGCAAAGTGCTCAGCCCGACAATCGAACCGACGATTGCTGCGTCGTCAATTTCCAGGCGCAATCGACTGACGAACGATCTGTCGATTTTCAGGCCGCTCAGCGGAAAGTTTTTCAGATAACTGAGGCTGGCGTAACCGGTACCAAAATCGTCGAGCAGAAGCTTGACGCCGAGCTTTTTGATCTTGCGAAAGGTCTCCAGGGCGTTTTCGTCATCGATCAGAATGTCCTCGGTCACTTCCAGCTCGAGTTGCGGCGCCGGGTAGCCGTTCGCCTTGAGCACGCTCTCGACTGTCGCCACCAGATCCTTTGCCCGGATCTGCGAGGGGGCGAGATTGATGGCCATCGACAGGTCGAAGCCTTGCGCGTGCCAGCGGCTTGCCTGGGCGCAGGCGCTATGCATGACCCAGGATGAAATCGGGTCAGAGAATGCGGAGGTCTTCACGATGTGCATGAACTCAGACGGGCCAATAAGGCCGCGATAGGGATGATGCCAGCGGATCAATGCTTCCGCGCCCACGATATTGTCGTCTTCAAGGCTTACCTTCGGCTGGTAGAACAGCTCAAGCTCGTTGCGCTCGACGGCGTGTGCGAGCTCGGCTTCCAGCCGGGCTCGCGTTTCCAGCTCTTGCCGGATGCTGCGGTGGAAGACGAAGTGCCTGCCGCGGCGCACAGATTTGGCGCGATAGAGTGCGAGGTGCGCGTTGCCGAGAAGATCGCCGGGACCGCGGCAGTCTTTTGGAAAGACGGCAATTCCGGAACTGGCCATCATCGCTTGCTCGCGGTTCGCAACGGTGAGCGGACGCTCCGCGAATGCATGGCAAATCCCTTCGGCAAGCTTTTCCGCCGTGACTGGTGCGTTGTCGCCTTCCACCAGCACTGCGAATTCATCGCCATCGAGACGTGCCACCAGGCTGCCAGGATCCACAAATCCGGTCAGCCGCTCGGCGGCAGCACGAATGACCTGCTCGCCGTACTCGTGTCCCAGCATGTCGATAACGAACTGGAACCTGTCGAGGCCGAGAACGATCAGCGCAATTTCCGAGCCGGGGCGCAGGCTGGCGGTAGCTTCGTGCACTCGCGTTGCAAGCACATGTCGGTTCGCCAGCCCGGTCAGCTGATCGTGCTCGGCGAGATAAAGCACACGCGCGGCTTCACGCCGGCGCACCGAAATGTCGCGGAAGATCGCACCATAGTGGAAGTCGTCTCTCGCGGGCCAGCCTGAAAAGCATGCTTCAAGTGGAAACAGTTCGCCGTTCTTGCGCCGGCCGTAGATTTCCATGAGCTTGCCGCCCGGCGCCTGCAGCTGATCGCGCGAAAGCTCCTTGATCGCAAAAGGCGGTTCTGCCGGGTCTTCGCTGAGCAGACAGATTGTGTCGAGTGGAAGCCCGACCGCCGCCTTGGTGTCGTAACCGAAAATCGCGGTGGCAGTCGGATTCCATACAGTGATCAGGCCGTTTTTGTCGGCGCACACGAGGCCGTCGCCCAGCGACATGGCTATGCGCTGAAAACGACGCTCCGCGATGAGGCTGATGAGGTCACGCAGGTCGATTTCATCAAGCGCGATGGCCGTGGTGTACGCGACGATCGTCAAATGAAGCAGGGACGTGTCGCCCACGATGGCAAACCTGGCCTGGACATAGCCGGCGATGGACTCGGCCGCGAGCGCCACAACCGCGAGCGCCGCAAGCCGAAGTCTTGCGGAAGCACGCGGCCACAGCAGGAACATGACAATCATAACGAGCATTGCAGGGGCAAAATTCGCGCTTTTCGAAGAGGAAAGCAGCGCCCGGTCTTGCAGAATTGATTCCGCCGCCAGAGCCTGAACCACGACGCCGGATATGATCTTGCCGTTCGGGGTGGTGAACCTGTCGCCAAGCTCGAGCGCGGTGCCGCCGACGATGATCTTCTTGTCCTTGAGAAGAGCAAGTACTGCAGGATTACCAGTCAGGACGTCTTTGAACGAAATAACAGGTATGGAGTCGGGCCTGATGCTGAAGTCGATCCAGAGGGGTGCCTTGCGGATTTCATAGCGATCTGCCAGCAGCGCCGCCATCGAGGGCACGAACTTGCCGTCGATCGTGTCACCGTAAGGGTAGCGGCGGACGACGCCGTCCGGTTCGACCGAGATGTTTACGATCGCAGCCCATGCGTGCTTGAGAAGGCTGGGCAGCGGATGGTTTTGGTACAGGACCTTCCCATTGTCCGACTTCACCGACTGCTCGAAAGACGGCAGAATCACCGATCCGCCCGCATGCCGCAGCGCTTTGGCGAGCGTGTCGTCGGAATCCGGAGTTGAAGACGAGCTGAAATCGACATCGAACGCGATAGCGCCGGCGCCGCCGGCCAACAGCTTCTCGATCAGTTCACCGTGCAGACGTCGCGGCCACGGCCAGACCCCGATTGCGCTAATGGAGGGTGGATCGATTGCCACGACGACAACATCGCCGGTGGCCCGCCGCGGAAAAATTTCGAAGCGCAGATCGACCAGGACATTCTTCAATGCCCCAGGCACCCCGGTCAGCACCAATGCGGCCAGAGTAAAGACCACAAAGAGATGCGGTCGAATCCTGTTCACTCCCCTCTCACATCGCGTCCCGCGGTTGAGCCGTAGCGGTAAATCGACGTCCTCGTTATTTGACCTTTATCTTGATCTTGCCCAGGCCGACGGCGACCGCGTTGCCGTTGCCTACACCCAGTGCCAGGCCATTGCCGTTCCCATTACCGACGCCGAGAGCCAGGCCACTTCCGTTGCCTACGCCCAACGCCAGGCCATTTCCGTTGCCGTTGCCTACGCCCAACGCCAAGCCGTTGCCGTTTCCAGCGCCCTGCGCCGACGCGTTGCCGAGATCAAGACCTGCGGCTTTGACCTCACCGTTGCCTGCGTGGCCCGGAGATGAATTGTCGTCGTTCCAGTTTGCCTGTCTCGCGCTGCGATGTTCGGCAGGCGACATAACGACGCCGTGCGCGAGACCCTTCGTCGCTTTAACGAAGTTAAGTTGAACTTCGCCCAGCGGCGCGCTGAGGCGCAGTGGATTATGCACGCGCCCGCTGTCGGCCGAGGCGAAGCTATTGCCGGCCGCATCGCCGATGTGGCCGATCGCGTGCACCGTCCGACCGTTCGTCTCGCTGGGCGTAGCGAAACCGCCTTTCGGCACGGGAACGCGCTGGATGGATGACGGCCGCGGCGCGCCTCGCTCGATCGGATTGAACTTGCCGGAGCCGCTCAGCGACAGGCCATGTTTGCCGGATGCCAGAACCTGCGCGCGCTGTCCCGGAAGGACCAGCGCGAACTGCCCGGTCTTGAAGTCGGAGACTTCGACTTTGCCTTCGAGGACTTCGACGCGGCTGCCTTTTTGGCCGACGTCCACACGGAACTGGGTTCCTTTGACTACCGCCGCAAGATATGGCGTCTCGACCTGAAAATGTTTGACATTGCGCTTTTCGGCCTTGATGAGAATTGAGCCGGCCTGCTCGATAATCGTCGTCGAGAGGCCGTCCTGAGGCTTGTCGGGAAGTGCAATAACCGAATTCGGCGCAATCAGAATTGTTTCTTCGCCTCGGGTGAGCAGCACGCGCCCACTACGCCCGGTGCGGACGCTGTCGCCCGGCTTGAGGACAGCTTCGCTGGTCAACGAGACCTGTTGAACGCCGGATGTCGTCATCCAGACTTCGCCGGACGATTTGCTGACGACCCATGGCGCTGCGTCTCCGGCCTTGACCTGGATCGCAGAGCAAAGGACCAGAATTCCCGCTGCCAAAATCCGTGCACATGCCGTCTTTGCATTCTCGAGCACTGACGCCTCCTGCATGCCGGCGCGCTCTTAGTGAAGGCGCGTTCGCTATCGCCTGTTTGGAGGAGGCATTAGTGCCTGTAACTATTCAATTTTTAGCTTATTCGATGCCATCTTCGGCGCGAATCAGGGTAAGAAACCATTAACCGTAGAAATTTACCTTTGCGTAACGGGGAGCCATCAAACCGCGCGAGAACGCCACAGAATGCCGCGAAACTTCGCGAGCTTTCCGAATCTTGTTTCCCAGGTGTTCTTACCTCGCGCGGCCGCTCTCGCCCTGCTGGAGCTGACACTCGTTCTTGCCTGGACCAGTGACACCTGGGCGCAGCAGCCGGCGGCAGCCCCGCGCTACGACCCGCGTCAGACCGAGAAAAGCATCGAAACGCTTCAGTCGGAACAGGAGCGAAGAAAGCCTCCGGTCCGGCTCCCAAGCGCCCCGGCCTTGAGCGTTTCAGGGGCCGACACCAGGCCGATGTTCAGGCTCAGGGCGGTGTCGATCGAAGGCGCGCAGGCCGTGCCCGCCGAGACTATCGCTGCGGCCTATCAGCCTTATCTTGGAAAAACAGTATCGAAAGCCGATCTCGCATCGATCGCGGTCGCTATCACCGAACTTTACCGCGCGGCGGGCTTCTCGCTGAGCCGCGCAATCGTTCCGCCGCAGGACATCAACAACGGCCGCATCCGGATCAAAGTGATCGAGGGTTATGTTGCAGAGTTCGTCCTCAAGGGCGATGACATCGATCGGTTTGGAATCCGGCCGTTTCTCGCAAAGATCATCGAGGAGCGTCCGCTGCAGCTCAAGACACTCGAGCGCCAGTTGATGCTTGTCAACGACATCCCGGGCGTCCGCGTTGCCGACACGGCGTTTGAGGAGATCGGCACCACATCGGGGAAATTTCGGCTCGTCGTCCGGATCAAGACCTGGAGAATCTTCGCCGGCTTTGGTTTCGACAATATGGGAGCCTACGCGGTCGGGCCGTACGAGGCCTTCGCGACCAGCGCTTTCAATTCGTATTTTCTTCCGGGGGACAGCCTTGGGTTTAGCGCATCGACAACGCCTGTGTCGGTGCGCGAATTCGGGTTCGGCCGCCTCTGGTACGACACGCCGGTCGGCGCGGACGGCGTCCGGCTTGGCGCGAATGCGCTTTACAGCAATGTCGCTCCGAGCGACATCCGGAGCCAGACGAACACACACACGATTACCGAGACATATGAGGCAAGGGCGTCATACGCACCGTTCGAAAGTCGCGCATCGGTGCTCCTGCTTACGGGCGCGGCCGGATTCAGCGACAGCTGGGAGCGTGATGTCTTCGGAATGACATACAAGGACCGTCTCCGAATGGTGAGCCTCACGGCGGATTACAGGCTGCAGGACAACTTTGGTGGCCGGAATTATCTGAGCGTCACCGGACGTCAGGGCTTGAATGTCTTTGGTGCATCGAGCAAGCAAGATCTCGACAGTTCGCGCCCCGGCGCGTCGCCTAACTTCTCGCTTCTCAGCTTCTCCTTTTCGCGTCTGCAGCAGCTGTCCGGCCCGTGGTCGGTGAAGATTTCCGCGACCGGCCAATGGGCCGGAGGGCCGCTGCTGATTTCGCAGCAATTCTACCTCGGCGACGCAGCCTATGGCCCAGGCTTCTACAGCGGCGACAGCGGAATTCTCGGTTACGGGGAGTTGCGCTTCGATCAAACCGTTTCGAACGCGATTCTCAAGGGCTACGAGGTCTACGGCTTCTTCGATAAGGGCGCGGTCTGGAGCTTCGACAACGGTGGTCAGGTCCTCTCCATCGCTTCGGCGGGAGTGGGAATACGCTTTTTCTTTGCGGATGATTGGCAGGCTGGTCTGGGTGTTGGCCTTCCGGTGCGTGCGGGAACGACCCAGAGCGACGTCAACAGCGCGCGATTTCTGTTTACACTCGTGAAGTCGCTGCAGTTGTGTCCGCAGCACGCGAACTGGCGCTGCTCGTAGTTGAACCGAGGAGCTGAGGCGAAGCTACCCGGCAAGCGCCTTGCGGTGCGGCTTCGCGATCAGCTTGCCGACAAGATCGGTATAGGCCCCGATCGGCTGCGGCTTGCCGGTGAGATAGCCCTGCACCTCGTCGCAGCCTTCTTGCGCCAGGAACGACAGCTGGCTTTCGTTCTCCACGCCTTCGGCGAGTACCGGGATGTTGAGGCTGTGGCCAAGCGTGACGATCGCACGAACAATGGCCATCGAATGATGATTGTTCTCGAGATCCCCGACGAAGACCCGGTCGATCTTGATCTTCTCGAACGGAAAGGCGTGCAGGTAGGACAGCGAAGAATAGCCGGATCCGAAGTCGTCGAGCGCGATGTGGACGCCAAGCAGCTTGAGCTTGCGCAGGATCGATACGGCGCGCGGGAAGTCGTCGATCAGCACGCCTTCGGTTATCTCGAGTTCGAGCCGGTCGGGCTTCAGCCCGGTCTCCAGCAGGATGGAGTGCACGAGTTTCGCAAGATCGCCGTGGTGGAACTGGACCGGTGAAATATTCACCGCAACCCTGAGCGGATTGGGCCATGAGGCCGCTTCCCTGCAGGCCTCGCGCAGGATCCACTCGCCGAGCGCAATGATCTGCGTGCTTTGTTCGGCGATCGGGATGAAGGTCTCGGGCGACACCCAGCCGCGTTTCGGGCAGTGCCATCGTGCAAGCGCCTCGAAACCGACGGCTTTCCCCAGAGCAATGGTCTTCTGCGGCTGGTAATGCAACAGCAGGTCACCGCGGTCGGGTGCGTTGCGCAGATCAGTCTGTAATTCGCGGCGCTCGCGCAAACGCGAGCCAAGCTTTTCCTCGAAGAAGCGCACGGAGCCGCGCACCTCGGATTTTGCCTGATAGAGGGCCGCGTCGGCGTTGGCAATCAGCGCCGTCGCATCAATGCCGTCGACGGGATAAACAGCCACGCCCACGCTCAGGCCAACCTGGATCTGGTGGCCGTCGACCTCGAAATTTTTCTTGAATGAATCGATCATGCGCTCGCCGATGATGGCGGCCGTGGCTTCCAGCTCATCGCCGGACAGGATGACGATGAATTCGTCGCCGCCAATGCGGGCGAGGAACGCGCCTTCGGTGGCAGCCTGCAGACGGCGCGCCGCTTCGCGCAGCAATGCGTCGCCGACAAGGTGGCCGTATGTGTCATTGGCTTCCTTGAAGCGGTCGAGGTCAAGGCACATGATGGCGAACCGCGTGCCGTCTTTCGACGCGCCGTCGAGGGTGTCGAACAGATGCTTTAGGAACGAGGTCCGGTTCGGCAGGCCGGTCAGCGAGTCGTTATGCGCGAGGTACGAAATGTGCTGCTCGCTGCGACGGCGCTCGGTGATGTCGTCAAGCACGGTCAGGAGATATTGCGCATCACCGCTGTCATCGCGGATGGCGATCTTGTTGGCCTTGACCAGCCGCAGCCCGTTGCTCGCCGTATTGATGTAGTGCTCGGGCGTGGAGACGACCTTGTCTCCCTGCAATGTCTCCAGGTCCGACTTTACGATCATGTCGGCGCGCTCGGGCGGATACAGTTCGTGCGCTGTCTTGCCGATCATCTGTCCGCGCGCGTCGCCGGTAAGCTCCTCGTAGGCCCGATTGAACAGCAGGAAGCGTCCGCCCTGCGCGTCCTTGCCCGTGCCCTCGACATGGCGGACCACGATCGGCAGAGGGACATGCTCGATGACGGCATCGAGGAAGATCTTGGTGCGACGCAGCTCCGCCTCGGTCAGCTTCGTCTTTGTGATGTCGTGGACGACGGTCAGCCGCGCGTTGTGCCCGTTATAGGTGAGGGCGCGCGAATAGACCGCGATGTCGATCTTCGTGCCGTCCGCCTTGATATGCTGGCCCACGTTCTCGATGAACTGGTCGTCGGACAGGCCGTGGATGAAGGCTTTGAAGCGCTCGCGATCCTCGGTCGGCCGCAGATCGGCAACTGACATTGCCATGAACTGCTCGCGGCTGAAGCCGTAATGGGCGACCGCGGCCTCGTTGACCGCCAGGAAGCGCAGCGTTTCCCGGTCGATCACCCACATCGGCACCGGGTTGCCTTCGAACAGCAGGCGGAAGGACTCCTCGCGGTGTTTTGCCTCGGTGATGTCCTGATGTGTTGCCACCCAGCCGCCATTGGCCATCGGCCGATGCACGACCGCGACGTAACGCCCATCACGCAGCTTGTTGGTGGTCTGGTAGGGGACCCGGCCCGCAACGTCGTTGAGGCGCGTCTTGAGATAGGCCGCGGAATCCTTAGGCCCGTTTCCCCTGGCAACTGTGTGCTCGAGGATGGCCTTGAAGGTCGTGCCGGGCCTGGTCAGTTCCTCGGTCAATTCATAAATGTCGGCGTATTGCTTGTTGCAGATGATCAGGCGCTTGGAGGCGTCAAACATGCAGACGCCCTGCAAGATGTTGGCAAGCGCCGCGTCCAGCTGCTCTTTCTGCTTCTTGATCGCGGTCTCGGCTTCTATCTTGTCGGTGATGTCTTCGTGGGTCGCCACCCAGCCGCCGTCCGGCATCGGCTGGTTGACGATCTGGATAATGCGTCCGGCCGGCGTAGGCACGTTCTGCTTGGTAAGCGTCCGCCTGGCGACCAGCGCCAGAATCCTGGTGTGATACTCGTCGGGGTCGCCGCCGAACGAGCCGCGCTCCTTGCGGTGCTTCAGCAGGTTGAGGAGGGACAGTCCCGGTTTGACCACCTCCGGCGACAGGCCATAGATCTCGATGAAGCGGGTATTGACGACCACGAGCCGCGACATCGCATCGAACATCACCAGGCCCTGCGACATGTTGTTGAGCGCTACGTCGAACCGCAGGCTTTGGGCACGCAGTTGCTCGGCCCGGTTGCGTTCTTCGCGGGCCTGCTCGAGCGCCTGGTAGTTGCGGAAGAGGCGGTTGAACAGCAGTGCAAATGCGACAATGGCCGCAAGGATGATTGCCACAGCGCCGGCAAGATAGGGCGTCGTTCTCCGCCAATGGGCGAGGATCGAGGACGTGGCGCGCGTGGCGCTGACGACGACGGGGTAGCCTTCGACACGGTGGCCGGCGATCATGCGCGGGATACCGTCAATCACGCCGTCCATCGAGCCGACATTGTGTCCGGGGTGGGCGGCCAGCTTCAGCACAAGTGCGGTGGGAAACTTGCGGCCGATATCCGCATCTGTTTCGGGGTAGCGCGCCAGCAACATGCCGTCGGTTCGGAACAGCGCGAAACTGCTGTTCGGATTCGGACTGATGTCACGGAAATAGTTCTGCAGATAATGCAGTTCGATCGCCGCCGAGATGACGCCGAGAAACTCGCCGTTGGGGCCCGAGATCTTGTGGGCGAGATGGATGACCCAGCTGCCGGTCGCATAGTCGCGGACCGGCTCGCCGAGAAAAGACGTGACGCCTCGGTTGGTTCTGAGAGCCTTGAAATAATCTTCGTTTGCGACATTGACGTCGGGAATCGGCCACTGGCGCGAGAAATTGATTAGCTGGCCCTTCGCGTTGAAGATGGCGAGCGAGCCGACATAGGGCATGCCGCCGGCCTTGTCGCGCAGTTTAAGGTGTACCGCGTGACGCTTGTACTCACGTTCGATCGTCTCGCTGTCGATGACCGGAAGTCCGGACAGGTCGTCATGGAAGCGGTGTTCGACGGCCTGCACGGCCGTGAATGTCTGCTCGACCTGCTTTGCGACGATGAGCGTCGAGTTGGACAGGGCCTGCGCATTTTCCGACATTGCCCGCGTGCGCAGGTTGTAGGCAATCAAACCTGCGCTGACGACGACGATCAGTGCAAGCGTAGTCGCGCATGCAACGATCAGCCGCATCGGGCTGAAGAAGTTCAGCGCAGGCGTCGCCACCCTGTTTTGCCGGTGCGCGTTCTGCGCGGAAGCAAATCTGGATATCCACCGCACTTTGAAGCCATGCCCGCTTACGAGAGACCCGTCGCTCGCCACACGGCGTTGCTAATGCAAATAATTTAATCATTCCGTTTTCCATGCGGTTTCGTCGGGTAATTTGTGACAGCAAAGAATTCATTGGTTAATGCGCGCTTCCGGCACAGAGATAATTTTAGGATTTGGCGCGCCGGTGTGCCGAAATCGGTGCAAACACGGGACAATTCGAAGGTGAATATAGCCTTGCGACGGCCTGCTGTTGGAACGTGAGCGCGGTCCAAAAATAAACCGGCGGCACCAGGGGTGCCGCCGGTTTCAACGCAGGTGAGATTTTCTGCGGCTAACGCTGTCGCTCACGCGACGCAAACGTATTGAGACGCTGTCATGCCCAGCCGGCGCGCTGCGCCGAGGGCGAGATCGAGTCGGGCGCCCATTCGGTACGCGATGCCCCACGGCCCGGTATCGTTGATCCGGACGGTGATCGAGCGGCCGTTCTTCGGATTAGTCACCGTCAGCGTTGTGCCGATCGGCCACGTGCGAGCTGCCGCTGTGTTGCCATTCGGATCGAAACGCTCGCCGCTGGCGGTGCGTTTTCCGGATGAGTAGTGGCTGGCGAGAACTTCCTGTCCGGCGCAGTTGCCGGATTTCTTGACATACTTATGAACTGAGGCCCAGCCCGCCGCATGTGCTGTGCCGAACGTGAGAAGGCTCGCGAGAATCGCAATGCCAATGTGCTTCATTGAATGTTGTCCCCTTCAATGATTTGCATTGGAACAACGGTAGGGCCGTGTAACGTGGCAGAAGAAAGGCAGGAATGTGCCAACGGTAAATATGTATGGGAGCTATGCGCGGTTCGGCGCCATTTTGTCGCGATTTCCGCCCGACATGCGTCCGAACAGTGGCGATTAAGGTTTTGCCGCCGCGTCGGTGATTCGAAAAATCAGAGTCGCGTTTCGCAATTTTTCTCCACGTCAACCTGGGTCGTCCCGCGGGAATAATTTCAAGGGAAATTCGGTCGTGTCGTTCGTGACGCTTGCTCGCTTTCCGAATGCGGAGAGTGGAAGCGTCATTGCTTGGTGGCGGCGCTTGCGCCGGAAAGCGGTGGATATTGTGCAGCGCAGCCGATCAGGCCACGGAACGGCGGGATTGCGCCAGTTGATCGGCGGAAGTCTCGCAGCTAGCGTTCCGCGCCCGACCGGCCATTTGACGGTGATTTATTGTGACGGCAGAGGTCCCTGCGTACGTTGATCTTCCCACGACGCGCGCAGCGGGCAGCGCCGGCGCCCGAACCTGGCTGCGCGGGATCGGCGTGCGCCAGGTGCGTCTCATCACCGGCCTGGTGATGTTCGCCTATATCTTTTCGCACTTCTTCAACCACGCGCTCGGCGTCATTTCCTACGACACGATGGAAGCGTGGCTGACGTACCATGTGACGTTCTGGCGGTGGCCGGCGGTCAACGACACGCTCTATATCGCCGCCGTCATCCATTTTTCGCTCGGGCTGTGGGCGCTCTATCAGCGGCGGCATTTTCGCTATACCGGCGCCGAGCTGACCCAACTTCTGCTCGGCCTGAGCATCCCGCTCTGGCTCGCCGACCATTTTGGCGCGCAACGACTGACGGCCGCGCTGTTCGATACGCCGCCGTTCAATTACGCCACACCGCTGTTCGCCTACTGGGTCAGCGCGCCGTACAACATCGCGATCCAGTTCATCTCGCTGACCGTCGCCTGGACGCATGCCTGTATCGGTCTTTATTTCTGGCTGCGGATGAAGTCGTTCTTCGACTGGGCGGCGCCTTATCTCCTTGCCGTTGCCATCCTGCTGCCGACGCTCGCGATGATCGGCGCGCACCACGGCGGGCGCGAAGTCGCCCAGCTTTCCGAGGATGCCGAATGGCGCAAGGAAAACCTGAAAAGCGTGACCGCGCCGCAGGCGCGGCTCATCAAGAGCATCGTCCTTGTCTATTTCCCGTTTGGTTATGCCGCGGCGATAGCGCTCGTTTTCGCGGCGCGCGGCGTGCGCTACTTGCGCGAGCGTCGGGGTGGCCTGATCGCGATTTCGTTTCCCGACCGGCAGGTCCGGGTGCCGAAGGGCGTGAGCGTTCTCGAAGCCTGCCTGCGTTACAGCATCCCGCATGCCAGCGTGTGTGGCGGCCGGGCGCGCTGCTCGACCTGCCGCATTCGCGTCCTCGGCGATGTCAGCGCACTGCCGACGCCATCAAGGCGTGAGGCTCACGTGCTCGATCGCGTCGGCGTCACCGCCAATCCGTCGATCCGTCTCGCCTGCCAGCTGCGGCCGGACTCGGACATCGGTGTTATTCCGATCCTGCCGCCGTCGATGAACGCGAATTTGCTGCGCAAGGGCCGACGCATGAACATCGGCAAGGAGCATTACGTCGTCAGTATGTTCGTCGATATGCGCGGTTCGACCAAGCTCGCCGAAGCGCGGCTGCCGTTCGACGTCGTGTTCCTGATCAACCGTTTCCTGGCGGCCGTTTCGCAGGCCGCGCTCGATTGCGGCGGTCAGCCCAACCAGTTCATCGGCGATGGGACCCTGGCGCTGTTCGGCCTCCAGACCAGCCCCGCAACGGCGTGCCGCCAGGCGCTGCGTGCAGCCGCCAAGGTCGCCGCCAATGTCGAGCAGATGAACAGGCAACTGAAGGCCGACCTGCGCGAGCCGGTCCGGTTTGGCATCGGCATCCACGGCGGCGAGGTGATCATCGGCGACATCGGCTTCAGGGATCACACCGTCTTCACCGCGCTCGGCGACCCGGTGAATGTCGCGGCGCGGCTGCAGGATCTGACCAAGTCGCTCAATTGCGCCGCCGTCATTTCGAAAGACGTCTGCGACACCGCGGGAATTCCGTCCGATGCGCTGGAGCGAACGGAAGTCGCCATCCGTGGCCGCGATGAGCCGATGACCGTGTGCAAGATCGAGGATCCGGCGGTGCTGCCCGCGCTGGTCGATGCTGCGGCGCAGGCTTCAGCGGACAAAAAACGCGCGGCGCATGCCGGGTAGGCTATTTCCGGTCGTCGAAAGGCGACTTGATCGAGAGGCCGATGGAGGGTGTCGTCGGTTCTCTGTAGAACGGCGTGGAGTCGTAGATGCGGTCGGCGGAATCCGGTGTCCGGCCTGGACGCAGATCGAGCGATGAGCCCGGCGGAATGATCGGAACGATCGGGACCTTGAAGTCCTCGAGCGGCACCTTGCGGACGTAGTCGTCTTCGCGAATGTTTTTGTTGTCTTGCGCCTGGGCGGCCTGGACTGCCAAAGCCCCAAGCGCAGCCGCCAGAGACAACGTCACAACATGAGATGCCTTCATTGCCTCCTCCTGTAGGCCGGCGTCGAACCGACCATTAGGAAGTTTAGCACTGGGCATTTCCGCCGTACATGCACGTAGAAGATGAACGCAGGCTAAACCCGCTCCACGAAGCTATCCACCACGCGCTTTTCGCCGGCCTTGTCGAAGGCGATGGTGAGCTTGTTGCCGTCCACGGCCACCACATTGCCGTTGCCGAATTTCTGATGAAACACGCGTTCGCCGACAGTGAAGGATGAGATGGTGCCGGTGGATTTGGCGATCAACTCGCCTTCGATGGTGAGAGGGGCCTTGCGTTGAACCTCACGGCGCACTCCGGGTGCCGCCTTTCTCTTAAGGGGAGGGATGTTCTCCGCATCGGCATCGTCAAAAACGCCATCCGGCACATAGCGCGGCTGGCCGTTGTCATAAAATCCGCCGCGGCCCTTGCGTGCCTGCGCGCGTTGCCAGCCCGGCGTGGTGTAGCCCGAGCCGAAGGCATTCATTTCGTCGAAGCGCGAGGCGCCGTAGCCCGACATGCCGAAGCCGCCGCCCGCAGCTTCCTTCACCTCCACGTGCGCTTCCGGCAATTCGTCAAGGAAGCGCGAGGGAACGGTCGAGGTCCACATGCCGTGGATGCGGCGGTTGGTGGCAAAATAGATTTTCGCGAGCTTGCGCGCGCGTGTGAGCCCCACATGAGCGAGGCGGCGCTCTTCCTCCAGCCCGGCGCGGCCGCTTTCGTCGAGCGAGCGCTGATGCGGGAACAGGCCTTCCTCCCAGCCGGGCAGGAAGACGCAGTCAAACTCGAGGCCCTTGGCGGAATGGAGGGTCATGATATTGACGGCCTGCTCGGCCTCGTTGCCCTCGCGGTCCATCACCAGCGAGATGTGCTCGAGGAAGCCCTGCAGGTTCTCGAACTCCTCCATCGAGCGCACCAGTTCTTTCAGGTTTTCCAGGCGGCCGGCGGCATCGGCGGAACGGTCCTTCTGCCACATGTCGGTGTAGCCGCTCTCGTCGAGCACGATCTCGGCCAATTCCGTGTGCGGCATCGAATCCTTGCGCAAACGCCAGCCTTCGAAGGCCGCCATCAGGTCGCGCAGCGCCTGGCGCGGCTTCGGCTTCATCTCGTCGGTGGCGGAGAGCGCGCTGGCGGCCTCGGTGAGCGGGATGCGCTTCTTGCGTGCGTAGTCGTGCAGCATCTGCAGCGTGGCGTCGCCGAGCCCGCGTTTGGGCACGTTGACGATGCGCTCGAAGGCGAGATCGTCAGCGGGTTGCGCAATCACGCGCAGATAAGCGAGGGCGTCGCGGATTTCGGCGCGCTCGTAGAAGCGCGGACCTCCGATCACCCGGTAGGGCAGGCCGAGCTGGATGAAACGGTCTTCGAATTCGCGCATCTGGAACGAGGCGCGCACCAGGATGGCGATCTCGTCGAGCGGATGATCCTCGCCGCGCTCGCGCGCCTCGCGCTGCAACTGCTCGATTTCCTCGCCGATGGCGCGAGCTTCTTGTTCGCTGTCCCAGGCGCCGGTGACCTGCACTTTCTCGCCCGGCACGTCTTCCGTGCGCAGTGTCTTGCCGAGACGGCCTTCGTTGTGGGCAATGAGGTGGGACGCGGCCGCGAGGATGTGACCGGTGCTGCGATAGTTCCGCTCGAGACGGATCACCTTCGCGCCCGGAAAATCGTGCTCGAAGCGCAGGATGTTGTCGACCTCGGCGCCGCGCCAGCCGTAGATAGACTGATCGTCGTCGCCGACGCAGCAGATGTTTTTTGGGAGGCGTTCGTTGGTGATTGCGGGCCGCGCAACATTCTCAGGCTCGTCATGGCCGGACATAGCCGTTCTAAGAACGGCGTCGCTTTGCTCGCCTATGTTCCGGCCATCCACGTCTTCCTGCAAATCCGCAAGACGTGGATCACCGGGACTCGGCGCTTCGCGCCGGCCCGGTGATGACGGGGAAAGGGCCGCGGCGCTGGATTCCGGGTCCGCAGCTTCGCTGCGTCCCGGAATGACGGCAGTGGAAGCCGGCGTCGTCTGTGCGAGCAGCTTCAGCCACAGATATTGTGCAACGTTGGTGTCCTGATACTCGTCGACCAGGATGAACCTGAAGCGCTCCTGAAACGAGCGAAGAACATCGGCGTTTTGCCGGAACAGCCGGATGTTCTCGAGCAGCAGGTCGCCGAAGTCGGCGGCGTTGAGCGTCTTCAGCCGCTCCTGATAGGCAATGTAGAGCTTCTTGCCCTTACCGTTGGCGAAGCTCGCGGCTTCGCCCGACGGGACCTGCTCGGGTGTGAGCCCGCGGTTCTTCCAGCCGTCGATCAGCATCGCGAGTACGCGCGCCGGCCAGCGCTTCTCGTCAAGCTTGTCGGCTTCGAGGATTTGCTTAATCACACGGATCTGGTCGTCGACGTCGAGAATGGTGAAGTTGTTCTTCAACCCGACCATTTCAGCGTGCCGGCGCAGGACCTTCACCCCGATCGAATGGAATGTGCCCAACCAGGGCATACCTTCCACGATCTGCCCGACCATTTGGCCGACGCGCTCCTTCATCTCGCGTGCCGCCTTATTGGTAAAGGTGACGGCGAGGATCTGGCTCGGATGCGCGCGACCGAGATTCAAAATGTGCGCGATGCGGGTGGTCAGCACGCGCGTCTTGCCGGTTCCGGCGCCGGCGAGCACCAGCACCGGGCCATCGAGCGTCTCGACCGCCTGGCGCTGCTCCGGGTTGAGGTCGACGAGATAGGGCGCCGTGCGGGCGCCGAGCGCGCGCGCGGCGATGCCGCCCGCGGCGGGCTGCGGGCTCACAGGAGCGGGGTCGTTACGCTTTGGCTCGGCCATGTTGTCCGGGGTGGCGGCCATCGTCACGACAGTGGCCGCCGGAATGATTCTCAATAGCAAAGATGGCACTCACGGGCGCCATTTTCGAGGCCGGGAGTGGCCTTGTACGCCCGGACGTGCGGATTTAGCGTGATTTTTCCGCGCTATTTTCAATATTGGGGGAACTCCGTGCGACTGAAGGACAAGGTGGCGCTCGTCACCGGCGCAGGCCGCGGCATCGGCCGCGACATTGCGCTCGCCTACGCCCGCGAGGGCGCGCATGTCATGATCAATGACGTCGATCCGGCGACGGCGGACGCGACGGCCAAGGATACGGCCGCGCTCGGCAGCAGAAGCCTTCCGGTGGTGGCGGACATAGCGAAATCCGCCGAGATCAACCGGCTCGTTGACACCATTGTTAAAGAGCGCGGGCGAATTGACATCGTGGTCAACAACGCGATGAAAATCGTGCCGGGCAAGCTCGAAGCGTTGCCCGAAGCCGCGTGGGACACGACGATGAACATCGGGCTCAAGGGCGCGTTCCTCGTCAGCCAGGCGGCGGCAAAACACATGATCGCCCAAAAGTCCGGCGCCATCGTCAACATCGCGTCGATCGCCGGGCTCTTTCCCTACAACTGGGCCGGCGCCTATAGCGTCGTGAAGGCGGGGCTCATCATGCTGACCAAGCTGCAGGCCATGGAATGGGCGCCTTACGGCATCCGCGCCAATGCGATTACGCCCGGCTACATCCGCACGCGGGGCACGGAAGCAATGTATGCCGACCCCGAAATCTACGAGGGCCGCCGCAAGGGTGTGCCGATGGGCCGCGTCGGCTCGGGCGAGGATATTGCAGGGCCGGCGGTGTTCCTCGCTTGCGACGAGTCACGCTACACGACCGGCAGCGTGGTCGGCTCGGATGGCGGCCAGGCGGTCGGTTACTTTCTTACCGTGCCGGGGCGGAGGTTCTCGGGTGGCAGGATTGATTGAGTCCCTCTGTCATTCCGGGGCGCGAGCGTAAGCGAGCGAACCCGGAATCCAGAACGAAGCGCGGTGCCTCTGTCCGGATTCCGGGCCTTCGCCCGAAGGTTCAGAGGCATACGTTCGCCGCTTGAGGCTTCGGCCCGC
>DASSRJ010000048.1:0-23870 GCA_035701845.1 Pseudolabrys sp. | reverse complement strand
GTATTGCGCGTTTACCAGAACCGTGTCTGCGCCCGCGCTACGGGCCATGTTTATGCCGGCGTCGAGCGCCTGGCTGAATTGGTCGGGATCAACGGCACGCATCGCGTCGGTTGTGCCGGTCTGCCAAATCATCAATGCAGGCTTGGCGGCGCTGAGACTGGCCGGCAAGGCCTTGACCATCTCGGCGGCGGTACGGCGCGCCTTGATGTCAGTCGTGACGTTGACCTCAACGCCCTTCAACTGATCGGCGAGCGCCTCCTGCAGTCGCGCCGGGTACGCGTTCTTCGTCCCGTTCGCTCCGGGCAACTGCGACGAGCCGGCACCGACGACAAGAATATTGAATTTTTTGTCCGCGAGCGCGCGCGTGACTTTCGGGAGCGGATAGGTGGTTTCGGCGAGATGCGCGGCAACACTGCACTCCGCGGGAAGCTCGGCCCATGCCGGCCCCGCCGGCACCAGCAGTGCCAGCAGTGCCAGCGAAAGCACACGCCACCTCATGCGTCGCCCCCCGCCAGTCCCGGCCGTGCGGCAGGCGGGCGCGGTCCCCCGCCCTGTCGCTCCGCCTGTTTATACCACGAAAGCATTGCCGCAATCGCTACCATGATGGCGATCCCGGCCACACTGACCGCGATGTGCATGAACAGCCGGTTGGAAACTTCGGTAAACATGAAATGGCCCGCAAATGACAGGAACACCCCGAGACAGAAGGTTTCGAGGGAATGCTGGCCACAGACGATCGCCGGCCAGAAGATACGCGACTTCAAGGCCGGCCAGCCGCGCGGCACGAGAGCGACGGTGATCACTGCCAGCGACAGGAAATGAATAATACGCAACACGTCGAGATTGGTCTTGTCGATCGGATAGATCGCCTCTCCGACGAATTTCGGCACATAGACCGCGAGCCGCGGGAAGTACCAGGTCATCGCGATGCAGAATGCAAATACGAGATAGGCGATCGCGAGTCCGAAGACGAATCGCGAATTGATCCAGCGTGACAGGTTCTGCGCGCCGCCAAGCGCGCACCAGGCGCCGAGCACAAACAGCAACTGCCAGGCAAACGGATTGAAGACCCACGTCCCGCTCGGCCAGGCCGGCAGGTTCCACTCGAAGAACCACATCAGCACGTAGACCGCTGCCGACGTTATCAGGGCGAGCGACGGCGCGCGCAGCAGCAGCCAGAGCATCGGCGGGAACCACGCGAGCAGCAGGATGTAGAGCGGCAGCACATCCATGTTCACCGGCTTGAACTTGAGAAGCAGCGCCTGAAAAATCGTGACATCCGGATTTTTCAGGAAGTCGAGGACGCCCATTTCCTCGGTATAGAGCGGGTTATCGAAACTGCTGGCGACATAGGCGATCTCGGCGAGGTAGATCGCCAGCAGGAAAACGTGGGCGATATAGATTTGCCAGGCGCGCTTGAGCACGCGCGCCGAAGCAATGACAAAGCCGTGCTGCCGCATTGCCCGGCCGTAGACAAACGCCGCGGTGTAGCCGGAGATAAAGACGAAAATCTCCGTCGCGTCGCTAAATCCGTAGTTGCGGATCGTCAGCCAGCTGACGGCATTCGACGGAATATGATCGAGAAAGATCAGCCAAAGAGCGAGACCACGGAACAAATCAAGCCGGAGATCACGTTCGGTCGAAACCGGGGCCATGTGCGGCTTTTCTTTCGAGTGCGCTTCCGGCAATAATCGCGGACACCAAGCGAATGGCAAGCCCCGACCGGTAAATTGTACGGCATGGCAATGTATCGCGCCGTAACCCGCAAGATTGAAGTCACGGTGACGCCCCGGTTCGTCTCGGAGCGGTCGTCGCCGAGCAACGGGTATTTCTTCTGGGCCTACACCATCAACATTACGAACCTTGGCGCGGAGACAGTGCAACTCAAAACCCGGCATTGGCGCATCACGGACGCGCACGGCCGGCTGCAGGAGGTCAAGGGGCCGGGCGTGGTGGGCGAAGAGCCGGTACTCAAGCCGACTGAATCGTTCGAGTACACCAGCGGCGTTCCGTTACCGACGCCGTCGGGGTTCATGGCCGGGAGCTACGGCATGGTGACCCAGGCGGGTGAGCCCTTCGACATCGAGATCCCCGCCTTCTCGCTCGATTCATCTTACGCCGAACGGACCATCAACTAGATTTTGCCCCGACATCGGCCGGGGCAAATTCGTAGTTGGCGCTGCAAAACTCGCAGGTGACCGAAATTCTTCCGTCCTCGACCATGTGGTCGCGGTCGTGCTGCGAAAAGCTTTTCAGCATGGCCTCGACGTTTGCGCGCGAGCACGAGCATTGCGCGCGCAGCGGACCGGCACGGAACACGCGAACGCCCGGCTCGTGGAACAGGCGGTAGACCAGCCGCTCGCTGGACAGCGACGGGTCGATCAGCTCGACGTCCTCGACGGTCGAAATCAACGCCTGACCTTCCACCCAGGCGTCGTCTTCCTCAACCGCATGCGGCGCGGTGCCCTCGGGCGCGTCGCCGGGATCGAGATCGGCCAGGCGCGCGCGTTCAGGCGCCTTTGGCAGGAATTGCACCATCATGCCGCCGGCGCGCCAGCGGTGCCGCGCTCCGCCCGCCTCGGCGCGCAGCTCCTCGGCGACGGCGAGGCGCACGCGCGTCGGAATCTGTTCCGAGCGCAGGAAATATTCGTGGGCGACGTCCTCGAGCGAGCGGCCGTCGAGCGCGACCAGCCCCTGGTAGCGGCTCATGTCGGGGCCCTGATCGATCGTCATCGCAAGATGGCCCTTGCCGAGCAACGCGGTCCCACCGGCATCGCCCGATTCGATCGCAGCCGCCACGCGGGTCTTGTCGAAGCGTGCGCAGGCACGCACCTTGTCGGGGGCGATAAAGTCAACGACCAGCATGCGCACCGGGCCGTCGCCCTGCGTCTGCAAGATGAACCGGCCGTCGATCTTCAGAGCCGAGCCCAGCATGACCGTCAGCACGATGGCTTCGCCCAGGAGCTTGGCCACCGGCTGCGGATAGGCATGGCGCGTGAGAATTTCGTCCACGGCCGGCCCGAGCCGGACCACCCGGCCGCGCAGGTCGAGCTTGGCAACTTCGAAGGGCATGACCGTGTCATCGGCCGCAGTTGCGGACGGCGCGCGGGATGGAATTGCGATTTGGGGATCAGTCATGGGCCCTATGTAGCGTTTGAACGCGGCTTTTCGAGAGCCCCGTCATTCCGGGGCCGGACCCGTTGGCGGCGCCCCGGGATGACCGAGCTGATCACGCGTCGGCGTGCAGGCACCAGGCCAGAAGGCCCTTCTGGGCATGCAACCGGTTCTCCGCTTCATCGAAGACAACCGATTGCGGACCGTCGATCACCTCGTCGGTCACCTCTTCACCGCGATGTGCCGGCAGGCAATGCATGAACAGCGCATCCGGGCTGGCCTTCGCCATCAATCGCGCATTGACCTGGTACCGCTTGAGGATGTTGTGCCGCAGCTTGCCGTCCTTGTCGCCCATGGAGACCCAGGTGTCGGTGACCACGCAGTCGGCATCCTTGACCGCGGCATCCGGATCGTCGCCGATCATGATGGCGGCGCCTGAGGATTTCATCCAGTCCATCAGCCATTTTTTCGGCCGCAGCTCCGCCGGCGTCGCCACCCGCAGCCGGAAATCGAAACGCTCGGCGGCGTGCATCCAGCTCGCCAGCACGTTATTGGCATCGCCGCTCCAGGCGACCGTGCGTCCGCGGATCGGCCCGCGTTTTTCCTCGTAGGTCATGACATCGGCCAGCACCTGGCAAGGATGCGAGCGGCGCGTCAGCCCGTTGATCACCGGGATCGTGGCATGCCGGGCAAGCTCATGCACCGCCTCGTGGTCGAGGATCCGGATCATAATAGCGTCGACATACCGCGACAGCACCCGCGCCGTGTCGGCAAGCGTTTCACCGCGTCCCAGCTGCATTTCCTGGGCCGTCAGAAGGATTGCTTCGCCGCCCAGCTGGCGCATGGCGACATCGAACGAAACGCGCGTGCGCGTCGACGGCTTGTCGAACACCATGGCCAGAGTCCTGCCGGCGAGCGGCGACGCAAGTTGGCCTTTCGCGCGCGCAGCCTTCATGGCCCGGCTGCTGTCGATGAGCCCGGCCAGAACCGGCTTCGGAATGTCGGTGAGATCGAGGAAATGCCGGACGCCGTTTGCCGTCATGACGCCACCTTCGCCGTCCGTGCATGCGTCTGCGCGAGCCGCGCGCAGGCCCGGTCGATGCTGGCGATGGCTTCCGAAATTTCTTCCTCGCCGATGATCAGCGGTGGCAGAAGCCGTACGACGTTGTCGCCGGCGGCGACAGTCAACAGCTTTTCCGCGCGCAGTTCGTCGACCATTTCCGACGCCTGCGGGATCATGCGTAGGCCGATCAGCAGGCCTTCGCCGCGCACCTCCGCGATCACCGACGCGTAGCGATCTTTCAGCTCGGCCAGGCGCTGCTTGAGCAACAATGCATTCTTTCGCACCCGTTCGAGAAATTCGGGGTCGGTCATGATGTCGAGCACGGCATTACCGACCGCCATTGCGAGCGGATTGCCGCCGAACGTCGTGCCGTGGGTCCCGACGGTCATCCCCTTGGAAGCTTCAGTCGTTGCAAGGCATGCGCCGACCGGGAACCCGCCGCCGAGCGCCTTCGCAATCGTCATGATGTCGGGCTTAACGCCGCTGCGCTCATAGGCGAACATTTCGCCTGAGCGGACGAAGCCGGTCTGTATTTCGTCAAATACCAGCAAGAGCCCGTGCTGATCGCAAAGCTGACGCAGCGCGCGCAGGAACGTCGGCGAGGCGACCCGCACGCCGCCCTCGCCCTGAATGGGCTCGATGAGGATCGCAGCCGTCGCCGGCCCGATCGCGCGCTTGACCGCTTCGAGATCGCCGAACGGCACCTGGTCGAAACCGTCGACCGGCGGCCCGAAGCCTTCCAGATACTTCTTGTTGCCGGTTGCGGCGATCGCAGCCAAAGTGCGGCCATGGAAGGCGCCTTCAAACGTGATGATGCGATAGCGCTCCGGTTTGCCGGAAGACGATTGATACTTGCGCACCATCTTGATCGCGCACTCGATCGCCTCGGCGCCGGAATTCTGGAAGAACACGGTGTCGGCAAAGCTGATCGCGCACAGCCGGTCGGCGAGCCTTTCGCCTTCCGGAATCCGGTAAAGATTGGAGACGTGCCAGACCTTGTGCGCCTGCCTGGTGAGTGCGTCGGCCAGATGCGGATGCGCGTGGCCCAGCGCATTGACGGCAACGCCGGCGGTAAAATCCAGGTAGCGATCGCCGCCGGCCGTGAACAGCCACGCGCCCTCGCCTCGTTCGAATGCGAGGTCGACGCGCGCATAGGTCGGCAATAGATGCGAGCTCACGGCAGGTTCTTTCGTCGAACGTATCGGTTTGCGCATGGCCTTGTTCAAACCGTACCCGCTTTTCGGGACCACGCGCGCGCCGAAAAGAAATGTGCCGCCTCGCCGGGCGGCACTTTTTTCATTTTATTGCCGGGCCTTGCGCTGTCAACACAGCGAGCAAGCCGCTGAATCCCTGACTCAATTGCGCCGCAACCGCAGATTCTAAAGGAAAAACTGTTGGTAGCTGCGTGGAGAACAGTGTGAGCGCTTGCACGGGAGTCACTGCCTATTGTAGCGTCTTGGTCAGGTAGTACGACATCTCGTGCTACGGGGCTTCTTGTTCATTCCTGACGCGTACGCGTCTGGCGCTCGATGGTGCGCCCGACGACGGGGCTGGATTCCATCCAAAGCCTTGAGGCTTAAGGAGAAAACCCAATGAGCTGGACGGACGAGCGGGTCGAGCTCCTCAAGAAGTTATGGGCGGACGGCCTGTCCGCCAGCCAGATCGCGGCTGAACTCGGCGGCATCACCCGCAATGCCGTCATCGGCAAGGTCCATCGGCTTGGTCTTTCCGGCCGTGCCAAAAGCCCGTCGTCGACCGCCCCGCGCCCGCGCAAGCCGCGCTCCTCGGGACATATGATGCGGGTCCCGCGCGCATCGATGCGCGGCAACACGGCGCTCGCTTATGAATACGAGGTCGAGCCGGAGCCGGAACTGATCGAAATTCCCGTCGAGCAGCGCAAGACCTTGCTGCAGCTGAACGAGAAGACCTGCCGCTGGCCGGTCGGCGATCCCGGCAGCACGGAGTTCTTTTTCTGCGGCGGCGATACCGTGAACGATCTGCCTTACTGCTCGTATCACTGCCGCGTCGCCTATCAGCCGCTCACCGATCGACGGCGCGACAAGCGATCATTCCGGAATTGAGCCAGATCGTCCGTCAGTTCACGCGGCCGAAGCGATCGTCCAGCGCGTAACCGGCTCCGCGCACCGTGCGGATCGGATCAGTTGTCTGCCCGCGATTGATCGCCTTGCGCAGCCGGCCGACATGCACGTCGACGGTCCGTTCATCAATATAGATGTCCGACCCCCAGACGCCGTCGAGCAGCTGCTCGCGCGAGAACACGCGACCCGGCCGTTCCATCAGGAATTCCAGCAGGCGGTATTCGGTGGGTCCGAGATCGACCGGGCGGCCGTTACGCGATACCCGTTTTTTTTCGCGGTCGAGCTCGATGTCGCCGATGCTGAGCACGGTCGCCACGCGATCGGGATTGGCACGCCGCAACAGTGCACGTACACGCGCCAGCAACTCCGGGACCGAGAACGGCTTGACGATGTAATCGTCGGCGCCGGTCGCAAGCCCGCGCACCTTCTCGCTCTCCTCCCCGCGCGCGGTGAGCATGATGATGGGCAACTGGCGCGTTTCGGGCCGCGCGCGAAGACGGCGGCATAATTCAATGCCGGACAATCCCGGCAGCATCCAGTCGAGAACGATCAGATCGGGCGTCGACTCCTTCAGCCGCGTATCGGCCTCGTCGCCGCGGGCAGACGTCTCGACCTCATACCCCTCGGCCTCGAGGTTGTAGCGGAGCAGCATCGTGAGCGGCTCCTCGTCTTCGACAATAAGAATGCGCGCGCTCATGCGTTTATTCCCTGGCGCATGATCTGCTCCGACCTTGCTTCGCCCGCCGAAGCGGGCTTCGCGAAGGCGGGAAACCAGTTCCCACTTTTCAGGATCATGCGCTGTCCTGCTATCTCTCGGCTGCCGTGCGCAGCGCGGCAATCGTGGTCGTATCACCTTTCGGGCGCTGATCTGCGATCGGACGGCCTTCAATAATGTAGTGCACGGTTTCGGCGATGTTAGTGGCGTGGTCGCCCATGCGTTCGATGTTCTTGGCGCAGAACATCAGATGGATGCAGAAGGTGATATTGCGCGGATCTTCCATCATATAGGTCAGAAGCTCGCGAAAGACGGAGGTACAGACCGCGTCGATCTCCTCGTCGCCGCGCCAGACGGCCATTGCCTTGCCGACGTCGCGGCGGACGTAGGAATCAAGCACGAGCTTCATCTGCTGGAGCACCATGTCGGTCATGTGCTCGACGCCGCGGATCAGCTTGGGCGGCGGAAATTCGGCGTTCAGCGCCATCACGCGCTTGGCAATGTTCTTGGCGAGGTCGCCGATGCGCTCGAGATCGTTGGCAAGCCTCAATGCGCCGACAACCTCGCGCAGGTCGACGGCCATCGGCTGCCGGCGCGCGATGGTAAGCACCGCCTTTTCCTCGATATCGCGCTGCAAGGCGTCGATGCCGGTATCGGCGGCGGTGACGCGTTGGGCGAGCGTCGTGTCACGCTTGGCCAGGGCGTCGACGGCGTCGGCCACCTGCTTCTCGGCGAGGCCGCCCATTTCGGCGACCATGCGCGCGAGATCCTGCAGGTCGGTGTCGAAGGCCTTCATGGTGTGGTCGGTCATTGGCGTCATCTCTCAGGTATTTTACGTTTGCGCATGATCTTGTCCGAAAACCGGCTTCCACTTTTCGGGATCGTGCGCTAACCGAAGCGGCCTGTGATGTAGTCCTGCGTCCGGCCGTCGCTCGGATTGGTGAAAATCCGCGTCGTTTCACCGAACTCAACGAGCTCGCCGAGATACATGAAGGCGGTGAAATCGGACACGCGCGCCGCCTGCTGCATGTTGTGCGTCACGATGGCGATCGTGTAGTCGTTCTTGAGCTCGTCGATCAGCCCTTCGATCTTGGCCGTGGAGATCGGATCAAGCGCCGAGCACGGCTCGTCGAACAGGATCACCTCCGGCCGCACCGCGACGGTGCGTGCAATGCACAGCCGCTGCTGCTGGCCGCCGGACAAAGACAGGCCGTTGGCGTTGAGCTTGTTCTTCACTTCGTCCCAGAGCGCGGCGCGCTCGAGCGCATGCCTGACGCGATCCTCGAGCTCCGATTTCGGCAACCGCTCATACAGGCGGATTCCAAAGGCGATGTTCTCGAAAATCGTCATCGGAAAGGGGGTGGGCTTCTGGAACACCATTCCGACCTTGGCGCGCAGCAGGTTGAGATCCTGCGACGGCAACAGGATGTCGTCATTATCAATGCGCACCTGGCCGGTGGCGCGCTGGTTCGGGTAAAGGTCGTACATGCGGTTGAGGATGCGCAGCAGCGTCGACTTTCCGCAGCCTGAGGGCCCGATGAAGGCGGTGACCTTGCCCTGATAGAGCGACACGTTGATGTCCTTCAGCGCGCGATTGTCGCCGTAGAAAAAATCGAGATTGCGGATGGAGACTTTTTCCACAAGGTGCTCGACGCTTGCCGGCGCATGAGCGACCGCAGGGACTGTAAGCGTTGCTACGCTCATGACGATTTGCTCCGTGCCGCAAGGATCCGCGCGATGATGCTCAGGGCAAGCACGGCGAGTGTGATGATGAGGGCGCCGGTCCAGGCCAGCTTCTGCCAGTCGTGATAGGGGCTGAGCGCAAACTGGAATATGACGACGGGCAGACTGGCCATCGGCGCATCCAGATTGAGACTCCAGAACTGGTTGTTGAGCGCCGTAAACAGCAGCGGCGCGGTCTCGCCGGAGATGCGCGCGATCGCAAGCAGCACCCCGGTGACCATCCCGGCGCGCGCGGCGCGATAGGCGACCTTTGTGATCATGAATGAGCGCGGCAGGCCGATGGAGGCGGCTGCCTCGCGCAGAGTATCCGGAACGAGGACCAACATGTCCTCCGTGGTGCGTACAACGACCGGCACAACGATCACCGCCAGCGAGACCGCGCCCGCCCATCCGGAGAAGTGGCCCATCTGCGCGACCATGACCTCGTAGACGAACAGGCCGATGACGATCGACGGTGCGCTGAGCAGGATGTCATTGATGAAACGCACGACCGTGGTCAGTCTGGCGTAGCGGCCGTACTCCGCCATATAGGTACCGGCCAGTATGCCGAGCGGCGTGCCGATCAGAACCGCAATGGTTGTCATGAGCAGGCTGCCGGCGATCGGATTGAGCAGTCCGCCGGCCGAACCCGGCGGCGGCGTCATCTCGGTGAACACCGCAAGGGAAAGACCGCCGAAGCCTTCCCACACCAGCACGCCCAGAATCAGCACCAGCCAGGACAGGCCGAACGCGGTCGCCGCGAAGGCCAGCCCCATTGAGATCCTGTTGCGGCGGCGCCGGCCGGCGTAAAGCGGGGATTGGATCGCTATAGCCATGATCAGACCCCCACCCGCGCATTCAGCCGCATCAGCATCAGGCGCGCCGCTGCCAGCACGATAAATGTAATGACGAACAGGATGAGGCCGAGCGCGATAAGCGCGGACGTGTAGAGATCGCCGACGGCTTCGGTAAATTCGTTGGCAATGGTCGCAGAGATGGTCGTGCCGGGCGCAAGCAGCGAACCCGAGATGCGATGCGCATTGCCGATCACAAAGGTCACGGCCATGGTCTCGCCAAGCGCGCGCCCGAGCCCCAGCATCACGCCGCCGATGACGCCGACACGGGCATAGGGCAGCACCACGTAGCGCGAGACCTCCCAGGTCGTGCAGCCAAGACCATAGGCTGCCTCCTTGAGCACGGTCGGAACGGCCTCGAACACGTCGCGGGAAATCGAGGTGATGAACGGAAGCACCATGATCGCGAGAATCAGACCCGCGGTCAGAATGCCGATGCCGTAGGGCGGGCCCGCAAACAGATAGGACAGCACGGGGATTTCGCCGAACGCGGCAATCAGAAATGGCTGCACGTGCTGCTGCAGAAACGGCGCGAACACGAACAGGCCCCAGATTCCGTAGATGATGCTCGGAATTCCTGCGAGCAGCTCGATGGCAATGCCGACCGGGCGCCGCAGCCACATCGGGCAGAGCTCGGTGAGAAACATCGCGATGAACAGGCCGACCGGAACCGCGATCAGCATCGCGATGATCGACGTCACGATGGTGCCGTAGATCGGCGCAATGGCGCCGAATTTTTCGGTGACCGGATTCCAGGCGTCTTCATAAAGAAAACTCACCCCGAACGTGCGGAGCGCCGGCAGCGAACCCCAGACCAGCGAAGCAATGATACCGCCGAGGATGACCAGAACCGCGACGGCAGCAGCCCGGGTGAGGTGATGGAATGCGGCATCGCCCAGCCGCAGGCGCTGCAGCACTTTTGCGCGGTCCATCGGGTCCGTAACCGCGATCCCGGTGCCCTGCAACGCCACGTCAACCACGGGCGGTCTCCCGGTCGGTTGCATCCCGCTCTCCTTGGGCCTTTCGTTGGGCCTTTCGCCGTTGGGGAGAGCCACTCAAGCGGCCCGGCGGCCGCAACACAAGCGGCCTGGTTTCGGCGGCTGACAGGGAAAGGGCGCCGTCGCGGCGCCCTTTCGTCACAACCATCAGCGTCAATTGGTCATTGCGAACACGGGTTTTCCGTTCGCATCCTTGATCTCGGTCAGCCAGTACTTCTCGATATCCGACACGACATTTGCCGGCATCGGCACATAGTCGAGGTTGTCCGCCATCCGGCCGCCATTCTTGTAGGCCCAGGCGAAGAACTTCAGAGCTTCAGCGGTTGCTACGGGGTCGGATGGTTTTTTGTAAACGAGGATCCAGGTCGCCGCCGTCATCGGCCACGATCTCTCGCCCGCCTGGTTCGCCAGGATCACGCCGTAACCCGGTTTCAATTTCCAGTCGGCGTTGGCCGCGGCCGCCTGGAAAGCATCCGAGGTCGGCGACACCGTCTTGCCGTCCTTGTTCGCCATTTTCGTGAAGGTCAGCTTGTTCTGCAGCGCATAGGCATATTCGACGTAGCCGATCGAGCCTTTCGTCTGCGCAACGTTGTTGGCGACGCCTTCGTTGCCCTTGGCGCCGATGCCGACCGGCCATTGCACGGAGGTGTTAAAGCCGACCTTCGACTTCCAGTCGGCGCTCACATCGGAAAGATAGTAGGCAAAGTTGTAGGTGGTGCCCGAACCATCCGAGCGATGCACGACCGCGATCGCCTGCTTCGGCAGGCCGGCGCCCGGATTGAGTTTCTTCAGCGCGGGATCGTCCCAGGTCTTGATGTCACCCATGAAGATCCTGGCGAGTGTCGGGCCGTCGATGACGAGATCGCCCGGCTTGATGCCGTCGAGATTGACGACCGGCACGATGCCGCCCATCACCATCGGAAACTGCGCGAGCCCGGCCTCATCGAGATCTTTGCCCGAAAGCGGTGCATCGGTTGCTCCGAACGTCACGGTCTTTGCCTTGATCTGCTTGATCCCACCGCCTGAACCGATCGACTGATAGTTCAGGCCGTTGCCGGTGACCTTTTTGTAGGCGTCCGCCCACTTGGCGTAGATCGGATAGGGAAATGTCGCGCCGGCGCCGGAGATGTCGGCGGCGTTGGCCGGAACGAGCGACGCGGCGGCGACGAAGCCGGCGGCTGCCAATGCGGTCCAGTGTTTCAAGGGTTCTCTCCATGTTTGCGGCCAAGGACGCGCGCGGACCAAAATGATCCGTCACCCCGCTCCTCGTGCCCGATCGCCCGGGCAGCCGCTGTTGATTTAAAAGACGCGCTCCACGACGGCCCCGGACGTTTTTGGCCCGTTGAAGGGCGGTCCGAAGCCGTGGTCAGCCATAGGCGTCGCATGTCACCGTTCTATAAAGTCTCGATGACACTTGAATGACACTGCAAGTCGATGAATTGACTAGGATTCGCCGGCAGTTTCCCCGGCCCGCAGGGGAACATGCATCGTGAAGGTCGCCCCTGCCCCCGGCGCGCTTTCGATTGTCAGGCGTCCGCCGTGCCGGTTGAGCACATGCTTGACCAGCGCAAGCCCCAGCCCGGTACCGCCTTGCGCACGGCTGTCGGTGACATCCACGCGATAGAACCGTTCCGTCAAACGAGGAAGGTGTTCCGGAGCGATGCCGGGCCCGTAATCGCGGACCGCGACGCGCGCCTCCGGCGACCCCGCCCGCGTTTGGGCGCGCGTGACCGTAAGATCGACACGCTTGCCTGCCGCACCGTATTTGAGAGCGTTCTCGACGAGATTCTCCAGCGCACGGACGAGCTCATCGCGGTCGCCGAGCACGACGAGCGCATCCTGCGGCATCGCAACGTTGATTTCGACTCCGCGATCGCGTGCGAGGGTCTGCAGGCCGTCGACGACCTGCCGCGCGACCGGCGCGAGATCGAGCGGCGTGCCCGGCTGCAAATGTGCGTTCAATTCAATCCGTGAGAGAGACAGCAGATCATCGATCAGCCGGGCCATGCGGGTTGCCTGCCCCTGCATGATCGAGAGGAATTTATCGCGCGCTGCCGGATCGTCTTTGGCGGGCCCCTGTAACGTCTCGACAAATCCGAGCAGCGCGGCCAGCGGGGTCCGCAACTCATGGCTCGCATTGGCAACGAAATCGGCGCGCATTTCCTCGACGCGGCGCAACGGCGTCAGGTCGTTGAATGTCATCAGCACGATTTCCACCGAGCTTCCAACACCTGTCGAAAGCGTCACAGGCGTCACAAAAGCCTCGAACCAGCGGTCGAGCGGGACGCGCTCGAAAAATTCGACCCGCTGCGGCTCGTGCCGTTTTGTGGCGCGGCGAATGGCGTCGACCAGTTCCGGCGTGCGCAGCGCGATCAAGGCCGGTTCGCCGCGGCGCAAGGCCGGCGTGATTGCAGCGGCCGCCTCGTTGAACGCGATCACCCGGCCTTCGCGGTCGAGCACGATCGCTGCGGCCGGCAGGCCGCCGATCAGCTGCTCAATCAACAGCGCCTGCGGTTGGGCCAGCGCCCGGTTTGCGGCCGGAGCGATGCCGGTTTCGGCTGGCGTTTCGGTGCGTCCAAGCAAAGCCAGCCAGGCGCCGCGCAACCGGGTAACCAATCCGGACGGATTGGTGAGGCTGCGCCGCTCGTCATTTATCGCCATGATCAACTAGCGTCGGTTTTTTCCGATTCGATCTCGCTGCGGATCGGCTCGGCCAGCGATGGTATCACCGCCGGCCCGGACGGGCGGCGCGCGCCGCTCACGTTCAGCCAGATTTCGCGCGACCCGAGAATGGTCAACGCCCGCGCAAACGGGATGATGTAGTAGAGCAGCCTGAACAGGAGCAGGCCGGCCAGCACCGACTCCTTGTCGAATTGCCAGAGCGCCACCAGCATGGCGGCATCGAAGACGCCGAGCCCGCCGGGCGCGTGGCTCGCAAAGCCGAGCAGCGTTGCCGACACGAAGACCACCGCCATCGTGACAAAGCCGATATCCGGGTGCGTCGGCAACAGCATGTACATGGCGAGCGCGCAACTGCCGAGATCGAGAATGCCGATGCCGATTTGCACCATGGTCGATGGTCCGCTCGGCAGCTCGACTTTCCATTCCCTCTGGCCGATTTCCCGCGGCGCGCTCCAGACCCAGGCGACGTAGGATATCAGCACCAGCAATATCGCCATGCCGATTCCACGATTGAGCCAGTCCGGCAACTGGTCGATCGGCCCCGCCGCCTGCGGATGATAGGTGACGCCAAGTCCAAGGACCGTCGCGTTGCCGAGCCAAAACGTGAGGCCGGCGACAAAGCAGATCTTGGCGACCTCGATGGCGTCCAGCCCGTAGTGCGAGTAGATGCGGTAACGAACAGCGCCGCCCGTAAAAACGGTGGCGCCAATGTTGTGACCGATCGAATAGCTCGTGAATCCCGTGAGCGCCGCGACGCGATAAGGGACTTCCTTGCGGCCAATCGTGCGCAACGCAAACAAGTCGTAGAAGGTCAAGGTGAAATAACCGCACGCCACGAAAAATGCAGCGGCTGCGATGTGGGCCGGGCTTGTCGCCTTGAGCGCCGCGACCACTTCGTCGACATCGGTGTCGCGCAACATGTGAAACAGGACAACGACCGCCACCGAAATGATCGCGATGCTCAGCATCACGCCGATCCGGTTCCAGCCGATTGTATCTTGAAAAAAACGCGCCACCGCGCGCAGTACTCGAACCATTAATCCTCCGCTTCGGCGTATCGCCCCGAACGCCGCGCGCCGCAATAGCGCTGTCCCGACCCCTAGCAGAACTCAGATCGCGGGGCGAGTAGACTGCCGCCCGATCCTGTCGTGCGATAGGATGCCAAAAATAAGGCCGTTAACAATCGTCGTCGGCAGCCTTTTCGGGAGGCCCATATGAGCCGATCCGACCATTCCCGCCGTGCAGTCCTCAAGAGCGCCGGGCTTGGAATGAGCGCGGGACTTCTGTCCGGCCTCGCTCCCGCCACGGCGGCCGAAAACACAGAAATATGGGCTCATGAATATTGGGCCAATAAGAACGGCGTGAAGCTCAACCTATGGCGCAAGCGTGCCGGTGCGCCTTCGCCCGACGAGCAGCCCCGGCCAGTCCTGTTTCTTGTCCATGGCTCATCGAATTCGTCGCGCTCGTCCTACGATCTCACCGTTCCGGGAAAAGGCGAATATTCGCTGATGAATGTTTTCGCCCGCTATGGTTATGACGTCTGGACGATGGATCACGACGGCTACGGCTATTCCGGCTCATCCGGCAACAATTCCGACATCGCCAGCGGCGTGGACGATCTCAAGGCCGCAATGCCCGTCGTCATGAAGGAAACCGGCCGGCAGAGGGCGCACTTTTACGGCACGTCGTCGGGCGGGATTCGCGCGGCCGCCTACGCGCAGGCACAGCCCGAGGCGGTCGACCGCCTGTTGCTTTGCGCCTTTACCTATAAAGGAAACGGCGCCGCCGAGATCGAGCGCCGAAGAAAGAGAATCGACGCCCTGCGCGCGAGTCCCCGCCGCAAGCGGGACGCGGACATGATCCGATCGATCTTTACCCGTGACGGCCATCCTTCGCTTTACGACCCGGCCGTACCCGAGGCGATCATCGCAGCGGAAATGAAATTCGGCGACACGATCCCGAGCGGCACCTACCTCGACATGGCTGCGAACCTGCCGATCGTCGATCCGGCGAAAATAAAGTCGCCCGCGCTCATGCTGCGCGGAGAGTTCGATGGCAACTCGACCAACGACGATCTGCTCGACTTTTATCGTCAGCTTCCGAACGGAGACCGGCAGTTCGTGATCCTGCCGCAGACGGCACACAGCGCCGGCTACAGCACCAACCGGCACCTGCTCTGGTACGCGATGAAGAATTTTCTCGCGGCGCCGTCGCCGACCGCCTGATCAGCTTGCAGTGAAAAATTGGCGTAGCGCGTCAGTTGTTTCCTTCGGCGCTTCTTCCGACAGATAGTGACCGCACGGCAGCGCCTTGGCGTCGACAATGTTGGTCGCGTAGTTGCGCCAGATTTCGGCCGGACCGGGCTTGTGATTGCGGCCGACTCCGCCGGTCGCACCCCACAGCAGCAGAACCGGGCACTCGATCTTTCGCCCGGCTTCGAAGTCTTTGGTGTCCATCTCGAGATCGACGCCAAACGTGGCGCGGTAATCCTCGCAGATGGCGTGAATTGTTTCCGGGTTGCGGAAGCAACGCTTGTATTCGGCGAGCGCCTGCGGATCAAAGAAGCTCAATCCTTGCCTGGTTTTGGCGAGCTTCTTCTCGATGAACCAGTCGGGGTCCGCGCCCATCATGCGCTCGGGCAGATCGTAGGGCTGAATATTGAAGAACCAGTGCCAGGAGAACGTGCCCCACTGCCGGCTGACGTGGTTGAGCAGGTGATGTTGCGGGATGATATCGAGGACCGCGGCGCGCGTGACTGTTTGCGGATGGTCCAGGCACATGCGATGCAGGACGCGCGCGCCGCGGTCATGGCCCGCCGCATAAAACCTGTCGAAGCCGAGCGCCGTCATCACCTCGACCTGGTCCTGCGCCATGACGCGAAACGAATAGCCGGAATGATCCTCGCCGCCGGGCGGTTTTTCGGAATCGCCGTAGCCGCGCAGGTCGGTGCATACGACGGTGAACTCGCGCGCCAGCGCCGGCGCAATCTTGTGCCACGACAGATGATTGAAGGGATTGCCGTGCATCAGCAGCAGCGGCGGTCCAGAACCGCCGATGACCGTGACGATGCGCGCGCCTTTGGTTTTGATTTCGGAGCGTTTGAAGCCGTCGAGCATGCCTCAGTCTATATGACTGTCATGGCGGCACCGGCAATGGGCAACCCCGACTCCGCCGCAGCGAAGCCGGGGTCAAAACCCGTCCATGGCTTGCTCGCCTAGCCGCAAACCGTGACGCGGCGAATGCGCGGGCCGAACGGGGTGTCGACGACCTTCTTCACGACGTAGCAGTCGGACGCGTAGATGGTGGCGGGAGCAACGATACCAACGCCCCAACCGAAGCCACCGTGCCAATGGCCATGGTGATGATGATGCCAGGCGGAAGCGGTGGTGGGGGTGAGAGCGGCGGCGCCGATGACAGCGGTTGCACCGAGGGCGAGAGCGATCTTGCGGAACATGGCGGATCTCCTGTTTCAGGGTCTGGCGTGACGAGGGGATGTGGTCATCACATCCTGAACATGGGTCGTGCCCTCCCCGGAAAAGGTTCAAAGCCCCGCCTGGCCAAAGAACCGGCCGCGACACCCTTTGTTCACGTCATCCGGCGGAAAATCGCGGGTTTTGGGCCCCTTGGCTTGCCCAGAAGCGCCCGAAAAGAGGAAACTGGCCGTAAAGCACCTCGGGGGCGGACAGGTGCATGCAAATTTCCGCGAATTGGCTTGAACCTCGACGCCCCTTCAAGCGACCCATGCACGAGCCGATTGTTCTGCGATGCAAACGACTTCGGACGAAGTTCTGATCTCGCGGATCGCAGGCGGCGACCGGCTCGCCATGCAGGTGCTGTACGCGCGGCACCATGTTCGTGTGTACCGGTTCGTTCTGCGGCTGGTGCGCAACGAAGCGACGGCGGAAGATCTGATCAGCGAGGTGTTCCTCGACATCTGGCGGCAAGCCGGGAAGTTCGAGGGCCGTTCCGCTGCCTCGACATGGATGCTGAGCATCGCGCGATTCAAGGCCCTGTCGGCGCTGCGGCGCCGGCCGGAGGAAGAGCTCGACGACGAGACGGCAGAGCAGATCGAGGATCACGCTGACGATCCCGAAACCGCCCTGGCGAAAAAAGACAAAAGCTCGGCCCTGCGGCAATGCCTGGCCAGGCTTTCGGCGGACCACCGGGAGATCATCGACCTCGTGTACTACCACGAGAAGTCGGTGGAGGAAGTTGCCGAGATCGTCGGCATCCCGGAGGCGACCGTGAAGACGCGCATGTTCTATGCGCGCAAGAAGCTCTCGGAGCTTCTCAAGGAGCTAGGAATAGATCGAGGTTGGCCATGAACGCGATGAAGCAGGAAGCGCCCGAGCGTCAGGAAATCGAAGAGCTCCTGCCGTGGCATGCGGCGGGCACGCTCAACCGTCGCGATGCGCAGCGCGTCGAAGAGGCGCTCGCGCGCGATCCCGAGCTCGCGCGCCGTTATGCTTTGGTGCGCGATGAACTCGGCGAAACCATTCATCTTAATGAGACGCTTGGCGCGCCGTCCGCGCGTGCGCTCGAGACATTGTTCGCCAGGATCGACGCCGAGCCGGCGCGCCGCCAAACGTCGACCAATGTCTCGCTCAATCTCGGCAGCCGCATTTCGGAGTTCTTCGCGAGCCTGACGCCCCGCACGCTGGCGCTCGCCAGCGGGGCCGCCGTGCTTGCCATCCTTGTGCAGGCCGGCTTAATCGCCGGCGTGATGCTGAACGAGACGAAGACGGGCGGGTATCAGACCGCGTCGGCGCCCACGACCGCGCAGGATGCCGGTACCTTCGCGCTTATCCGCTTTGCGCCGCAGGTGTCCGCGGACGACGTCACGAAGTTTCTGGAAACCAACAAGCTGTCGATTGCAGCCGGACCGACGGCAGGCGGATTGTACAAGGTCCGCGTTGCGGTGACCGGAATCCCGAAGGCCGAGCTCGCCCGTATCGTGAAGAAGTTGCAGGAAGATAAAGTCGTCGGCTTCATCGCCACGACCGACTGAGTTGAAATTTAGTCATTCCGGGGCGCATGCCATAAGCGCGTTTACGCGCGTCTTTGACGCGCTATGGCACGCGAACCCGGAATCCAGAGACAGGCACTATCATCGTGTCTGGATTCCGGGTTCCGGCCGGAGTTTATCATCGGGCCGGCCCCGGAATGACAGATCAAGGAGGCACCTTATGCGCGCGCATCGAACCGCCCTGCTCTGCCTGGCCGCCGCGCTGACCGTGGCCTCCGATGGCGTCTTTGCACAGAAAATGTCCGGCCGCGGTCCTTCACCCAATATCGGCGTGAGCAGGCCACCGACCGTTCCCGACGGACCGCGAGGGGGAGGAGGCTATCCCGGCGGCGGGCATCGCGGGCCCGGCTGGGGCGGCGTCGTGCCCGGCATCATCGTGGGACTGCCGCAAGGTTACCCGAGGGGTCCGTACGTCGTTGACGACGGCCCGTCAGGTCCGCGCCGCACGCAGGCGAGCCGCCGCGGCGCGAGCGGGGTGCCGCCGGCGAATGAACGCCGGCTCGTGCCCGATGAGGTCGTCATCGAACTCTCCAATTCGATCAGCGCACAACAGGTCGAGGCGCTGCAACGCCGGCACAGGCTGACGCGCCTCGAAAGCCAGGCGTTCCAGCTGTCGGGCACGACGCTCTATCGCTGGCGTATCGACGGCCGCCGCCCGCTTGCAGCGGTCGTGCGAGAACTCGAGGCCGATCGCCTCGTGGCCTGGGCACAGCCGAACTACCTGTTCATGCTGCAGCAAACCGAGAGCAAGCACGAAGGCGATGCCGCGCAATACGGGCTTGCCAAATTGCGCCTGCCGCAGGCACATGCCATCACGAAGGGCGATAACGTTCTCGTTGCGGTGATCGATTCCGCCGTCGACAAAAATCATCCCGAGCTTGCCGGCTCGATTGCCGGCACGTTCGATGCGCTTTCGGCGCCCGCAACTCCGCACCAGCACGGGACGGCGATCGCCGGCCTGATCGCGGCGCATGGCAGGCTGATGGGATCGGCGCCGGATGCAAAAATCCTCGCGGTACGCGCCTTCGACCCGAAAGACGCGGGCGCGGAAGGCACCACGTTCAACATCCTCAAGTCGCTCGACTGGGCGGCGGCGCAAGGCGCGCGTGTAATCAACATGAGCTTTGCCGGCCCGGCCGACCCGGCGATCCACCGCAGCCTGGAAGCGGCGCGCAAGAAGGGCATCGTGCTGGTCGCCGCCGCGGGCAATGCCGGCGCCAAGTCTTCCCCGCTCTACCCGGCGGCCGATCCCAATGTGATCGCGGTGAGCGCGACCGACGCCGACGACAAACTGTTCGAGCAGTCAAACCGCGGCCGCCACATCACGGTGGCGGCGCCGGGCGCGCAGATCCTTGTCGCGATACCGGACAACGGTTATGAAATGTCGTCCGGCACGTCGTATTCCGCCGCCGAGGTAAGCGGCATCGTTGCACTGATGCTCCAGCGCAAGCCCGATCTGACGCCCGACAAGGTCAAGGCCATCCTGCGGGCGACCGCAAAGGATCTCGGACCGAAAGGTCCCGATACGATGTTTGGCGCGGGCCTCGCCGATGCCTATGGCGCAGTCACGGCCGATGTAGCGCCTGTTGCTGCGGCCGGCCGGCGGCCGGTCGAGCGCGCGAGCACCGGCGCGCGCTGAGGTCGTCCGCCACCGTCGTCCCGGGTGAGCGCCAGCGAGGCCCGGGACGACAGCCAAAATTAACGCAGGGGCTAAGCGGAAAGATAATTCGGCAAGTGCAAAAGCACTTGCCTCACATGCGCAAAGTCGCCACTTGTTGGGGCGCGCGTTCCCTCATCGGAGACATGATGACCGCCAGCCCGCCACCGCCGACGATGCCACTGCGCGTCACGCGCAATGACAGGATCGCCGACGGTATCCACCTGTTTGAGTTTCGCGAGCCGGCCGGAAACCCGTTGCCGCAATTCACCGCCGGTGCCCATATCGCCGTGCGTGTACCGAACGGTCTTCTGCGCAAATACTCGCTGTGTAACGACCCTGCCGAGCGCGACCGTTACCAGATCGCGGTCAAGCGTGAAGTGACCGGCCGCGGCGGCTCAATAAATCTCATCGACGGCGTGAAGGCCGGTGATGAACTCATCGTCACCGCGCCGGTCAACGACTTCGGACTGCCGCCGCGGGCGCAGGATTTTCTGTTTATCGCCGGAGGCATCGGCGTGACGCCGATGATGGCGATGATCCGGCAGGTGGTGGCGGAGGGGAAGCGTTTCCGCCTGTTCTACTGCTCTCGCTCGCCGGAGACGACTGCCTTTCGCGACGAGCTCGGCGCGCAGCAGTTCAAGGACATGGTCACCATCCACTATGACCAGGGTGACGTGTCGCGCTCGCTCGACCTGCGCCCGATCCTGGCCGAACGGAAAAATCGCGAGCATCTCTACTGCTGCGGGCCTCGTCCGCTGATGGAAGCCGTGCGGGCCATGACCGACCATTGGTCGCCGACCGCCGTGCATTTCGAGGCCTTCAGCGACGCCGAAACGCACAAGGCCGGTGACACACCGTTCAAGGTGAAGCTTGCGCGCTCGGGCACGATTCTCGACGTGCCGGTAACAAAGACCATCCTCGAGGTCCTGCGCGACCACGGCCTCGACGTGCCGAGCTCCTGCGAAACGGGGACCTGCGGCACCTGCCGCACAAAGATGCTCGCCGGCGAAGCCGACCACCGCGATCTCGTGCTGCCAGATCACGAGCGCAAGGACACGATCATGATCTGCGTCTCGCGCGCTCGCAGCAGCGAGATCACGATCGATCGCTGAAGATGCTTATTGCTGGATCGTTCTCAGATAGTCGCGAACGGCACGCGCGTCATCGCTGTTGAATTTGAATTCGGGCATGTCGGGATGGCCGGATGAAATGCCGCGTTCGAGGCGCCGCGGAAACTGATCCAGATCAAAACTTCTGCCGAGCGTGCGGAACGGCGGCGCGCTTTTGTGCGGGCTGCTCCCCGATTTCCCGATTGCATGACAGGGAAAGCAAAACTCCCTAACAAGGGCGCGCCCGCGGCTCGCTGGATCCCGCGCCTGAGCCGCGCAGACGCCCACTGCAAGTAAAGCGAGAAACCAAAAGGCCAGCTTCATCACAGAGACTTCCAAAAAGCGGAGTGCCGGAAGGGATTCGGAGCCCTGCCCGCAGGTTCGGAACACCTCTCTTTCAAAGAAATACGGAATAAGTGTAGCTTACTTCGTCTTCGAGGGGTCTTGCACTTTTACTTTGCGTTTGGCGGAAAGCGTCCGTGCTGGGGATCACACGCTGGCATCTGTTCAGGCTACTGGCGGCGACATTGTGCGTCGCCGGTCTCGTCTGGCTTGGAATGGCGTATCTGATTCCAGCGCCGCCGTCACAGATCGTCATAGCGACATCCCCCATCGGGGAGCACTATCATAATTTGGGCACCCGCTATCAGGGAGTACTGGCGGCATCGGACATAAAAGTGCAATTGCGTGCCACCAACGGCGCAAAGGAAAATTTAAACCTTTTGAACCACTCGAATTCGGGAGTTCAAATCGCGTTCATGCAGGGCGGAATCTCAAACGGCAGGCTGGCACCTGACGTGATGTCGCTCGGCCGCATCGACTACCAGATTTTCTGGCTTTTCTATCCAACGGGCGAAACGCTGACCGATCTTGCACAACTCAAGGGCAAGCGCATCGGACTCGGGGCCGAAGGCAGCGGCGACCGGGCCGTGTGCGAAAAAATTCTTGCCGTCGCCGGCATAACCTATGACAACACGACGCTGGTAAGCGTCGCACCGGAAAATGTCGTCAACAATCTTGACGCCGGGGCCATTGATGCAGTCTTTCGCAACTTTTCCCCCGAGTCGCCGGTCCTCAATGCGCTGCTGAGAGGTCCCCAGTACCGTCTCATGAATTTTACCGAGGCGGAGGCGTTGACCCGCATCTTCCCTTATCTGGTTCGCCTGGTATTGCCGAAAGGCGCCATCGACCTGGCGCGGAAAATGCCCGTTACAGACACCGCCCTTATTGCGACAACGAATGTCCTGCTGGCACGCAAGGATGTTCACCCGGCGATCGTCGATCTTCTGGCGCAAACAACCTTGCAGGCGCACAGCACGCCGGGACTTTTTCAAAAGGTCGGCGAGTTTCCTACCGAGACCGATCCGGAATATCCCATGTCCCAAGGGGCCCGTGATTTCTACAGAAATGGCCCTTCATTCCTAAATCGCTACCTGCCCTTCTGGATGACCAACTATGCGCAACGCTTTCTCGCGGTGCTGGTGGCAGTCATAGCAATCGTTGTTCCGGTGTTTAACTACGCGCCGAAGCTGTTTCTCTGGCTCATTCGCGACCGTGTGCGCAGGCTGTATCGCCGGCTCAGGCTGGTCGATAAAGCGCTGCTGACCGTGCCCGATTCCGCCCAGATGCAGGCGCTCCACGCCGAACTGGAAAATATTGCGCGAGCGGCCAACATCGTCCCGATGCACAGCTCCGAGCTTTTTTTTGAACTTAGAGCTCACATTGATCGAACCCGGCGTCACCTGGCATCGGTCGACGCGCAGAACGGCATTGCCAGGGTTGCCTGATGTCCGTGCGAAGCAGACTCAACTGCGGCGCTCTCGCAGCCGACTATCCGGCAGCAAGCTTTGATTTCACATAACGGCCGATCAAGAGCGAGGCCGGATAGGAAACCTGCTCCTCACTGTCGGCGTGCAACATCAGCTTTTCTGCAAAATGCACGATGCCGGGCTTGTTTTCGGCCTTCGCGGCGTCGATAAGCTTCTCCAATGCTGCAACAATGTCTTTGTGCTCTGAAAGCATGGTCGGCAATTCGGCTTCAAGCTTATCCGTCATTTTCAACACTTCGGCCATGCCCGGCTCAAACTTGCCTTCGGACAAAGCCGTCAGGAGACCGAGCGGTGGCAAGGCATATTCTTCCTCTTTAACAAAGTGATTATGTAGCACCTTCGCCACCGCTTTGGCGGCCTCGCCTGTTTGACCTCCTGCCTTAATCGCTTTGACAAGATCGGCATGCAGTTCGTCATGCTCGATCTTCATCGGCTTCGGGATCTCGAACTTCACTACACCCTCCTTGATGGAGGCCGACCACTCTCGGCGGTAAAGCACGCGCGGCGAAAAAATGGCCGTCCAAAATCAGCGCCGTAAAACTACTTCAGTTTCTTGCCGAGCCTGGCTTGTACGAGCTCCCCGGTAGCGGGGTTATAGTACGCTTCCACTTCGCCGCCACTGGCTTTGTCGGTGATGTACACTTTGTGGCACCCGTCATCAATTCGCGCCCGACGAACCGCGTAGCCGAGAGCCTCGACCTTGGCCTTTAGTGTTTCGACAGAAATCCATTTGTCGCGCGGAACCGTAGGACATTTGTCACCCGGCGCAGTGCCTTGTCCAAGAGCTTGCAAGGTGCCGGCCAGGATTATGAAAGTTACAGCGGTGCAAAGGTTGCGCATGTTATTGGACTCCATTTTTAAAAAAGTAAGTCGAAAGAAATTGTGTGACCTTGACTAAGGTCAAGGTCCGGGCCTGACGCAATTCGCGCGCCCGCTTGGTAAAGGTGATTTCATGAAGTGACGGCCAACGCCTTGCACGAACAAGATCGCCGCCCGCGT
>DASSRJ010000047.1:0-13365 GCA_035701845.1 Pseudolabrys sp. | reverse complement strand
AACACGCCGGCCGTGCTGGCGGCGCTCGCCTCCCATTGCACGAAAGCCATCTTCTTCCCCATTGGCACCCATGCCACCTACGAGCCTGGCATTCTCAAGCAGGTGGCCGCCGCCGGCCATGCCGTCGGGTCGCATACCTGGTGTCATCAGGATCTCTCCAAGACCAAGGGCAAGTGCCTGCTCAACGGAAAGCTTGAACCCTACGACTACAACCCAAAGGACGAGATCGAGAAGGGAATCAGCGCGGTGCACTGGGCAGTGGGCGGGCCTACGGCGCCGTATTTCCGCTTCCCTGCGCTACGGCAGCCGCCGGAGCTGATCGAATATCTTGGCAAGCGCAATATTGCGATTTTCTCCACCGACTTCGACTCCTTCGATTTCAAGATGCGCAAGCCTGAGCAGGTGATCAAATCGGTCGAGACCAAGCTGCAGAAGCACGGCAAAGGCATCATCCTGATGCACGACTTCCAGCAGGCAACGGCCCATGCGGCCCCGGAACTGCTGAAAAGGCTGAAGGATGGCGGCTACAAGGTCGTGCAGGTGGTCGGCAAGACTCCCCTCGAGCCGAAGAAAGAATACGTCGATATGGTGCTGAAGGAGATCGGCGGCGGAATGGAAAGCGCGCGCCCGATGTCCAGCGTCATCAAGGACATCAGCAACTAGCTGAACGGCATCGTATTCCGGCCGGCCGCGCACCCCGCGCGGCCGGCTTTTTTTGTCGCATACGCCAGGGACCCCGGCCCTGTGCTAACCTGCCCGTGGCGGAATTTGCCGGTTCAGGGGGTCACATATGAATGTATTGATCGTCGCCTTCGGCGCACTGACTGCAATATGGGTTCTGGTCCTGCTCGGATCGCCCTTTTTCGGGCCAAGGGACCACTAGCCGATTGTTCACGGCACCGCCCGTCCCGAGAACGCCGTAAAGATTGACGACGCGGTGGTTGCGTGGTCATAGGCAATCCGCGTCGCGACCATGAAAAGCGTCGTAGCGAGCACCAGGCGAAGCGCGCGTTCGGGAATTCGGATCGCGAAATAGCTGCCGACGAAAATGCCGGGCAGCGAGCCGGCCAGCAGCGAGCCGATAATTGCCCAGTTGACCGAACCCATCATCCAGTGACCGAGGCCGGCGATCAAAGTCAGCGGGACCGCATGCGCGATGTCCGAGCCGACGATCCTGACCATCGGCATTTGCGGATAAAGCATCACCAGCGCGATGACGCCCATGGCGCCGGCGCCGACCGACGAAATCGATACCAGGCAGCCAAGCACGGCCCCAACCACAATTGTGCTGACAGCTGTCCTGTGCGGATCGAGCTCGGCAACGTGCGCGCGATAGACGGCGACGATCGAATTCCCGAACACGAGCACAAACGCCGTTGCAAACAGCGCCACGCTGAGCACCAGCGTAATCAGGTTGCGGGCGGCATCACCGCTGAGGTTGAAATGCGACAGCGCCCCCAGCGTGAGGATGGTCGCGGGAATGCTGCCGCTCGCAAGCCGGCCGACCACGCGCCAATCAATGCTGCGGGCGAAGCCATGCACCAGGCTGCCGCCGGTCTTGGTGGCAGCGGCATAAAGCAGGTCGGTGCCGACCGCGGTCGCCGGGTGGATGCCGAACAGCATGATCAGGATCGGCGTCATCAGCGCGCCGCCGCCAACTCCGGTCATGCCGACCAGGAGGCCGACGGCGAAGCCCGACAGCGAGTACAGCGGATCAATCATCGGAATGACCTCGTCGCGACAGGCCTGCCGCTGCCAATCTAAGCACGGCCAGGCTCAGCAGTCATCGTGACGAAATGGTGGAACGCCCGGCCCGCATGGCTGTTCCGCACAATTTTCAGGAATCTGCGGCATGGCACCGCAACCAAAAAATACCTATTTCGTCCGGTAGACGGCCCGTACCGGAGACGACTCCCGCGAATCACCCTGGAACGCGCACGTGCCCGATATCGTCACGCTCACGATCAATCCTGCCATCGATATTTTCGTCAATGTCGGCCGCGTGGAGCCGACGCGAAAAATGCGCTGTTCGGCGCCGAAACGCGATCCCGGGGGCGGCGGTATCAATGTGGCCCGGGTCGCCCACCGCCTCGGCGGGCGCGTGACCGCGATCTTCCCGACCGGCGGCGCCATCGGGAAGCTCCTGCATCGACTTGTCGACCGCGAAGGCATCGACAGCATCGTGACACCATCGCACGTCGAGACGCGGGAGAACTTTACAGCCTACGAGGAATCGACCGGAGAACAATATCGCTTCGTCCTGCCCGGATCGAGGCTGCATCAGGCGGAATGGGAGACGGTTCTGGAAAAGCTGACGGCACTTCCGCAGCGGCCGAAATTCGTCGTCGCGAGCGGCAGCATCCCGCCCGGCGTCCCCGACGATTTCTTCGCGCGCGTTGCGCGCCACGCCAGAACGTTGGGCGCACAATGCGTCATCGATACATCGGGGGCGGCCTTGAAAGCGGCGCTGGCGGAAGGCGTTTCGCTGATCAAGCCGAATCTGGTCGAACTCTCGGACCTTGTCGGCACCTCGCTCGGCAACGACGACGCGCGGTTGCGCGCGTGCCGCAGGCTGATCGAGGATGGATGCGTCAAGGCGGTCGCGCTCACGCTCGGTGAAGACGGCGCGCTGTTGGTGACGGCGGACCAGGCCTTTCGTGCCGAGCCGATGACGATCGCGCCGGTCAGCACGGTCGGCGCCGGCGACAGCTTTGTCGGCGGCCTGGTCGCGGCGCTCGCGTCAGGGGAATCGCTGGCGCAGGCTTTTCGGGTCGCTGTCGCCGCGGCGTCGGCAGCCGTAATGTCGCCGGGCACCGAACTGTGCAGCGAAGAGGACGTGCAGCGGCTGCTGCCCGAAGTGGAGATCAGCGAGCTCGCGCGCGCCCCGGCCTGAGCATCGCGGCTTGCTTAGCTGCGACGTGCATTGACCGTCGCAGGCGCCCGCATTTCATCCTGCATTGCTTCGAGCATGCCCATCCAGACGATCAGGGGGAAATAGAACAACAGCGGCATTTTGTTTCTCGCGTTACGGTTCACCCGGGCAAACGCAAGAAGACGAAAGCGGGTTCCGGCCATCACGTGGCCGTGTTCACCGCGCAGGCGCGAAACTGCTGCAGGTTCCGAAGAACCGTCTCAGGACGGAGAACACGATCACAGCAATCTTACGTGAACGTCATCACCGAGATTGCATCGCTCGCCGGAAACGTGTCTTCCAGAAACTGATCGAGTCTCTGGTCCAATTCAAACCTGGAATACTCGACGCGACCCGGCCTGCCAGTCCGATACGCGTCGCCTGGCCGGCGGGCGTGAGCCCCCGGAATGTCGGTACCGGGCAACGCATTGCAGACCTCAAAACGTGCCATCCGTGCGGTCATGACTCATCCTGCGTTTTGCGCATCGACAGGTCCTCGACAGAGAGAACCGTGAGCTTTCGGCGCTCCCCGCCGGGCGTATCCCAGGAAATCGAGTCGCCGGCCCGCACCCCGATCAACGCGGTGCCGACCGGCGTCAGGACCGATATCTTCCTGGCGGCAATATCGGCCTCAACCGGATATACCAGCCGCACCTTGTTGATCTTGCCGGTTGTTTCATCCCGAAACTCGACCTGGCTGTTCATGCGAACAATGTGCTGCGGCTGGGCGCCCTCGAGCATCACGTCGGCGCGTCCAAGCTCGTCGGCCAGTCCGGCCGCAAGCGTTGGCATGCGGCCGCTGGCCGCCCGCGCCAGTGCAGACAAACGTTCGTAATCTTCGGCAGACAGGATGATGCGCGGCTTCTCGCGCATGTCCACGGCCGGTTCCTTTAATGTGTTCATGAGTTTCTCCCATAGTCAGCAAAAACGCACGCGATCATCGCGCAGCCGTGCTGCGCGCAGAATGAGTGCGTTTTTACTCAGATTGTGATTGCAAAGATTCAACGACCCGAACGGCACAGAGTCCGTTCGGGCTAACCGCCCGAGTGCTGGCAGCCCGCTCGCAAAAATTTATGACGCGACGTCGAAATCATGCACTGAAAATATGCGTGAAAGCCTGAATGTCAAGTTCACGCAGGGAGCTGCGACGACGGCGCTTTGCCGCTGACGTGCCGTAAACGCCGCATTTCAAATCACGTAGAGGCGGTCCGGCAATTTGCCGCGACTGTCGTGGGCCGGGGGAAAGTGTTGCGCGAGTTCCTTTCCGCACAATTCGATTGCGGCAATGAAGCCGTCGGCAACACGCTCTTCGCGCGCGTGCGCAATCAAAGCGTCAACGGCCTCCTGCCATCTCGACGGCGGGACCCGCTTGGCTATTTCATCGTCGGCAATGATGCGCGCATAGCGCTCGGCCAGCGAAACAAAGATCAGTATTCCGCAGCGATCGACGTTCCGCGCGATACCGCGGCTGATGAACTGCTCCATGGCGACGCGGTAAGCAATGGCGCGCCGCGCCCGGCGCGGCACAAGTGCGACCCGCACGGCCGGAATACAAAGCGCCATAAGAAGTATGGCAAATACGATGACCTGCACGGACAGGATTCGCAGGACCGGCATTGCGGTGAACGCCACCAGCAGCCAGGGTGTCACAAGCGCAACCACGGCCGCAATAAATACCGGAAAAACCGTTGCATGCGAGGACACGCGCGCGAGCACGCAAACGATCTCGCCGGAGGTCTTTTCCTCGGCCGACCTGATGACCTTCGTGATGCGTTCGTGGTCTTCATTTGAAATCGTCATCACCAGCTCCCCGACGCACCGCCGCCGCCGGAAGACCCGCCGCCTCCCGAAAAGCCACCCCCGCCGGAATAGCCGCCTCCGGAGTAACCGCCCCCTGAATAGCCGCCTCGACTCGATCCCGAACTGGCAAGAACGCTCAGCACGACATTGAAAAACAGCCAACGAAAAGTCGGCGATACAATGAGGAGGATGAAGAACACGAACAGGGCCGCAAGGAGAATCCAGCTCGCCGGATCGACCGGCTGCTGATAGTCGAGCCGCAACGAGGGACGTTTCTGCCATTCCGACGCGTCGGTCGTCAGGACCGTGATGATGTCGTCGACGCCGCGTGCAATGCCCTCGCTGAAATTGCCGGCCTTGAAGCGCGGCGTCATTGCGTTGGATATGATCACCTTCGACAGGGCGTCGGTCAGGGTCCCTTCCAGTCCGTACCCAACTTCGATGCGCACGCGCCGCTCGTTCGGCGCAACAAGCAGCAATACGCCGTTGTTTTTCTTCTTCTCTCCGAGCCCCCACGTCCGAAAAAGCTCGTTGGCGTAAGGCTCGATCTCCTGACCTTCCAACGAGTTTACGGTTGCAACAACAAGCTGAATTCCTGACTTTGCTTCAAGATCGGCCAGTTTCTGCTCGATCGCCGAGCGCGTGTCGGGCTGGATGATATTGGCCTGGTCGACAATCCGGCCGGTGAGCGCGGGAAAATTGATGGCCAGGGCCGGCGCAACCGCAAGGAGCGCCAGCATCAGGGCCGCGGCCAGGTGCCTTCTTCCGCCGCAGGCAGAAAAAATGCTGGCCGCATTCATCGCAATGCCTTACCGCGCGCTAGAATTTTACCTGTGGCGGTTTGGCCGAGCCCTCGCCGGCGGTGAACTCCGCCATCGGCTTGTTGGAGCGGAAGAACGTCGAAGCCCAGAGCACGCCGGGGAACGTCCGCAGCTCGGTATTGTAGGCGCGAACCGCTTCAATATAGTCGCGCCGCGCAACCGCGATGCGATTTTCGGTGCCTTCGAGCTGGGACTGAAGCGCGAGGAAGTTCTGGTTCGACTTGAGATCGGGATAGTTCTCGCTGATGGCGATCAGCCGGCCGAGGGCGCCGGTAAGCTGGTTTTGCGCGTCCTGAAATTGCTTGAGCTTTTCGGGGTCGGTCAGCTGCGAAGCGTCCACCTTGATGCTGGTTGCCTTGGCACGCGCCTCAACGACCGAGGTCAGCACGTCCCTTTCCTGCTTCGCGTAGCCCTGGACGGTCGCAACGAGGTTCGGGATAAGATCGGCCCGGCGCTGATAGTTGTTCTGCACGTCCGACCATTTCGCCTTGGCCTGCTCCTCCAGCGTAGGAATGGTGTTGTAGCCGCAGCCGGCAACCGTCAATCCGAGCAATATGACAGCAAAGACGCCGCGAATACGCGCCATCGATACGACCATCACAACCTCCCGATCAAATCAAGCAAAAGCGTCGCCACGTCGAACACGTTTCGAACGTTGAATTATCCGGAATCGGCAGGCCATAGCGAGTTGGACCAGGGTCCAACCAATAAACAGCCGAATGCCCGCAAGGTGCCGGTTCTACACCTTGAAAATCTCGGCGTAGCGTTTCTTCACCTCTTCCCCCTGCGCCAGGATACCTTCCGGATCCTCCTTCATCAGCTTGATGTCGGCGAGCTTGCGAATTCCCGGTTTTTCCACGGTCTGCGAATGTGCGGAATACTGGCGCGCGTCGTCAACGATCAGCTGCTGGGCCTCGCGCGAGTGCATCCAGTTCTGGAACAGGCGCGCGGCATTCGGATTGGGAGCGCCTTTGAAGACGACGCTTGGCCCGGTTGCAAGCGGCGTGCCCTCCTCCGGATAAACTATTTCGACCGGTTGACCCGCCTCTTTGTAACGAATGACGAGGTAGCCGGCGCCGTCCACCATGACCGCACGTTCGCCGAGCGAAATCCGCTTCGGTGTATCGGTCGCCGACTGGACCTGCATGACGCCCTGCGCCGCGAGCTTCACGAAATAGTCCCAGCCCAGATCGCGCGCGACCTCGAAGGTCGAGTTCATGATCGTGCCGCTATAGGCGGGATGCGCCTTGACCAGCTTGCCCTTCCATTTCGGATCGAGCAGATCCTTGAAGCTTTTCGGCGCGTCGTCCTTTTTCACCAGGTTGGTGTTGTAGGCGATGGGAGAAATCAGGATGCGCGTTACGACATTCAAACCTTCGGAGTCGTAATAGCGCTTGTCATAATGCTTCACGACCTCTTCCGGCAGATACGGCGCGAGCCAGCCATTGCGCTTCCAGATGATGCAATGGGCCTGATCGGAGGTGTTGACGACGTCGACGGTGTGAATGTTGGAGGAATATTCCTGGGCGATGCGGGTGAAGACGCGCTCGGCGCCCGAGCGTTCCACGCGCGCTTTAATGCCGGGATACTTCGCTTCGAACGCATTGCCGAGGCGTTCGGCGAACTGCAAATCCATTGCCGTATAGAATGTAATCTTGCCCTCTTTTTTCGCCGCTTCGACCAAAGCCGGCGTGATCGCCTCCGCTGCCGGCGCCGCAGCAACCCGCACCGCAAGGGCGCTGAGACCAAGCGCTCCGGCACCTTTGAGCACATCGCGTTTGGTCAATTGTCCGGTCATGGCCTCCTCCAACTCTCCCCGGGCCAGTTTCCAATTCGATCTCTTCACCGGCGCACGCAAGCAACGCCGGCGATATGGCGGGTCCGGGTGAGCCATAGTATCAATCGAAATCCGGTGCCGAAACAGGCCGCATCTGCCTACGTCCTTGTGGCACAGGAACAGGTGGCTTTCCGCACAAACAACGCCGATGATGCGAAGACAGCTATCGTGAGCGCCACGAGACAATCATGACCCAGGACCCGATGCGCGCCGAAACCGACGTTCTGGTGATCGGATCCGGCGCCGCAGGCATGTATGCGGCGATCGAGGCGGCACGCAGCGGCTGTCAGGTGCTTCTCGCCGACCGCAGCCTGATCGGCCGCGGCGGCGCCACGGTGATGGCCCAGATGACCGTGGCTGCGGCGCTCGGGTCCGAAACGCCCGACCATTGGAGCCATCATTACAAGGACACGCTCGCCGCCGGGCGTGGCTTGTGCAACGAGCCGCTTGCGCAGCTGTTGTGTGAGGAAGGCCCCGCGTGCATCCGAGCCATGGACGATTGGGGCGTGGGCTGGGCGCGCAAGGATGGGCGTATCGCGCAGGCGATGGCTCCCGGCCATGATCGTCCGCGCTGTGTCTATGTCGACTTTCTCAACACCGGGCCTGCGGTATCGAAGACACTGCGGACCGTGGTGAACAGGAGCGGCGGAATCCGCAAGGCCGGCGATCTCTGCATCGTCGACCTTCTCCTCAACAAAGGCGACGTGGTCGGCGCCGCGGCGCTGCATCTCGGATCGGGCGCGCCGGTTGTTCTGTCGGCAAAGGCGACCATCGTTGCTACGGGTGGTCTCACGCGGCTTTACCGGCGCAACAGCGCGTCCGCAAACATGGGCGGCGACGGCTATGCCCTCGCCTTGCGCGCCGGCGCCTCGCTGGTGGACATGGAATTCGTCCAGTTTTTTCCCATCGGCCACCTGGCGCCGCGGTTGATCGGCATGGATCCGATCATGTGGGATCCCTTCCGCTACAAGCTTGGCGGGCGGCTGCTGAACAACCGCATGGAGGAATTCACGCAACGCTACGGCGTGGCGGAAGACGGAAAATACGTCATCACGCGGGACGTCGGCAGCTACGCGATCCTCAAGGAGGTCGAAGCCGGCCGCGGCTCGCCGCATGGCGGGGTGTATCTGAGCTTTCAGCACTGTCCGGAACGCGCATTGCGCGAAGCCTTTGGACCGGTGATCGATCGTCTCGCCGCCAATGGCATCGATCTCACCAGGATGCCGGTCGAGGTGGCACCGATAGCGCATTACCACATGGGAGGCATCGTCGCCGATGCACGGATGCAAACGGATTTGCCCGGCCTGTTCGCAGCCGGCGAAGCGGTTGGCGGCGCCAATGGTGCCAACCGGCTTTCCGGCAACGCCATCACCGAGGCACTGGTGTTTGGCCGCCGCGCCGGCCGCAGCGCCGCCGACTACGCAAGGCACTTGCGTATGTCACCCGATTACGCCGACAACGCACTGGCGGCGATCGCGCTGATCACCGCCAATGCGCCGACCCGCAACTTCAATACTGCACAGATGCTGGAGACGCTTCAAAAAACGATGCAGGATGATGTCGGCGCATTGCGCAGCGAGGCAAAGCTTACCGCCGCACTTGATACAATCCGGCGCCTGACCGATGAGCTCGGAGACAATCCGCCCGGCGCCGGCAAGCGGTTCGACATGCGGCGGCTCGACTGGTTCGACCTGCGCAACATGTTGCTGGCCGGCCGCGTCGTTGCCGAGGCTGCTCTCGCGCGCAGCGAAACCCGCGGCGCGCAGCAGCGCGAGGATTATCCACGGCTGTCGCCTGACTGGGCGTTCAGCCAGATTGCAAGGCTGCAGGGCGCCCGCATCGAATTGTCGGGCGGACCACGCGCCGTCGCGGTGGCGGCATCGTGAGCGAAAGCGCAACGCTTAAAATCTGGCGCGGCCTCGAGGCCAATGCCGGCCGCTGGGAGACCTATGAGGTGCCGTTTGAGCCGGGCCAGTCGGTGCTCGACGGCCTGCGCTGGATCCGGGCCAACCGCGACCCCACGCTGGCGATCCGTTTCTCCTGCATCAATGCCAATGCCTGCAAGGAATGCATGATCGAGCTCGACGGAGAGACTGTCTACGCCTGCACCGCCCGCCTGCAGCCGCGCGAAATGACGCTGACACCGCTTTCCAACAAGAAACTTGTGCGCGATCTGGTCACGGAAATCGCCCCGCCGGCGGAGCGTTTCGCAAACTGATCACTGTCCGCGCATCCCAAAGCGTGCTGAACTGCGCCCGGTCAAGGGCAAGCCGGCGGCTTGCTTTTTGCGGGCAGAAAGGAACGGTTAATGAAAACTTCCTGTCGCTTATCGGCCATGGTGACCTGCCTGCTGCTCGCATCGGTGCCGTGCAGCGGCCGGCTGCACGCGGCTGATCCCTCCAGGTGGTGTGCTGTCGACAGCGGCGGCGGCACCAATTGCGGCTTCGTCACCATCGAACAATGCCGCACGTCCATCAGCGGGATGGGTGGATTTTGCGAGCCAAAACAGATCGTTCCAGCCAATCTGTCTCCGGCAGCAAAAGCGGCAGCACCCAAAACAGACGCAAGCGGAGGCCGGGACAGACTGATGGATTGTGTGACCAGCTCTTGCAAAATCAATTGCTCACCAGGCGTAAAGAAGCGCTTCAGGCCAAAATGGTGCGTTTACTTCAAGGAGCCGGTTTGAGCATCGGATTAACCGCCGGCTGCCCCCGGGCGGGCAGGGCTTCGGCTGTTGCGTTGCGCGCGGGGAGAACGAACTGAAACACTGCCCCGTTTGTGCCGTCGGACGACGCCGAAAGACGTCCACCATGACGCTCAATGATCATTCGGCAAATGGCCAGCCCCAATCCCATTCCGTGCGATTTTGTTGTAAAGAATGCCTCGAAGATACTGTTCAGCTTTGCCGGATTGATCCCCGGTCCTGAATCCCTGATTTCAACGACAATTGCATTGTCTCGCTGTCGCTCCGTTCTCAGCTGCAGCGTCCTGTGACCATCATTCGTCGCATTCATTGCTTCAATTGCATTTTGGAGCAGATTTATCACGACCTCCTGCAATTGGCCCCTGTGACCGACGACAAGCGGCAAATCGGTCGCAAGTTCAATGTTGGTCCTCACACCATGTGCGTTCAACTGTTCCCGAAGAAGACGCAGCGCCTGAAAAACAATTTCGTTCACATCGATCGGCTCGTGCCCCCTGTCGGTTCTCGTAAACAAAGCACGAATGTCGTTTATTATCTGGCTGGCGCGATGGCTGTCCGCGATGATGCTGTCCAGGGCCGACCGCGCCTCTTCGAGATCGGGCTGCGTTTGGTCGAGAAACAATCGTGCGGCCTCGCCATTCGCCGAGATTGCGGTCAAAGGTTGCTTCAGCTCGTGAGCCATCGAACCGGTAACCGCCTGCATATTCATCAACTTGTTGTCTCGCTCGCGCTCCAGCATTATTTTTGAGTGAACGAGGTGAGCCTCGTTTGCCCTTCGCTCCGCAAACAATGCGGCGAGAACCAATGCGCAGAGCGACACTGTCAGGATAGCGGCCTGGGCGGACAGAATCCGGTGCGTGATCAAAAGGCCCGGATCGCCGAGAATTCCGATGCCGAACGTTGTCGTCCAGACCACCGCCAGTGCAACGATGAATGCGGCCGCCGCGGCGAAGACTGGTCTGCAGCGCGCGGCAATCCACAACAGCAGTGGAAAGAGCAATGCGGTTGGCACCACGGCAACCCATGGCTCCCGTGGCAACAAGACAATGAGTCCGCTCACGATGGCCAGCATCAGCAACGCCGCAGCGCCTTCGATGACCTCGTTGCGCGGCGGCGGATCGCGCAGCGTGGCAATCAGTCCGATCAGGAGCGGCGCAACCGTGATTATGCCGAGTGCGTCAGACGCGAACCAATGGTGATAGATCGTCAGAACAGGCGCGGGCGAACTATGGAATAATTCGAAGCCGAGTGTTCCGCCGAGCCCCGAAATCGCAGTTGCCACGATCGTCGCTGCGAGCAGCACGATGACGTTCCGCAGCCTGCCCAGACTGAACGACGACCCGAAGTATCTTTCGATGAGTGCGGCCACAAGAACGGCTTCGCCGGCGTTGCAAAGAGCGAACACGATGGCGCTCCAGATGTTACGATCGCCCATAAGATTGGCCGCGAACGTTGCGGCCATCGTGCCGGCGATGACAGGCAACCGCGTTCGCGGCCCGAGACCAATGAGCACGCCGGCGGAAACCCCGGCGGCCGGCCAGAACACGGCGACGCCATCGGGTTTGGCGAGGAGAAGAAGACTGAGGCGCGCCGCCAGGAAATAGGCGATGCCCAGCGCAATCGCCAAACCTACCGCGTCGATCCAGCGACGTGACGATGCGGGAGAGTCGGATTGGCCATGAGCGACTATCCCTTGCGAATATTGCATCATGAGGAGCCAATGCGCTCGCGGGATGACTTCCCGGCAATTATGGCGCTTTTTGTTACTGGCCGATAGAGCGTCTCATCACTCGAGCCCATTGCGCCTGGAGCGTTGGTGGTTTGGGAGAGACCGCGGGCGCTTATTTTAAGCGATGATTTCGCAGCGCAACCGCCACGTTCCCGGCGAGCACGGTCTGATTGTCTGCGTAGGGCCAAAAGGGTGGTCAGCGCGCACGCGCCAGATGCGTCTTCTCCAGCATCACATGGATACCTTTGGAGCCGTTCACCACCTGGGTTACGCGTAAATCGGCCGCCAGGCTGCACAGCGTATAGGCGTCCTCACGCGATAATCCGGTGCGGGCGCAGATGAGTTTGATCATGTCGCGGAGTGCAATTACCACCGCATCGTCGAGATCGGGATCAAACGCCATCGTAATAAAATGCGCCGGTGTCTCCGCCATCGGCCAGTCGAGTGTCATGTCCTGGCGCACATGCAATTCAAAGGTGCCGACCAGGCCGGTTTCGATTGCCGTGATGCAGACTTCACCGTCGCCCTGGACGCCGTGACCGTCGCCCACCGAGAACAGCGCGCCGTCAACATGAACCGGCAGATAGAGGGTCGTGCCCGCAACCAGCTCCTTGTTGTCCATGTTGCCGCCATTGCGGCGAGGCGGCGGTGAGGCAACCGGGCCCCAGGCAGGCGGCGGCGCCACGACCATGACTCCAAAGAATGGCCTGAGCGGCAGTTTGAGACCCCATGGCAGCCGTCCCACCATGCGCGCACGGTCGAGGGGGATATGAATGATGCGGGCACTGGTGAAATCGTCGGGCAATGCGCCGGCGAGCGGCCGAATGATGTTGTAGCCCCAGTCGTAGTTCAGATCGATTGCCTTGATGCGGACCTCAAGAACCTGCCCGGCCCTGGCCCCGCGCACCGCGACCGGCCCCGTCATGATGTGCGGTCCGTTCAGTTTCTGCGGCACGCCAGCGTGAATCGCCGGGAGCGCGGCCGGCACGGTCAAACCCGAATTCGGATCCGGCATCTGGCTGGGCGCGCCTGACACCGTCGATATGATGACTTCGTCGCCCGGCTCGACCGTCACAAGCGGCTTCAGCGACGCGTCAAAATAACCCCAGTGCACGGTGTCCGGCGCTGCATCGAGGCGATGGGTTCGCATTCGGAAGCCTTTCAAGGAGTTGGTAGTGGAGCGGGCGAAGGGAAGCGAACCCTCGTATGCAGCCTGGGAAGCTCAACGGCTTTCAAGCATATCAAAGACTTAGATTCAAAACTCCGCTTTTTCTGCTCTAAATGATTCAATAGGTTACGCCCCGATTGCAAAACTTTTTTCGTACCTCTCGGACGTATTTTCTGCGCACCAGCCATGTCCGCTTTACCCTGTCGGCTAAAGCGGACAGGTGCAGCGCAAAATGAAATGTCGGCTTCGGTAGAGTCGAGGATGGGCGCGGTAGCTTGGGGCCTATGGCCGACGCCCCGTTTCCCATCCCCGCTCATCGAACCGGACGTGCCGATCTCCGGCATCCGGCTCTCCGACTGGTTTCACCGCAAGGCCCGCGACGGTGCACTTAGTGG
>DASSRJ010000046.1:0-36892 GCA_035701845.1 Pseudolabrys sp. | reverse complement strand
GTGCCCGACAAAAACACGGCCAGCACATAAGCTGGCAAGAGCCAATCCAGCAAAAGGCCCAGAACAATCGCCGCCAGTGCCAGCAATGGCGGCGGCGCAATCACTCCGGCGGTATCATTGGTGCTCTGCATAGTTTCGGTTCCCCAAATCGGCAGCGACATTCCCGGCCTGAACTCTGAAAAGATTAAGAATTAATACGACTTATGCAGCTTTGCAGCATTGACTTTGACGCGTCGCACCCTATGTTCCGTGCAACCGATCAGACGTGAAGATTCGGTCGTCCCCGCGCATAGCTATCGGTTTTTCCAGTCCGGCGCGATCTGGGCGATCTCTGAGGTTATATGGCTTTTTCTCATCTCGGCTTATCTGCCAAAGTTCTCTCGGCTATCGAAGCGGCCGGCTACAAAGCTCCCACACCCATTCAAGATCAGGCTATCCCGCACGTATTGGCGCGGCGCGACGTGCTCGGCATTGCGCAGACCGGCACGGGCAAGACCGCCGCCTTCGTGCTGCCGATGCTCACAATGCTCGAACAGGGCCGCGCGCGCGCGCGCATGCCGCGCACGCTCATCCTGGAGCCGACGCGCGAGCTTGCCGCCCAGGTTGCCGAGCACTTCGAAAAATACGGCAAGAACCACAAGCTCAACGTTGCGCTGATCATCGGCGGCGTTTCGTTCGATGACCAGGACGCAAAATTGCTGCGGGGCGTCGACGTGCTGATTGCCACGCCGGGCCGGTTGCTCGATCACTTCGAGCGCGGGCGGCTGCTGTTGTCGGGATGCGAGCTTCTGATTATCGACGAAGCCGACCGCATGCTGGACATGGGCTTCATTCCTGACATCGAACGTATCGGAAAGCTGGTGCCGTTCACGCGGCAGACTTTGTTTTTCACCGCGACGATGCCACCGGAAATTCAACGCATCGCCGACACGTTCCTGCACAATCCGGTGCGTGTCGAAGTTGCCAAGCCCGCAACCACCGCCGCGACCATCACCCAATTGCTCGTCGCGACTGGCCGCGATCCGCACGAGAAGCGTGAGACGCTGCGCCGCCTGATCCGGTCCACGGACAACTTCAAGAATGCCATCATCTTCTGCAACCGCAAGCGCGAGGTCGCCAATCTTCATCGCTCGCTGTTGCGCCACGAGTTCAACGCGGTCGCCCTGCACGGCGACATGGACCAGCCCGCGCGCATGGCAGCCCTTGACCAGTTTCGCCGCGGTGAAGTGGAATTGCTTATTGCCTCCGACGTCGCGGCGCGCGGCCTCGACATCCCCGAGGTGAGCCACATTTTCAATTTCGACGTACCCCATCACCCAGACGATTATGTCCACCGCATCGGCCGCACCGGCCGGGCCGGAAGAAGCGGTACCGCAATCACAATTGTCGCGCCGATCGACGGCAAAGCCGTCGGCGCCATCGAGCGCCTGATTGGCCAGACAATTCCATGGATGGACAAGCCGGCACCTTCCGAAATCTCGGCAAAAACTCGTCCCACCAAGGAAGCGGAACAGTCTCCCCGGAAGTCGCCGCGTCATCGGCGCGGGCAGCAACCGCCCCGGCCGGCAGCGAAACAAAGTCAGCCTCAAAGGGTGCGGACGGCTCAACCGTCCGAGGACGACAGCGGCGGCCACTTACCGGCCTTCCTGCTGCGGCCGGTATCAGTAAAAGCCTGAAAGCGGCCACTTCAGCCTCATCGAGCCCAGCCGCGCTGACGGTGGCCGGGTTCCAAATTTACCGGTCGTTCATTTCCGTCGCATACCGTCCGTACAGGAGAGACGCCGTTCGTGCCGTCCTCTGCAGGCCATGCCTGCATTCGGGGGTCTCAGCAATGACCGGGCGTGCCGAAGAGTACGAACGCACAGCAGCCTTTGCCGAAATCGCCCTTGGGCAGATGAAGGCATTGCGGCACGCCAACAATCCGCGCAATTACGAAATCTGGTACACCTACGCGACGGGCTATCACCCCGCGCTGAACGCGCAGATCAATGAGATGCTCAAGGCCAAGGGCACGATCACGGAGGCGGATCTCGCCCAGATTTATGACAGTTACCTCGCGCCGTCGCGGCTGACCGAGCGTCTCGACGCGGTGGGCAGTCAGGTCAAGGCTGAAATCGATCAGGTCATGGCAATGATCGATACGGTCGCCGGCACGGCGAGCACCTATACGGAAAGTCTCGCCGGCGCGACCCAGCAGCTCGCTCTTTCAAAGGACCGCGAAGGGTTGCGGATCATCGTCGAAAACCTCGTGGCGACGACCAAGGCGATGGAGCACTCCAACCAGCAGCTGGAGGAGCGGCTGATGGCGTCGAAAAAAGAAATCAATGATCTTCAGGTCAGCCTCGAGGCGGTGCGCACCGAGAGCCTGACCGATCCGCTCACCCAGCTCGCCAACCGGAAATATTTCGACGTCACGCTGGAGAAAGCGCTCGCCGACGCGGCCGAGAAGAACGAGCCGCTATCCCTGATGCTGACCGACGTCGATCATTTCAAGGCTTTCAACGACAGTTTCGGGCATTTAACGGGTGACCAGGTCCTGCGCCTCGTTGCGATGTCGGTGAAAAACAACGTCAAAGGCAAGGATACCGCCGCTCGCTACGGTGGCGAGGAGTTCGCTGTCGTGTTGCCAAACACAATTCTGCGCGCGGCGACTACCGTTGCCGACCATATTCGTCGCGAAGTGATGTCGAAGGAGCTTATGAAGCGGTCAACAGGCGAGAAGCTCGGCCATGTGACCATTTCGATCGGGGTCGCCACCCTCCGCAAGGGCGACACGCCTCAGTCGTTGATCGAGCGTGCCGATGCCTGTCTTTATGCGGCAAAGCGCAACGGCCGCAACCGCGTCATGTGTGAAACGGACCCGGAAACTGCTCAGGCGGCCACGCAGGTCGCCTGAGCCTCAACGTTTCTTCGCGCGTCTCTTCCCGGACCTCGACTTTGCTGATGTGCTTTGCTGCGCGGCCGCAAGCGCGTGTCGGGCCCATTGCGCAAGTTCGTCGGCATCGTCGTAGAGTCGATCGGGCAGCCGCCAATACGAAGTCAGCGCGCGCCGTCCGCTTCTGGTCGAATATTCAAAAGGCCCGCATTGCTCACGTTCAAAGCATGGCACGGTTGCCGCATCGGCTTTGAGATAAATCCGGTCGCCGGACACAAGACCAAACATCACACCATCGGCGTACAGGCCGGCACCACCAAACATGCGGCGTACAGTGACAGTGCCGAATGACTGGAATAGATCGCGGATGAATTCGGTATCCACGCCCACCGGCCAATTATGACGCTGGCGGGCCGGCCCCTCTATCGGTTGCCGGAGTGAGCTGCACGGATTCCCCGCAACCGCAGGCACTGGTCTGGTTCGGATTATTGAAGACGAACTGTGCCGACAGCTTTTCAGTCTTGTAGTCCATCTCGGTCCCGAGCAGGAACAATACTGCCTTTGGGTCGATCAGGATCTTGACGCCCTTGTCTTCGACGATCTCGTCAGTCGGATTGACGGCGTCGGCATACTCCATTGTGTATTCCATTCCGGCGCAGCCGCCGTTCTTGACGCCGACGCGGACGCCGGCCACAGGCTTGCCGGCCTGCGCCATCACCGACTTGATGCGCGACGCTGCGGCCTCGGTCAGCCGCATCACCTGGGGCCTGGGTCGTGCCGTCGTCATTTCATCCTCATCGAATCTTATGTAGGCGAGCGATTACAGATTACCACATGTTGAGCACGAGCCGGGCCTCGTCCGACATCCGGCTGGGATCCCACGGCGGATCCCAAACGACTTCAACCTTGGTTTCCTTTACGCCAGGCACGCTCGATACCGCGTTTTCGACCATGACCGGCAGGTCCTGCGCCGCCGGGCAGTTCGGCGACGTGAGCGACATGTCGATCTTGATGCCACGATCGTCGCCGATATCGATTTTGTAGATCAGGCCCAGTTCATAAATGTCGGCCGGAATTTCGGGATCGTAGACGGTTTTCAGCGCCGCGATGACGTCGTCGGTCAGCCTGTTGAGTTCGTCCTGCGGCAGTGCCGATGAGCCGGTGACCGCCGCATTCTCGGGCGGCTTTTCCACGACGGGCGTATTCTGGATCGTGTCGTCGGTCATGCGAAAAATTCCTGAGCCTTCACGAGCGAGGCGGCGAGAGTATCGACCTCATCCCTGGTGTTGTACATCGCGAACGAAGCGCGGCAGGTTGCGGTCAATCCGTAGCGCGCAAGCAGAGGCATTACGCAATGCGTGCCGGCTCGCACCGCCACACCGGCCCGGTCTATGATCGTTGCAACGTCGTGAGGATGCGCGCCTTTCATCTCAAACGATACGATCGGGCCTTTATCAGGCGCCTTGCCGATAATCCGCAATGAATTGATTTTGCCAAGCTGCTCGTGGGCATATTTGAGCAAGCCGCCTTCATGCGTACGAATGCGCGCCTTGCCCACCGAATTGACATAGTCGATCGCCGCCCCAAATCCGATGGCCTGCACGATCGCCGGCGTCCCCGCCTCGAATTTGTGCGGCGGCTCGCCGTAAGTGATGCGGTCCTCGAACACCTCATGGATCATTTCGCCGCCGCCGTTGAACGGTGGCATCGCCGCAAGATGCTCGTACTTGCCGTAGAGAGCGCCGATGCCCGTCGGCCCGTACACCTTGTGACCGGTGAAGGCATAGAAATCGCAGTCAATGTCGCGAACGTCGACGTCGAGATGCACCGCCGCCTGGGCGCCGTCGACCAGCACCGGGATGCCCCGTGCATGCGCGATGCGCACGATCTCCTTTACCGGGACGACGGTGCCGAGCGCATTCGACATGTGCGTGACCGCCACCATCCTGGTGCGGGGCGTCAGCAGCTTTTCGAATTCATCCAGCAGGAAATTGCCGTCCTCGTCGATCGGCGCCCATTTGATGACCGCGCCCTGCCGCTCGCGCAGGAAGTGCCAGGGAACGATGTTCGAGTGGTGCTCCATAATCGAGAGCACGATCTCATCGCCGGCCTTGATGCGTTCGCGGGCGAAGGTATAGGCAACGAGGTTGATTGCTTCCGTGGCGTTGCGCGTGAAGATGATCTCTTCCTTGCGCCCGGCATTCAGGAAGGCGCGCACGGTTTCCCGCGCGCCCTCGTAGGCTTCGGTGGCTTCGTTTGCAAGATAGTGCAGGCCGCGGTGCACGTTGGCGTACTGCTCGGTGTAAGCCTTCGCCAGCCGGTCGAGCACGGCTTTCGGCTTTTGCGCCGATGCGGCGTTGTCGAGATAGACGAGCGGCTTGCCGTAGATGCGCATCGACAGCGCGGGAAAATCCGCCCTGATCCTGGCGACGTCGTAGGAGCCGTTCATTACTGCGGGGTGCATCAAAGACCCCCGATCAGTGCTCCGCTCGATTCCCGCTTGCGCGAAAATGAGCGGAGAATGTGACTGCACGTTGTCATACTACCCCCGCGCTTCCAGCCATTTGGCGGCGGCATTGAGCAGCGCTTCGCGTAGTCCTTCGTGCGCGACCTCCTCGATCGCCTCGCCGACAAAAGCCTGGATCAGCAGAGTCTCGGCCTCACCTTCCGGAATACCGCGCGACATCAGGTAGAATTTAAGCGCGCTGTCGAGCGCGCCGGCCGTTGCGCCATGGCCGCACTGCACGTCGTCTGCGAAGATCTCGAGTTCCGGCTTGTTGTCGGCCTCCGCCTCGTCGGACAGCAGGAGTGCATGGCTTGCCATTTTCGCGTCGGTCTTCTGCGCGTGCGGCTCGACGACGATTTTTCCCTGGAAAATGCCATGGCTTTCCCCGTCGAGCACGGTGCGGAAACGCTCGCGGCTCGTGCAGCCGCCCGCGGCATGATTGATGACCAGCGTATTGTCGACGTGCTGACGCCCTTTGAGCAGCGTCGCGCCGCCAATCGAGGCCTGCGTCCCCTCGCCGTCAAAGCGTGCGAAAATCTGATTACGCACGACCGCGCCACCGGCGGTGTACGTGAAGCCATTGTAGATCGCCCTGGCTCCGACCTTCAGGCCCAGGGTGGAAATGCGCAGCGCCGCATCTCCGTCATTGCCGACCATGACATGATCGACATGGGCGCCGTCACCGATCACCAACTCGAGGGCAGAGTTGACCTGATAATCGACGCCGGCAGGACCGTTGAACGACTCGATGACCGTAAGGCGGGCGCCCGGCTCCACGACAACGACACAGCGCGGATACGTTGCCGCCGCCGCTGCATCGGCAAAAACGTGAACAATTTCGATCGGCTTATCGATTTTCCTGCCCTTTGCCACGCGCAGCGCGACGCCACCCGTCATGAAGGCCGTATTGAGCGATAAAGCGACGTCGTCGCGGCCCGGGATCTCGCCCAGACGATAGTTTTTCTGCTCGGCCGCGAAGGCAAACACGTCGCTCAACTCGGCGCCTGAGCCCGGTTTGAAATCACTCCACGCCTGCTCGTAGCGGCCGTTCACGATGGCAATCCGGCCGGCCGTCAGGCCCGGCAATGCCGGCACGTTGCCCCTGGCTTTCGCCGGTTCTGCGAGCGGCTTTGCCTCGCGCATGAGCGCGCGCAGGTCCGTGTACTTCCACTCTTCGATGCGGCGGTGCGGAAGCCCCGCGGCATCGAAGCGCTCGAAAGCCGCGTCGCGCAGACCGGCGATCGCGCCCTGGCCCGGCAGTTTGGTGCGCGCGGCCGCGTAAGCCGCGTTCAGTGCCTGCTCGGCCGGGGTCCTTATGGCGCGCACTTCGGCGTTCATCAGGCCGCCTCGCCCTGGAATTGGGCGTAGCCCTTGGCCTCAAGCTCGAGGGCAAGCTCCTTGCCGCCCGACTTGACCACGCGGCCCTTCGCCAGCACGTGCACGACGTCCGGCACGATGTAATTCAGCAGCCGCTGATAGTGCGTGATCACGACCATCGAGCGGTCCGGCGAGCGCAACCGGTTCACGCCATCGGCGACGATCTTCAGCGCATCGATGTCGAGGCCGGAATCGGTCTCGTCCAGCACTGCGAGCTTCGGCTGCAGAACAGCCATTTGCAGAATCTCATTGCGTTTCTTTTCGCCGCCGGAGAAGCCGACATTGACCGCGCGCCGCAGCATCTCCTGGTTGATGCCGAGATGGCCCGCGGTGTCGCGCACCAGCTTCATGAATTCGGGCGTCGACAGTTCGCCCTCGCCGCGCGTCTTGCGCTGCGCATTGAGCGCGGTGCGCAGAAAGGTCATCGTCGCGACACCCGGCACTTCGACCGGATATTGAAAAGCGAGAAACACGCCTTTGGCAGCCCGTTCATCCGGCGCCATGTCGAGAATGCTTTTGCCGTTGAGCAGCACATCGCCTTCGGTGACGCTGTATTCGCTCTTTCCGGCCAGCACATAAGCGAGCGTCGATTTTCCCGAACCGTTCGGGCCCATGATCGCGGCAACCTGGCCCTTCTCGACCGACAACGTCAGGCCGTTGAGGATCTTCTTGCCCTCGATCTCGACATGCAGATTTTTGACTTCCAGAAACGCCATCGTCTTAACCCACGCTTCCTTCCAGGCTGATCGAAATAAGCTTCTGTGCCTCGACCGCAAATTCCATCGGCAACTGCTGCAGCACGTCCCTGACGAAGCCGTTGACGACGAGTGCCGTCGCCTCCTCCGCCGACATGCCGCGCTGGCGGCAGTAGAACAGCATGTCCTCGGAAATCTTCGAGGTCGTTGCCTCATGCTCGAAGGTCGCCGAAGAATTCTTGGCCTCGATGTAAGGCACGGTATGCGCGCCGCACTGGCCGCCGATAAGCAGCGAATCGCAATTGGTGAAATTGCGGGCGCCCTTGGCCTTGCGATGTGCCGACACCAGCCCACGATAGGTGTTGTTCGATTTCCCCGCCGCGATGCCCTTGGAGATGATGCGGCTGACCGTGTTCTTGCCGAGATGCAGCATCTTGGTGCCGCTGTCGACCTGCTGATGGCCGTTCGAGATCGCGATCGAATAGAACTCGCCGCGCGAATTGTCGCCGCGCAGGATGCAGCTCGGGTACTTCCAGGTGATGGCCGAGCCGGTTTCGACCTGGGTCCAGGAGATCTTCGAATTCCTGCCTCGGCAATCGCCGCGCTTGGTGACGAAATTGAAGATGCCGCCCCTGCCCTCGGCATCGCCCGGATACCAGTTCTGCACCGTCGAATACTTGATTTCGGCGTTGTCGAGCGCGACAAGCTCGACTACGGCCGCGTGCAGCTGGTTTTCGTCGCGCATCGGCGCGGTGCAGCCCTCGAGATAGCTCACATAGGCGCCCTTGTCGGCGATGATGAGCGTGCGCTCGAACTGGCCGGTCGATTTCTCATTGATGCGGAAATAGGTCGACAGCTCCATCGGGCAGCGGACGCCCTCCGGCACGTACACAAACGAGCCGTCGGAGAACACCGCCGAATTAAGCGTCGCGAAGAAATTGTCCGAGGTCGGCACGACCGAGCCGAGATACTTTTTCACGAGATCGGGATGCTCGCGGATCGCCTCCGAGATCGGCATGAAGATCACGCCGGCTTTCTTCAGCTCCGCCTTGAAGGTGGTGGCGACCGAAACGGAATCGAACACGGCATCGACGGCGACGCGGCCGGAGCGGAAATCGCCGCCGGTCGTCTCATCATCGAGCGCGCTCGGCTCGCTTTGCTTGCGCACGCCTGCGAGGATCTCCTGCTCCTTCAGCGGTATGCCGAGCTTTTCGTAGGTCCTCAGGATTTCCGGATCGACCTCATCGAGCGACTTCGGCGCTTTGAACGCCTTCGGTGCCGCGTAGTAGTAGATGTCCTGATAATCGATCTTCGGATACTTCACGCGCGCCCAGGTCGGCTCACGCATGGTCTGCCAGCGCCGATAGGCCTCAAGGCGCCAGGCGAGCATCCAGTCCGGCTCGTTCTTCTTGGCCGAGATGAAACGGATCGTATCTTCCGAAAGGCCCTTCGGGGCCTTCTCGGATTCGATCTTCGTTTCGAACCCATACTTGTATTGGTCAACGTCGATACGGCGGACCTGGTCGACGGTCTCTTGTACGGCCGGCATTCTTCCCTCCGCTCACGGTTGCAAGGACCGCGGGTTGGATTTGTCGGTTATGGTCGGTTCGCTTTGTGCGTCGCGATCGATCCCGGTTGGCGCCGCCTCAGGCGGCGGTTGCATGCCTGTTAAGTAATGACGAAACCACCTTATTCCAAGCAATCAGCAAGGCTTCTATCTCGGCTTCGGTGGTGCTCCAGCCCAGACTGACTCGCACGGCCCCCCGCGCAAGCGCGGGTTCCACGCCCATGGCGCCCAGAACATGGGAGGCTTGTACCTTTCCCGACGAGCATGCGGAACCTGACGAAACCGCTATACCGTTGAGATCGAAGGCAATTATGGCAGTTTCCGCCTTCAGCCCCGGAACTGTGAACAGGCTTGTATTAGGCAGCCGCTGCACGTTCTCGCCAAAGATAATTGCCTGCGGCGTCGAGGACCTGAGACCCGCTTCGAAACGATCGCGCAACGCCGCGAGCCGCTGCGGATCCGATCCGCGCGTCGCGGCGGCTGCGGCACCAAATCCGGCAATGGCAGCCACGTTTTCCGTTCCCGCACGCAGTCCGCGCTCCTGGCCACCACCTCTGATCAGCGGCTCGCCGATATGGACGTCGCCACGCCGGACGAGCGCACCGGCGCCCTGCGGACCGCCGAGCTTGTGCGAGGAGATCGACATCAGGTCAGCGCCAAGCGCACCGATGTCGCATGCCATCCGGCCCGGTCCCTGCACGGCATCGACGTGAAGAACGCCGCCTGCAGCATGCACGATACCGGCGATCTCGCTGATCGGCTGGACAACCCCGGTTTCGTTATTGGCAAGCATCACCGAAACCAGCGGCCGCTCGCATCGCGGCAACACCAGGCGAAGCGCACCCAGGTCGACGACACCGTCGCGCGTAACCGCAAGTTCTTCGACCTGTCCGGCGTTGAAGCGGCCGCCGCTCAGCACCGACGGGTGCTCTGTCGCGGAGACAAACAGCCGGTCGCGCGCCTCGCGGCGCCCGCCGAACTCGATTGCCGGCGTCAGCGCCAGGGCATTCGCTTCGGTTGCGCTGCTCGTGAAGGTGACATTCCTGCTCTCGGCGCCGACCAGCCTGGCTACCTCTTCGCGCGCCTGCTCGATCAGGCGGCGGGCTGCACGGCCTTCGGCGTGGACCGACGACGCATTGCCGGTCCGCGCAAGCGCGGCGCACACCGCCTTCCGGGCCTCGTCCTGAAGCGGAGCCGTTGCGTTCCAGTCAAAATACGCACGATCAGGCATTGTCTTCGCCAGTATTTAATTACCGCTTTTGACCCCGGGCCCAGCAAAAAGCTTGCTTTTTGCCCTGCGGGTCGTGTTAGAAGCCCGAAATCACCCGGCCCTTATAGCGCGTGCTGCAGCCGGGGACAGTGGAAATCATATAATTAGAATAATTCTAAACTAGTTGCACCGGTTCGTTAAGGTCCCTCCGGAGCGCAACAAAATCCTGTCGCCGCACGGCGAACACGTCCGAGGTTGATACCAATGCCTGAAATTATCTTTACCGGCCCCGCCGGACGCATCGAGGGGCGGTACCACCCCGCGCGGCAAAAGAACGCGCCGATCGCAATCATCCTTCACCCGCACCCGCAGTTCGGCGGGACGATGAACCACCCGATCATCTATCAGCTCTACTACGCCTTCGTGCACCGCGGCTTCTCGGCGCTGCGCTTTAATTTCCGTGGTGTCGGCCGCAGCCAGGGCTCGTTCGATCACGGACAGGGCGAACTGTCGGATGCTGCGGCCGCGCTCGACTGGGCGCAGACCATCAACCCGGAAGCCAAGAGCTGCTGGATCGCAGGCTTTTCGTTCGGCGCATGGATCGGAATGCAGCTATTGATGCGCCGTCCGGAAATCGAGGGGTTTATCTCGATCTGCCCGCCGGCCAACCTTTACGACTTCTCGTTCCTTGCTCCCTGCCCTTCATCGGGTCTCATCATTCATGGGGACAAGGACGCCGTTGTCCCTCACAAGGACGTGACGACGCTGGTCGACAAGCTCAAGACCCAAAAGGGAATAGTGATCGAACAAAAGGTTGTGCAAGGCGCCAATCATTTCTTTGACGGCAAGGTCGAAGCGCTGCTTACATCAATCAGCGCCTATCTCGACAAGCGGCTGAAGACGGAGCGCAAGCCGGCTGCGTAAAGGTTCGCCGAAGCCTCCTGCGTCGCAACGCTTGCTTCGTGCCGGGCGGGGAAATGGCGACACGCGGACAGCCGTCCGCGGAATGAACATGCTTCTTGTCAGAACTTATCTCGATAAAAGCGCCATTCACGGCCTTGGTGTTTTTGCAGGCGAAGTCATTCGCAAGGGTACGAAAGTCTGGCGATTCGTCGACGGATTCGACCGGGTCTACTCGCCCACCCAGTTTGCCAAACTGCCCAAGCCGGCGCGCGATTACATCTGGAATTACGGATACCGCGTGGACGGCGAGATTCTGCTGACCAGCGATCACGACCACCACATGAATCACTCCGACAATGCCAACACCCATTGGCACAATGGGCACATCGTTGCGACGCGCACCATTCGCAAGGGCGAAGAAATTACCAACGACTATCGGCAGTTCGACGCGGGTTTTTGTGCGGCCTTCCTGAAGAGGAAGTTACGGGTTGTGGCGGACAATCCAGACGTCCTTGAGCGGCTGCGCCGTGCCGGCCGTCTTCGAAGAGGTGACCGGAAGGTCGTTTAAGGCATCTCACGAGGCACGCTCGCTGCCGGCGCGTATTATTGAATCCGACGCGGGACCTGTTACACCACCGTCGCGACAAGGCTGCGGCACGAGAGCCCAAAATGAGTGCGTATAAGTCCGACTTCCTGAACGTCCTGGCCGAGCGCGGCTTCATTCATCAGGTCTCGGAGCCCGAGACGCTGGATGCGCGCGCCAAGACGGGTGCGATCACGGCCTATATCGGATTTGACTGCACCGCTGCGTCGCTGCATGTCGGCTCGCTGCTGCCGATCATGATGCTCTACTGGCTCCAGCAGACCGGGCACAGGCCGATCGCCCTGATGGGCGGCGGCACGACGCGCGTCGGCGACCCCTCGGGAAAAGACGAAAGTCGCCGGATCCTCACCGACGAGATGATCAACGACAATCTCGCCGGCATCCGGGCGATCTTTTCCAAGTTCCTGAAATTTGAAGAATCGGGCGGCAACGCCATCATGGCGAACAATGCCGACTGGCTGAACAAGCTCAACTACATCGACTTCCTGCGCGATGTGGGCCGGCATTTTTCGGTCAACCGGATGCTCTCCTTCGATTCCGTCAAGTTGCGTCTCGATCGCCAGCAGGAATTGTCGTTTCTTGAATTCAACTACATGGTCCTGCAGGCGTACGACTTCGTCGAGCTGAACAAACGTCACGGCTGCATCCTGCAGATGGGCGGCTCCGATCAGTGGGGCAACATCGTCAACGGCATCGACCTCGGCCGCCGCATGCAGAACATTCAGCTGTTCGCCCTGACCGCGCCGCTGATCACGACGTCGTCCGGCGCCAAGATGGGCAAGACGGCGGCCGGCGCGGTGTGGCTCAATGCCGATCAAGTGAGCCCGTACGACTATTGGCAATACTGGCGCAACACCGAGGACGGCGACGTCGTGCGCTTCCTGAAGCTCTTCACCGTCCTGCCGATGAATGAGATTGCGCGCCTTGCGTCGCTCAAGGACAACGAGATCAACGACGCAAAGAAGATTCTCGCCACCGAGGCAACGGCGCTCGTGCACGGCCGCGCCGCCGCCGATCAGGCGGCCGAGACGGCGCGAAGGACTTTCGAGGAAGGAGCCACGTCCTTGTCCCTGCCGACCGTACCGGTTTCAAAGAAGGATCTGTCGGCGGGCATTGGCGTGCTCAATGCCTTTGTGCTGGCCGGCCTTGCAGCGTCGAACGGCGAAGTCCGGCGCGCCATCGGCAACGGAGCCGTTGCGGTCAACGACGTCCGCATCGCGAACGACAAGCACGTGATCGCCAGCAAAGACGTGACGCCGGATGGCGTCATCAAGCTGTCGCTTGGCAAAAAACAGCACGTCCTGCTGAAGCCGCACTGACTAAACCGGTCTAGACTAGCGCGACGGCGGAGTAAAATTCTGATCGTATGCTCCCGGCCCCGGAGCGAACTTCGGATCGAACGTTCCCGGCGATGGAACAAATTTCCGCAGCAGGCCGGGCGCGATCGCGCTGACCGGATTGACCGTGACCCTTGGCGCGCCGGGCGGGCCGACCGCCTCATAATTGATGCCGAGCAGACCTTCCTTGTTGCCGCCGCCAAGGAACAGGCCGACGATCGGAATCTGCCCGAACATATTGTTGATCCCATAGAACGGAACGAACGTGCCCCGCAGATGCACGTCGTCCCTCACGTAATCAATGTTTCCTTCGACGGTCGCGCCGATCAGGGGGCCGCGCACGATCCCGTCGCGAATTGACATCTTGCCGGGAAAGCGCGTGAACTCCGCGCGCATCTCGCTGAAGTCGACGCCGGAGGTACCGTGGCCGCCACCGGGAGAATTCGGCGCCCCCGACACGATCTTGTCGAGCGCCGGTTCCCCGCGCACAGCGAACCTGTGGATATAAAGAGTACCGATCTGCGGTGACTGTTCCTGCGTCGGCGGGTCCATCGCCAGCCACATCCGGCCGCCGTACATGCGCGGATACATGTCCGTGAACCGGAACAGCGCACCCGCATCGTCCGTCTCAAAATAGATGACCTGGTGATTGTCGCGTGAACGTATGCGCAGGTCGCCGTTGAACGGCGTGTCACGGCCGATCTTGCTGGCCATGGCGAAGCTGCGGATGTGACCGCCGCGGCGTGACATCTTCAGATCCAGGCCGCGCAAGGTTTCTCCGTTGTGGCCGGCGACCGTGCCGACTTTTACCTCCAGATCCAGATCCACCAGCTTTGGTTTGCTTTTATCCACCGACGAGCCGGCCAGTGACGACTTCACAAAATGTCGTCCGTCGTAGATGTCGCCACGCATGGACACATGCAGCACGCCGTCGGCGGCGCGGTCGGCCTTGAGCGCCACCCTGTCGCCGTCGGACAAGGCGAATACCGGAAAGTTGGCGGAAACGATTTCGTTGGTCGCGCCATCGAGTTCAACCGAACCGCGGATCGTAGCTCCCGAACCGTCAATGCTCAGGTCGTCGATGCGGATGCTCTTGGCAGTCTTGAGCATCTTGTAACTCGCCCGCGCGGGCCGGCCGGCCGGCTTTGTCCAGCCAGGGAACAGATTGTCGATCTTTACGGGCGTGAGATCGGCTTCAACATTCAAGCCTTCGTCTTTGCCGTCATCATTGATCTTGCCAACGACCTTGATCGGGATGGCACCGGTGATCGCATTGCCGACATCCATGCCAAGCCGGCGACGAGCCGCATCGTCAATGACCGACTGCATGCGCAACTCGGCATCCGCATCGCCTTTCTGCCTGCGCAAATCAATAAAGGCAGGCGTTCCGTTGACCTTCGCATCGCCTTTGATCTGGTAGCCATCCCCAGACGCGGTCACTTTGAGCGCCTGCGCCTCGATCTTCTGGCCGAGCAACATTTTGTCGGCTGTAAAGTTCGTGAGGTCGGCATTGATCGTGTACGACGACGAGTCGTCCGACATCTTTCGCGCGATCGCCATTTTTACCGCAACTTGTGCCGTCACTGTGCCGCGGGTGGATGCGGGGTCGAGCGATATTCCGACAATGTCACGCAAACCCTCGCTGGAAAGGAGCACCACTGTTGCCGGCACGGAGCCGTCAATCCGGAAATTCGCCCGCGCAGGCGCCGGCTTGGGGTGAGTGTCAGGCACCTCGAAAACGCCGCCGGCAATATTAAGTCTGCGCCCTGGAGCAACCTCGACCGTGCCGCGGCCAACGTTGACAGTTGCCGCGCGGCCCCTGATCCGCACGGTCAGGTCGGCATCGCGAATGGCCGGCAGGCTGGTGATCGGACGCAATGTCGTGCCGCTTGTCTCGATGTCGACCGAGAGACCGTCATCGGGCATCGGGGGCCCTTCATGCTTGAAGTTGGGCACCGCCGCATTGCCTGCGATGACAATGCGCTCAACGATGCCGTCCGAAATATGCGTCTCGACCCACGAACGCACGTCCGCCGCCGCAAAGATGGGCCAAATGCGCTTCAGCGCATAGACAGGCATGCGCGTGCCCGCAACGCCGAAAGCAAGATGCGGCTCCTTGCCGCTGTAGTCCAGGCGGCCTGTAAGCGCGAGGCCGAGACTGTGCGACGCGCGCGTGTCGATTCGACTGACGTCACCCTGCTCAAGGTCGATGCGTTTGCGATTGGTGTCGACCTTCAGGCGCATAGTCACGCGATTGAGCGCCACACCCTCATCGTCCGGTGATGCGCCCGGAGCAAGAATAACCGGGTCAATAACGGCATCACCGCGCGTCAGATTGATCAGCCATATGCCCGGTTGCTCCTGCGGCGCGTCCAGGGTTGCGCGCATGGTGAATTGATTGCCGCCCGACTGAACCTGAAACGGAACAACCAGATTGCGCTGTTGATTATCCCAATTGAATCTGATGTCGGCCCGATCGACGGTGAAACCGACCTTGTCGTTGCTCCTGTCGACGACTGTCCCTTTCTCGGCAAACAGTTGACCCTGAACGACCTGCGGCGTTCCATCCGCCAGGACATCGGCGCGGACGCTCGCCGACACCGGCAGATCGATATCGAAATCGTCGGCATTAACTCTCAACGCCAGCAGAATGTCGTGCATCGAAACCTTGCGCGCTTCGATACCGACGGCGCGCACACCGTCGGTCAAAGGACGCATTGCGGCGCTCAGCACCCAGGGCCGTTCCGGATTGTCGGATTCAAGCCGGAAGACGACCCCGCCCCGCCCCGGGCGCGTCAGGCTCGCGTTGATGCCGTCGAATGTCCAACGCTTGCCGTTGCGCCGATCGTCGACGACCAGGTTGCCGTTTTTCAGCCCCAGCTCACGCAGGTCGTGGCCATCGAGCCCCGTCTGCCCAAGCGCGTCGATCCACGCCATGATGCCTGCGAGCTTCTCGAACTCTGCACGCAAGGCGCCCTGCGGATTGGCCGACGGAGCGGGTTGATCGACATCAGGCATGCTGCTGTTCGCCGTGGCAGTGGCGATCGGCCGCTTGTCGGCTCCGGCAAACACGGTCAGCCGCCCGTCGGTTTCGATACGGACAGCCATTTCCGCCCCGACGAGATTGAGGCTCTGGGCGCGCAGCTGACCGATGAGCAGGCTTCTGCCGGAGAGCCCGACCTCGGCTTTCGGCGCGCTTGCAACAATCGTTCCGTCGGCATCGCGCACCACGATGTCGCGGAGCCTCAGTGACGTCCGGCCTTTTTCGTCGCGCTCGAGCTGGGTGCCGCCGACGACAACGGAATGGTTGCCGCCAAAATTTTCTTCGATCGCGGCTTTAAGCCACGGAGTCGCCAGGTCGAGCTCGATCGGCCCGCTCGACAGGCGCCACCACAGACCGAGGACGCCGGCGATCGCCAGGAAAACGCAAATTGCCGCGCCGAGAAGCAGACGCTTTACGAGCGGTCTGCGAACCAGATTCGAAACAGTGTAGCGCAGGCCAAACCACGGCCGCCGCGCCAGGCGATGCATTGCGCGGTGACGATACGGCGCGCGGGCCACGCCGACAGCATGGTGAACTCGATGTCCGCGCTCGTGTCCGCCGCTTAGCATGCGTTAGTCGCACCTTTTGTCCGACGCAGCGCGCGTAATGCAATGCCGGGCAGGCGAGCAACCGCTGCGGCCTCCGGCGCATGTGTATGGAACCTGTTGCGCCCCTCCGACGCAAATGGCATGTGCGACATTGACCGCTCGAAAACGACGAAAGGAAGGCACATGGGTCGCTTGGGCCGCTCGGACCGCTTGGGCCGCGAACTTGTTGCGGGGGCGAAAGCTCCGGCCTTCACCCTCAAAAGGGACGGCGGCGGCAAGATTTCATTGAGTGATTTCAAGGGAGGCAAGCTCGTCCTCTACTTCTATCCCAAGGCCGATACGCCCGGCTGCACAAAGGAGGCGATGGAGTTCTCGCGCCTGCGCGCTGATTTTGCCAAGGCCGGCACCGCCATTCTCGGCGTCTCAGCGGATCCGGTAACAGCGCAGGACAAGTTCAAAGCCAAGCATCGCCTGTCAATCGCGCTGGGTTCCGACGAGGCCAAAGATATGCTGACCGCGTATGGCGCCTGGGGGGAGAAATCGATGTACGGGCGCAAATTTATGGGCGTCCTGCGGAAGACATTCCTGATTGGCGATGATGGTTGCATCATCCGGATTTGGCCGAAAGTTCGCGTGCCCGGGCATGCGCGGGACGTTTTGCTGGCTGCACGCAATGCATAATCCTCAGCAATCGCTGAAGAATTCCAGCGATAGCGCATTCCGATTACCGGTTTCTTAACCATATCCGATTGATATCGGCTCCGTCTGCCAGCGGCCTTCCCGCGGCTGCGCGGAGTTTTGATGTCGCATTCTGTTTCGACGTACCATCCGGTTTCCGAGCAAGGCACGCGTCACGCGCATCCGCGCGCATCCGCCGCGGCGATGTCGCGTCATGTCCAACGGAGCCACAAGGGCTACACGCTCACGCATGCCGGGCACCAGATCCGGATCGGACCGATCGCGTTCTGGATCGTGGTGGGTGCGCTGGTCGTGATGGGTGTCTGGTCGGTCGCAACCGGCACCTACTTTGCGTTTCGGGAGAACGTGCTCACGCGGCTGATCGGCCGCCAGGCCGAGATGCAGTTTGCCTACGAGGATCGCATCGCCGAATTGCGCGCGCAGATAGACCGCGTCATGAGCCGTCAGTTGCTTGACCAGGAGCAGTTCGAGCAAAAGCTCAACACGCTGCTGCAGCGGCAGGCGACCCTGGAGCAACGCACCAACGCTCTTGGCGGCGAGACATTGACGACCGGCACTATCAAGCCGTCGCGCGTTGCGCCCCCCGGGGCGGCCGAGCGAACGCCCCGGCCATCGCCGATCAACGACACGGTGATCTTCGTTGCGCCGCCCGATCGCGAGGCGCGGCTCCATTCGCGCGACCTCCCGTCGGCGGCGACGAAGATCGCCGAACGCACGACAAATGGCGGGCTGACCGGCGTGCTCGCGCGCATTTCGCTGTCGCTCGACAAGATCGAGCAAACGCAAGCGGCGTCGCTCACGAATCTTGAAGAGCGCATCGATACCAAAGCGCGCCGCATGCGCAGCGTGCTCGCGGATCTCGGGGTCGACCCCGGCAAATCGCGAGGCGACGGGCCGGTCGGCGGACCGTTTGTTCCGATCAAGCCGCCGCATGCCGGCGCCGGCGCCTTCGAACGTCAGCTTTATCGCGTGAACGTGGCCCGCGCGCAGATCGACCGTTACACGCATACATTGGTCGCGGTGCCGGTGCGCAAACCTATCATCGGCGAGGTCGACATGAGCTCGCCGTTCGGCATGCGCATGGACCCCTTCCTGGGCCGGCCCGCGGTCCACACCGGCATCGACCTGCGCGGAGAGACCGGAGAGCCGGTGCGGGCGACAGCCACCGGACGCGTGACGATCGCCGGACGCGAGGGCGGTTACGGCAACATGGTGGAAATCAACCACGGCAACGGCCTCGCGAGCCGGTACGGGCACCTGTCACAGATCGGCGTGAAGGTCGGTCAGTTTGTCCGCATCGGAGAAACCATCGGCAGGATCGGCTCGACCGGCCGATCGACCGGCCCGCATCTTCACTATGAGACGCGGGTCAACGGCGAGGCGGTCGATCCGCAGAAATTCCTGCGTGCGGGCCTCAGGCTCGGGGAAATCTGACACCGGCCGCGATTATTCGACGTCCTCGACACTGTCCGGCCCGCCCCCGAACGCCTTCTGGGCGAGCGCCGCCTGCATGAACTCGTCGAGATCACCGTCGAGCACGCCGGCCGTGTTGGACGTCGATACGCCGGTACGCAGATCCTTCACCATCTGATAGGGCTGAAGCACGTAAGAGCGTATCTGGTGGCCCCAGCCGATATCGGTCTTGGCGGCCTGCTCCGCCGCCGCCTTCTCCTCGCGCTTCTTCATCTCGATCTCGAACAGCTTCGCACGCAGCATGTCCCAGGCCATGGCGCGATTTCGATGCTGCGACCGGTCGTTCTGGCATTTCACCACGATGTTGGTGGGGATGTGCGTCAAACGCACCGCCGATTCGGTCTTGTTGACGTGCTGCCCGCCCGCGCCGCCCGACCGCATGACGTCGGTGCGCACGTCGCTTTCCTTGATATCGATCTTGATGCGGTCATCGACCACCGGATAGACGGTGACGCTGGCGAACGATGTGTGGCGGCGCGCGTTCGAATCAAACGGCGAAATGCGCACCAGGCGGTGCACGCCGTTCTCGCTCTTGAGCCATCCGTAGGCATTGTGGCCCTTGACGACCACCGTCGCCGACTTGATGCCGGCACCCTCGCCTTCCGTCTCTTCAATCCATTCGACCTTGTAGCCATGCGCTTCAGCCCAGCGCACGTACATCCGCATCAGCATGCTCGCCCAGTCCTGGCTTTCGGTCCCGCCCGCGCCGGCATGCACTTCGAGATAGCAGTCATTGGCATCGGCCTCGCCGGACAGAAGCGCTTCCAGCTCGCGGCGGGCCACTTCGGTCTTCAGGCGCCTGAGGGCGGCTTCAGCTTCGCCGACGGTCTTGTCGTCCTTTTCCGCCTCGCCGAGCTCGATGAGCGTGAGCTGATCCTCGAGCTCCTGCTCGATGCGGCCGATCGCCTTGAGCTGATCGTCCAGCGCATCGCGCTCGCGCATCACGCGTTGCGCGCGCGCCTGATCGTTCCAGAGATTGGGATCTTCCGATTCTTTGTTCAGTTCGGCGAGACGTCGGGTCGCGGTGTCGACGTCAAAGATGCCTCCTCAGCAGCCGCACGGACTGCTTGATTTCCTCGACCAGATTTTGAGTTTCCGCCCGCATCGATTTAACCCTCGCCGCAATCGTTCCGCATGTAGCGTTCCTGAACTTGTGCTGCAACCCTCAAGACGCGATCTTGTCCGCGCGCGCAATGTCGGTGTCGCATTGAAAAGCAAAGCCCCCGGCATCCACCCCGGGGGCCTTCACCAAGACAATCCGGAAGTTGCTCAGTACAGGCCGCCTGTGCCCGAACGAACAGCCCGGTCGGCATCGGGACTTACGCCGACGCCCCAAGGCCGCTCGACGTCCCTGCCATCGCCGCTGCCAACGACAGAGTAACCGTCCGATGGCGGCGCGGTGCCCGGCTTGAACGCCTCAAGAATTGCGCGTGATGTCTCCGGGCCTGCGCGCATTCCGGTCTTGGCGTCGACGCGTATGAGCTTGATCCCCGGCGGCACGCGGAAAGGTACCGCAGGCTTGTCGGCGAGCGCGGCTTTGAGGAAGTCCTTCACGATCGGCGCAGCGAGGTGACCGCCGGTCGCACCGCGTCCGATATGACGCGGCTTGTCGTAACCCATGTAAACGCCGACGACGACATCCGGCGTGAAGCCGATGAACCAGGCATCTTTTTCGTCATTCGTCGTGCCGGTCTTGCCCGCCACCGGCCGGCCGACCTCGCGGACCACGGTCGCCGTACCGCGCTGGACGACGCCCTCCATCATCGACGTGATCTGGTAGGCCGTCATCGGGTCGAGCACCTGCTGCCGCCTGTCGACCAGAGAGGGCTCAGGCTGATTTTCCCACTTCTTGGCGTCGCAGCCGATGCACTCGCGCTCGTCATGCTTGTAAACCGTATGCCCGTAACGATCCTGGATGCGGTCGATGAGCGTCGGCTTGATGCGTCGCCCGCCGTTATCGAACATTCCGTAGGCCGTCACCATGCGCAGCAACGTCGTCTCGCCGGCGCCCAGAGAGAATGAAAGATACGGGGGCAAGTCGTCGTAGACGCCAAAACGTTTGGCGTAGTCGGCAATCAACGGCATGCCGATGTCCTGCGCGAGCCGGACGGTCATCACGTTGCGGGAATGCTCGATACCGAAACGCAGCGTCGACGGTCCGTAAAATTTTCCTTCATAGTTTTCCGGCCGCCAGACACCGATGCCCGGACCTTGATCGATCTCGAGCGGCGCATCGAGCACGATGGTCGATGGGGTATAGCCATTGTCCAACGCGGCGGCATAGACGAACGGCTTGAATGACGAGCCCGGCTGGCGAAGCGCCTGCGTCGCGCGATTGAACTGGCTTTGATCGAACGAAAATCCGCCGACCATCGCGAGCACGCGCCCGGTCAACGGATCCTCGACCACCATGGCACCGGAAATTTCCGGCACCTGCCGCAGGCCGAACTGGCCTTCGGTCTTCGCGGGCTCGACATAGACGACATCGCCCGCGCTGAGGACCTGACTGACTTTCGTCGGAATCTTGCCGCCGGTCTTTGCCCATTTGAGACCATCGAGCGGCAGAATGCCGACGGTGCGCTCCTTGCTGACAAAGCCGCCGGGGTCGCGTCCGGGCTGCAGCCCGATGCGCGCCGACTGGTCACCGACATCCAGCACCACCGCAAGCCGCCAGGGCGCAACGTCGGACAAGGCTTTGACTTCGGCAAGCTTGACGCCCCAATCGCCGGCGATGTCGACTTTGGTCACCGGCCCGCGCCAGCCCTGGGTCTGATCGAAGCGCACCAGGCCGTCGATCATGGTCTTGCGCGCCAGGACCTGCAGCTTCGGATCGAGCGACGTACGGACCGACAGTCCGCCTTCATACAACTTCTTTTCGCCGTAGCGCTCATAGAGCTCGCGCCGCACTTCTTCGGCGAAGAATTCGCCCGCGAAGGTATGTGCGCTTGTCGACTTGCTCGTGACGCCAAGCGGCGAGCGCTTTGCCTTCTCCGCATCGGCGGTCTTTACAAAGCCGGCCTCCGCCATGCGATCGAGCACCCAATTGCGGCGTTCGATAGCGCGCTCGCGTTGCCGGAACGGGTGATAGTTGCTCGGAGCTTTTGGCAGCGATGCAAGATAGGCGGCCTCGGGGATCGTCAGCTCGTTGACCGCCTTATCGAAATAGGTGAGTGATGCAGCCGCGATGCCGTAAGCACCCAAGCCGAGGTAAATCTCGTTCAGGTAAAGCTCGAGGATCTTGTCCTTGCTGTACGTGCGCTCAATCTTCAGCGCCAGCAGCGCCTCCTTGACCTTACGTGAAATGGACAGCTCGTTGGTCAGCAGGAAGTTCTTGGCAACCTGCTGCGTGATCGTCGAAGCCCCTTGCGGGCGCCGGCTTGAGCCGTAGTTCTGAAGATAGTTGACCGCAGCGCGCGCAATGCCGGTGAAATCCAGGCCGCCGTGTTCGTAGAAGTTCTTGTCCTCGGCGGCCAGGAACGCATTGATCACCATCTTGGGGACCGCCTGGATTGGTATGTAGAGCCGCCGCTCGCGCGCGTATTCCGCAACCAGCGAGCCATCGGCCGCATGCACACGCGTCATCACCGGCGGTTCGTAATCCTGCAGCTGCGAATAGTCCGGCAGGTCCTTGGAAAAATGCCAGAGGAGACCGGCGGCCGCGGCCACGCCCACCACGAACAGGATGGTGCCGGCCGCAAACAGGAAGCCGAAGAAACGAAGCAAGAGCTTCATGATCGCATGGTCCCGTGTCGCGCCCGGTCTTTTATCACTTCCTGCCGATTCATGTCCGGTAAGCGGCCATCGCGCTGTGTTTGCTGGGTTTTATGTTGAAACTGAGGCCGGCACACATCTAGCGTCCCCCTCCGCCGGTGCCCGCCACACGCGGCGTAAAGTAGGTCTCGACGGCCTTAACCACGGCCTGGGCCGTGCGCGCACGCCAGGCCGGTGAATTGAGCTGCTTGAGGTCGTCTTTTGTCGACATGTAACCGAGTTCGATGAGCACCGACGGTACATCCGGAGCTGTTAACACTTTAAATCCGGCCGACTTCAGCGGGTGCTTGTGCATGCGAGCCGCACTCTTGAGCTCATCAACGACCGTGCGCGCAAACTGCATGGAGAACGTCTTGGTTTCGCGCTGCGCCAGGTCGACGAGAATATTGGCGACATCATTGGGTTCGGCAGTCAGGTCGACGCCCGCAATCACGTCGGCCTTGTTCTCCGCCTCGGCAAGCCTTGCCGCCTCGGCGTCGGAAGCGGTCTCGGAAAGCGTATAGACGGTCGCACCTTCGGCGAGCCCCTCTTTCCGCGGCAAGGCGTCGGCATGAATCGAAATGAAAAGTCCGGCACCGCGCGTGCGCGCGAAGCGCACCCGCTCGGACAATGGAATAAAGCTGTCGTCAGAGCGCGTCATGGCGACCCGGTATTTTCCTCCGCTTTCAAGCTTCTCGCGAAGCGTCTGCGAGAAAGCCAGCACGATGTCCTTTTCCAGCTCTCCGCCCGACCCCTTTGTTCCATTGTCGATACCGCCGTGACCGGGATCCACGACGATCAGCGGACGCGCATCGCCGTCTGCCTTGACGGGCGGCTCGCCTGGTTTCGCTCCGTTATTGTGTGCGGGTCGCGTCTGCAGCGAGATGTTTCGCATGAAAGCGGCGCGATCGACTGCCGCAAGGTCGAGCACCAGCCGGGCCGGCTGGCCTTCCGTGGCATCCAGCACGAAAGCCTTTTCGATGCGCACGGGTCCCTTGGTGTCGAGCACGATGCGCGAGCCGCCCTGCATGATCAGCCCGTAGCGAAACGCCTTGACCAGGCCGCGGCTCTGGGCGCCGGCCTTGGCCGGAAACTTGAAGTTCACCTGCGGCAGGTCGACGACCACTCTGTAGGGATCGGCGAGTGTAAACGCCGCGAGGTCGATTTTCCGGTTGAGGTCGACCACAAATCTCGTCTGTTTATCATCGCCGCCGATGCGCAGGTCTGTCGCGACGACCTCCGGCACCACGGCGGCCGCCAGCACATGCTCCGTGACACCGCTCTCGGCCGCCAAGGCCGCCAAGCCGGCCGAGTCGCTGAGCAGCGCAAAAGCGAGAGTGCCGGCGATGGCGGTGGCGCGGGCTGTCACGAATCCGAACCCTTGATAATGCGCTTTTTTAACCCATTGGCGGCGTTTCGGTTAACGGAACTTGATCGTTGGCACATTTCCCGGCGTTACTGTGGCCTAACTGCAAAGCTTCCCTTGCCAGTGGGAACGGCGGGCCGTATGTAAGGTCTGCTTACGGTCAGAGTTCCGGTAGTGCCGTGTTCGGGCCCCGGCCGCTTAGGTCCAGTACCGCCTCCCGAGGAGGTCGGCGGACGGCCAAGTGAAACGAGCCGAAACCCTTGTGAAGGCACCCGGATCAGCGCGCGGCCCGCAGCCGTTCGCAACCTGGCTGTAAGAGACGAGAAACCTCGGTTCGCGCCTTCAGGCGCGGCCGCAGCGCTACGGGTCGCAAGTTTCATGCTGCCACTGACGCAGCAAAGGTATTTTGAGGTTCCTGGCCAACGCGCCGCCATTGTGACGGCGCGCGATGGTATGGGCCTTGGCCACGCGGCCCTTCCCTTCAACACCTACCAGGCCGGATCCCCGGACATTCGACTTGCGCCGTCTGCTACGCGCGAGCCCGCGGGAGTTCGCGGCCCAGTGAGATTTTCCAATGGCCGACAAAATGTTGATCGACGCGACCCATCCGGAGGAAACCCGGGTTGTCGTGCTACGCGGCAATCGCGTCGAGGAATTCGACTTCGAGAGCGCCAACCGCAAGCAGCTTCGCGGTAACATCTATCTCGCCAAGGTTACGCGCGTTGAGCCATCGTTGCAGGCCGCCTTTGTGGACTACGGCGGCAATCGTCACGGCTTTCTCGCGTTCTCGGAAATTCATCCGGACTACTATCAGATCCCTGTCGCCGACCGGCAGGCGCTGATTGCCCAGGAAGAGCGCGACCAGCGTGATGCTGATGCTGAAGCCGAGCACCGGGCCGGGCGCCGCGGACGCCGCCACCGGCATCGCGGTGCCGAACGGCATCGGGGCCGCGATGTCGTGCAGAGCGAGCCGATTTCGGCCGAAGAAGCCTCGGCCGACGCAACGGAAGTTCCAGCTGCCGATGCCGGGTTTGGGGAACCGGAACAGGACCAATTTGCGCAGGCTCCCGATTACGCCGCCGAGCGCGAGGCGGTGCCGACCGAATTTGCGCCAGAGGCGCAAGAGCATCATCCGGCTGAAAGTCCGCCCGGCGAGGACGCTGCCCCGGCGGTTGCCGCACCGCTCGAAACCACCGCCGAAGGCGAGCAACCGTCCGCCGCGGCCGAGGGCGCCCTCACCGCGGACACAGCGCCGGAAAATGTGCCGCATGATGCCGACTCCCCGGCTGCCGGCACAGTGGAAAACGGCAACGGCGAAGACCATGCGGACGATGAGGCGGTGGAATCGGTCGGCGGTGCCGACGCCCTCGAAGAGGTGCAGGAGCGGCTTCCGCGATTCCGGCGCCAGTACAAGATTCAGGAAGTGATCAAGCGCCGGCAGGTGATGCTGGTGCAGGTCGTCAAGGAAGAGCGCGGCACCAAAGGCGCGGCGCTGACGAGCTATCTCTCGCTCGCGGGCCGTTATTCGGTGCTGATGCCGAACACCGCGCGCGGCGGCGGCATTTCGCGCAAGATCACGTCCGCCGAAGATCGCATGCGCCTGAAGGAAATCTCGCAGGAACTCGAAGTGCCGGAAGGCATGGGCGTGATCCTGCGTACCGCGGGCGCGAGCCGCACCAAGACCGAGGTCAAACGCGATTTCGAATACCTGCTGCGCCTGTGGGAAACGGTGCGCGACCTCACGCTCAAATCGACCGCGCCAAAACTGGTCTACGAAGAAGGTTCGCTCACCAAGCGCTCGATCCGCGACCTTTACGGCAAGGACATCGAGGAAATCATCGTCTCCGGCGAGGAAGGCTACAAGGAAGCACGCGAATTCATGCGCATGCTGATGCCGAGCCACGTCAAGAACATAAAACAGTACAAGGATACGCAACCGCTGTTCACGCGCTATGGCATCGAGAGCCAGCTCGATGCCATGTTTTCGCCGGTCGTCCAGCTGCGCTCCGGCGGTTACATCGTGATCAACCAGGCCGAAGCCCTGGTTGCGATCGACGTGAACTCGGGGCGCGCGACGCGTGAGCACCACATCGAGGACACCGCGCTCAAGACCAACTGCGAAGCAGCGGACGAAATCGCGCGGCAGCTGCGCCTGCGCGATCTCGCCGGCCTGATTGTTATCGACTTCATCGACATGGACGAGGGCCGCAACAACCGCACGGTCGAGCGGCGCCTGAAGGAAGCGCTCAAATATGACCGCGCGAGAATCCAGGTTGGGCGCATTTCCCATTTCGGGCTGCTCGAAATGTCACGCCAGCGCATCCGCACGTCGGTGCTTGAAAGCTCGACCGAAAAATGCCCGGTGTGCGGCGGCAGCGGACACGTCCGTTCGGTGTCGTCGGTCGCACTGCAGTTGCTGCGTGCCGTCGAGGAGATGCTGATCAAAGGCGCGATGCACAATCTGATTGTGCGCACGCGCGCGGAAGTCGCGCTCTACGTCCTCAACCACAAGCGTGCGCATCTGCGCATGCTCGAGGAGCGCTTCCGCATCACCATCACGGTATCCGCCGATCCGGCGGTGACCGGGCAGCAGTCTTACGTCATCGATCGCGGCGAACAGGTGCATACACCCGAGGCCGCGCGCAACCTTGCCGCCCAGCAGCCGCAGATCCCGGTTTCGGCAGATGAAGCTGAAGAGGATTTCACCACAACGGATGAACAGGAAGAGGATGCCGAGCTCGCAGCTGGCGAGCGGGAAAGTGAAGTCCCCCGCGAAAACGGAGAGCGCGAAGGTGGCCGCCGGCGCCGGCGCCGGCGCGGCCGCGGCGGCCGTGGGCGCGGCGGCGAGCCGCGTCGTGATGCGCAATCATTCACGCACGACACCGTCCCTGAGCATGGTATCGCGCACGAGGATCATGACGGCGGCCTGCCTGAAGAAGACAGTGCGGGACAGCAACCGCCGCATCAGCAAGATGCTCAATCTGGCGAAGGCGAGGCCCGCGATGGCGGGCGGCGTCGCCGCCGGCGCGGACGCCGCGGCGGCCGCCGTAACCGGCAGCGCAACGGTGAGAAGCCTTCATTTCAGGGCGAGGCAATGGCTGCGTCCGACGCGCAGCGGCCCGACGAGCAGCCGCAGTACGAGAGCGAGCCCGTTTATGCGGCGCCGATCGGGCATCCCCCTGCCCCGCAGCCCGAAGAGCCGTCAGCGGCTGCAAGCGAGCAGGACGTGCCGCGGCGCCGTTCCACCATTCGCGAACCGGCGGCCTTTTCCGGCGAAGGCATGCCGCCGTCGGCCGCAGGCCTCGCATCATCGACGCCGGTCGTCTCCAGCTCCGGATCGGATGAACAGGCGGCTCCGAAACGCGGATGGTGGGGCAAGCGCCTGCTTGGCGACAAGAGCTAGAGCATTGTCCGTTCAGATTGAATCGACCGCTCGTCCCCGCGAAAGCGGGGACCCAGGCGGCAAATTGAAGCCTCAGAGTATTGCCCCTGAATTCCCGCTTGCGCGGGAATGAGCGGATAAGACAATGCATCAACTCGAACGGATGCTGCTCTAGCGACTGAAGCGTGCCATCCTCATGTCCGCATCGACACCGAAAAGGAGCCGATCCGATGCTGCGAACCCTTGCCATTGCCATCATTCCAGTCCTGCTTGCGGCGACGCCATCCGCAGCCGTCACGTCGCAGGAAAAGATGGAGACGTGCAAAGTCGGCGCCGAAAGCCAGCAGCTTCAGGGCGCGAAACGTTCCGCCTTCATTAAAAAATGCATGGCGGGAGGAAATTACGAGCCGCCGGCGCGCAAGAACGCGGCGAAACCGGAACAGAAAAAGTAGGGAAGCCTTAGCGGGTGCTCCCCGCCGGAGCGGTTGCAGGCCGCTCCAGCGGTTTGACGTCGAATGAGCGCAGTTGCCCGCGGCGCAGTACCTCGATCGTCGCTACGCGATTGATACGCTCGCCGTTGAGCGCCCGGATCAGATCGTCGACGCCGGTGACAGGCAGGCTGTCGAGGCGCACGACCGTATCGAGGCTCATCAACCCGGCGAGCGCGGCGGGGCCGTGCGGCTCAAGCGCCGTGATCATCGCACCCGACACATCCTCGATGCCGGCCGCGCGCGCATGCCGGCGGGGTATGGCTGCCGTCTGCGCCGATATCCCGATATAGGCGCGCCGGACGCGGCCGTGCTGGATCAGTTCGCCGAGAACAAACCGGGCGGTGTTGCTTGCGACCGCAAAGCAGATGCCCTGCGCGCCCATGATAACCGCCGTGTTTATTCCGATGACCTCTCCCCGCGACGACACCAGCGGGCCGCCGGAGTTGCCCGGATTGAGCGCAGCGTCGGTCTGGATTACGTCCTCGATCAGCCTGCCCGTGCGCGAGCGCAGCGACCGTCCCAGCGCCGAAATCACTCCGGCCGTCACGGTTGACTCAAAGCCGAGCGGATTGCCGATCGCAACGACCAGCTGGCCGCGTTTGAGCGCTTTGGAATCACCCAGCAGCGTGCTCGGCAGGTCGCGCGCAAAGCCGGCGCGCAGCAGCGCCAGGTCGGTGTCGGGATCCTCGCCCAGGCTGCGCGCTTCCATCACATGGCCCTCGGCGTCCTGCAGCCGGATGTCTTTGGCGCCCTCGACCACGTGACTGTTGGTCAGCACGAGCCCATCGGGGGCGATAATGACGCCCGACCCGACGCCGGCCGGGCGGCCATTCTTCGCGCGCACTTCAACGCGCACCACGGCCGGGCCGACGGCGTCGGCAACCGAGGTGACGGCATTGGAATAGGCGTCGAGGACTTCAGTATCGCTGACGGACGGAGACGCGGCTTCGCCGGCGTCCCGGATCTCGGGCGACGAGGCAAAATCGAGCATTGGCCTGTTGGGGCTAAGTGGGTTGGCCAATCATGTAGGTATCGACCGCCGCAATGAAAAGGGCGCTGCCGCGCCCGTTTCCGGCCGTTTCCGGCTTGCTCCAACGAGATTCAAATTGAGCTGTTTCATTTAACTTTCATCAAGCGCGCGGCGGTAAGCTGCTACAGGAACATGTCAATTTCGCCTCAAAGGCCAATGCGCAAGCCAAAGGCAAAACAGGTCCGCGACAGGGCCCTTTCGGCAGGAGAAGGCCGGCGCGCCGTCATCGTGATGGCAGCGCTCACCGGACTGTTTTTTCTCGCCGCCTTCGTGACCGCAGGTTCTGTTCTCTCCACCGACCCGCAGCTGATGAGTTCGGTGTCAAAGGTAACGCCGTTGGCGCGGACCGAAGGGGGCGAAGCCGCAAGCCGCGTCGCTTCGATCGTCGTAGAGACGGACAAAAAAGGCCGCTGCGAGGAACGCCGGTTCGACAACCGCACCGGAAAAATGGTTTCGGCCAGCTACGTCAATTGCGATGCGCGGCTTGAACCGGAGCGCGACACCACGCCCTCGGAAAATATCAACCGCGAGCGGATCCGCGCCATCCTCGGCGCGTTCAAGAAATAGCCGCGGCCGCAGCTTCGGCAACCCGCATCTAACGCCGCAGCCAGTTGCTGATACGCGCGACAGCCTCGTGCATCTCGGCGGCGGAGCCGGCGTAGCAGAAACGCAGGAAGTGTTTTCCGTTCACCGGATCAAAGTCGATACCCGGCGTTGCGGCAACGCCTGCCTCGTTGAGCATTCGTTTTGCAAAATCCAGGCTGTCGTCGGAGAAACTCGAAATATCCGCGTAGAGATAGAACGCGCCATCGACCGGCAAAAACTTGTCCAGTCCGGCTTTCGGCAGGCCGTCCGTTAGAATTCGCTGGTTCTCTTCATAGCCATGCTTGACGGCTTCCATCTCGTCGCGGCCACCGAATGCGGCCTCGGCGGCAACCTGCGCCAGCGTCGGCACCGAAATCGCAAGATTGCCCTGCAGACACTCGACCGGGCGGACCAGAATGTCCGGCACGATCATCCAGCCGACGCGCCAGCCGGTCATGCAGAAATATTTCGAGAAAGAATTGATCACGACGGCGTGGTCCGACACGTTGGCTGCGGTTTCGGCGGCAAACGCATAGTCAAGCCCGTGATAAATTTCATCGGAGATCACCCGGATGCCTTCCGCCTCCGCCACGGCGATCACACGGGTGAGCGTGTCGGCATCCATCATGGTCCCGGTCGGATTGGCTGGACTTGCGATCACAACACCTTTGAGCGGCTTGCGCTGGTGCGCCGCCAGCAGCGCCTTTGCGGACAGAGCCCACCGCGTGTCAGCCGATGTTTCGATGAGCACCGGTTCGCAGCCGAGCGCAGAGAGGATATGGCGATAGGGCGGATAACCGGGATTGGCCAAGGCGACACGGTCGCCCGGCTCGAACAGTGACAGGAACGCCAGAATGAACCCGCCGGAGGAACCGGTCGTCGCCACCACACGTGCGGGATCGAGACTGAGGTCGTAGGCATCCTTGTAGTGACGTGCAATCCGCGCACGCAGGGACGGTATTCCCAGCGTTTCGGTGTAGCCGATGCGCCCGTGCGCAAGCGCCGCTTGCGCTGCCCGGATGGCCGTCGCCGGTGCAGGGGCAGCCGGCTGCCCAACTTCCATGTGGATGATATGGGCGCCCTGCGCTTCGCGCTGCGCCGCCGCCGCCATGACATCCATGACGATGAACGGTGGCACATCGCTGCGTTTCGAAGGCGCCAACAGCTTTTTTGCCGCATCAAGCATCGTTTTTGGCCGATTGGCCCTTGTTTCTCCGCCCCGCTGCCGCCGCATTCCCCGGTTTGCTTGCGGCCGGCGCCATCATGACCGGGTCGTGATCGCAGGCCGCGTTGACCGCCTGCAACGGCGCCAATAGTTTCACGCGCATTCGGTGCACATCGGCATGTCCTTGGACGGCACACCTATCAGGACGCGGCGCAGGGCGCCAGCAGCTATCAGGACGCGGCGCAGGGCGCCAGCAGCCCGGGCGATCGCCTTGCTCACCGCGGCCGCCGTCGGCACCGCCGGCATCGCGCCCGCGCGCGCTCAGGACAGCGCGACACGCGGAATGCCGATCATTCGTGACGCCGAGATCGAGCAGTTGCTGCGCGATTATGCGCAGCCGATCCTGCGCGCGGCGGGACTTGCGAAGCAGAATGTGAGGGTGGTGGTCCTGAGCGACCGATCGTTCAACGCCTTCGTGATGGACGGCCGGCATATCTTCATCAATGCCGGAGCGTTGTTTGACGCCAAGACGCCGAACGAAGTCATTGGCGTTTTTGCCCATGAAACCGGGCACCTTGCCGGCGGTCACCTGCAGCGCTTGCGCGAACAGCTTGCCTCCGCGCAGACGGCATCGATCATCGCGTTGCTGGCCGGCATTGGTGCGGCGGTCGCCGGCTCCCGCGCCGGAGCCGGCGGCGCCGATGTCGGAGCGGCTGCGATCCTGGCGCCGCAGCAGGCGATCATGCGCACGATGCTTTCCTATGTGCGCACGCAGGAAGATCAGGCCGATCACGCAGGAGTGAAATTTCTTAACGCGACAGGCCAGTCGCCGCGCGGCATGGTCGACCTGTTCAAACGGCTGAGCAGCGAATCGTTATTCAATTCGCGCTACATTGACCCTTACATGCAGACCCATCCGATGCCGGCCGAACGCGTCGCCGCCCTCGAGACCGTCGCCAAGACCAGCCCCTACTGGGATCGCAAGGATCCGCCCGAACTGCAGCTCCGCCACGACATGATGCGCGCCAAGCTTTCCGGGTTTCTGGAACGGCCCGACACGGTCGCGCGGCGCTACCCGGCCACCGATCATAGCCTGCCGGCCCGTTACGCACGCGCGATCTCGACTTACCGGAACTCCGACCTGCGGCAGGCGATTGCGCAAATCGATTCACTCATCCAGGTGCAGCCGAACAATCCATATTTCTATGAGCTGAAGGGCCAGGCGCTGCTCGAAGGCGGCCATCCGTCGGAAGCCATCGCGCCGCTGCGCCATGCTGTCCAGCTGTCGCACAACAATGCGCTGATCGAGATCCTGCTCGCACAGGCGCTCAATGCCACCGGCAACGCGAAGCTGTCCGAGGAGGCCGTCGCCATGCTCCGCTCCGCAATTATACGCGAGCCGGAGGCACCCAATGCCTACTCACAGCTCGCCGTGGCCTACGGTCGCAAAGGTGATCTGGCCAACGCCGACCTGGCTTCCGCACAGGCCGCGTTCAGCCGCGGCGACATCAAGACCGCACGGCAGCTCGCCGCCCGCGCCAAGACCCGTCTGCCTGTCGGCTCTCCCGCATGGGTGCGCGCCGACGACATTGTCAACGTCAAGCCACCCAATGCCAACGCAGGCCTCCATTAGCCACAAGGATAAAGAACCATGAAATTGATTTCGCGCTCTCTCGCGCCCGCCTGTGCGGTCATGTTGACCCTGGCGGCAGCACCGAGCTCAAACGCCGACGAGTTCTCGGCCAATCAACGCAGCGAGGTCGAGCGTATCGTCCGCGAATACCTGATCGCCCATCCTGAAGTGCTTCAGGAGGCAATGAACGAGCTCGACAAGAGGCAGACTGCAGCACAGTCGGAAAAGCACAAAGCTGCGATCAAGCAATATTCGGAGGCGCTGTTCAGTTCGCCGCGGCAGGTCGTCATTGGCAATCCGAACGGCAACGTCACCTTCGTTGAGTTCTTCGACTACAATTGCGGGTACTGCAAGCGCGCCATGGACGACATGCTCACGCTGCTCAAGGACGACCCGAAACTAAAGGTCGTGCTGAAGGAATTCCCCGTGCTCGGACCGGGCTCGGTCGAGGCGGCGCAGGTGGCGGTTGCGGTCCGTATGCAGGACAAGACGGGCAAAAAGTATCTCGAATTCCATCAGAAGCTGCTCGGGGGTCGCGGTGAGGCAAACAAGGCGCGCGCACTGGCCGTTGCCAAGGACATCGGCCTCGACATGGTGCGCCTCGACAAGGACATTGCGAGTCCCGAAGTGAAGGCGACCTTGCAGGAAAGCTTCAAGCTCGCCGAAGCGCTCGGGCTTAACGGCACGCCGAGCTATGTGATCGGCGACAACGTCGTGGTCGGCGCGGTCGGCCTCGAGGCGCTCAAGGAGAAGGTCAACACCTCGCGTTGCGGCAAGTCGAGCTGCTGAGGGGCGGCAGGTCCTCAACACACGTCAGTACGGATTCCGGCCGCCGCGGTACCCAGCGGCGGCCGTTTTTGCGTCAAAAGTGATAACGGAACAAAGTTCCGGCGGAACGGTTGTTGCGCGCATGTATACGTTCGGGATGGAGGAAGAATACTTCCTGTTCGACGCGAAGACGCGCCATGCGGTGCGTCGCGCGAACAAGAAATTCCTCGCGCTTGCGCAGAAGCAGCTCGGCGACCGGGTCATGACCGAGATGCTGCAATCACAGCTTGAGGTCGCCACCCCGCCCTGCACCACGATGGATGAGGCGCGCGCTCATCTCAGGCATTATCGCCGGACCCTTGCACAGGCGGCGGCCAGCCATCACCTCGGCCTCGCCGCCATGGGGACCTTTCCGCTCGCCTTCTGGCCGGAACAGATGGTCACGCGTAAGGCGCGTTACGGCCCCATCATGGACGACCTGCAGATGGTCGGGTACCGCAACATGCTGTGCGGGATGCATGTGCACGTCGCAGTGTCCGACGTCGACACGCGCATAAACCTGATCATGCGGCTGACGCCTTACCTTCCCCTCCTGCTTGCACTTTCAACCTCCTCTCCGTTCTGGCAAGGCCACCTGACCGGTCTCGTCGGTTACCGGCTGGCTGCCTATGACGAGTTGCCGCGCACGGGATTGCCCGAACTCTTTCGCACCAACGAGGACTATCGCGAATTCATCTCCGCGCTGACCTGGGCGAAGATCATTCCGGACGCAAGCTATATCTGGTGGGCCATACGGCCCTCGCTCAACAATCCGACCATCGAGCTGCGCGTTGCCGACAGCTGCACGCGGCTCGACGATGCGATCGCGATCGCCGCGCTGTTCCGCTGTCTCGTGCGCGCGCTCGATCGCGATCGCGCGCTCAATGCCGGATTTGACCGCGTCGGCCGCGCGATCACGCAGGAGAACAAGTGGCATGCGCAGCGCTACGGCATCGCTGCGACATTCATTGAGCCTTTCTCCCGCTCACCGCTCACGCTCCCGCAATGGCTCGATCAGGTCATCGATTTTATCGCCGAGGATATCGAGGCACTCGACTGCGCCGCAGAAATCAGGCACCTGCACGTCATTGTCGCCCACGGCACCAGTGCCGATCGGCAGATCGACATGTACGGCAAGGCCAGGTCCGCCGGCCGCCGGGGGCTAACGGCACTCAAGGAAGTCGTCGACTGGGCTGCATCCGAGACCCAGGCGATTTGCGGGCCAAAACCGCGGACCTGACGCCGGTCCGGGCTTCCCCTTACCGTCGCGGCCACCTATAAAGTTCGACGATTTCTCGCGCACAGAGCCCCTCGCGCGAGTTCGGCGGGGACCTCATGGCCAAGACGATCTACGTCCTCAACGGACCGAATATGAACCTGCTCGGCACGCGCGAACCCGAGAAGTACGGGCGCGCGACCCTGGCCGACGTTGAGAAACTTTGCGCGCAGACGGCGAAGCGCTTCGGCATGGATGTGGTCTGTCGCCAATCGAACAAGGAGGGCGAACTGGTTGACTGGATCCAGGAGGCACGTTCCAGGAAAGCTGCGGGGATCGTGATCAATCCCGCCGGCTACACAACGACGTCGATTGCGATCATGGATGCGCTGCTTGCGGTACAGGCGACGGTGCCCGCGGTCGAAATCCACATCACCAACATTCATCAGCGCGAAGCCTTCAGGCACAATTCTTATATTTCCAAGGCGGCAAAGGCGGTGGTCGCCGGTTTCGGCGTCGACGGCTACGTGCTGGCGATCACCGGCCTCGCTGGCCTGGTCGGCGCCAGGCAAAAAAACTGAGCGAGCCGAATGGGCAAATCACCCAAATCGATCGTCGACCATGACCTGATCCACGAGCTGACCGGGCTCCTGGATGAGACCGGACTGACCGAGATCGAGATCGAACAGGATGGCCGGCGCGTGCGGGTGGCGCGCGCCGCGACGGCCACCGCCGCGCCCGCAGCCGTGCGCGTGGAAGTGGCCGCGCCGCAGACTGCGGCGGAAACTGCGATCAAGCCGGTCGACCCCTCGAAGCATCCCGGCGTCGTCATCTCGCCGATGGTCGGCACCGCCTACGCGGCTCCGGAGCCGGGCGCCAAGCCCTTCATCGACGTCGGCAGCACAGTCAAGGCCGGCGACACGCTCCTGATCGTCGAAGCAATGAAGACAATGAACCAGATACCGGCCCCGCGTGCCGGCACCGTCATTCAGATTCTTTTCGAGGACGGGCAACCGGTCGAGTTCGGCGAGCCGTTGGTGATTATTGAATGATAGCGAGTAGCGAATAGGGAGTAGCGAATAGAATGAAAAGCACTACTCGCTATTCGCTCTTCGCTGAACGGCAAACATGTTCGACAAAATCCTGATCGCCAATCGTGGCGAAATCGCTCTGCGGGTGCTGCGCGCCTGCAAGGAGCTCGGGATCCCGACGGTGGCGGTGCACTCGACTGCCGACGCGGACGCCATGCATGTGCGTTTCGCAGACGAGAGCGTCTGTATCGGCCCGCCCGCCGCGAAAGACAGCTACCTCAACATCCCGTCAATTCTTTCGGCCTGCGAGATCACCGGAGCAGATGCCGTTCATCCTGGTTACGGATTTCTGTCCGAGAACGCGCGCTTTGCGGAAATCCTTGCCGAACACGGCGTCCAGTTTATCGGTCCGAAGCCCGAACATATCCGCGTTATGGGCGACAAGATCGAAGCCAAGCGGACCGCGAAAAAGCTTGGCATTCCCGTTGTGCCCGGCTCGCAAGGCGGGGTGAGCTCCGACCAGGAAGCAAACAAAATCTCAAGCGAAATCGGCTTCCCGGTCCTGATCAAGGCGGCTGCCGGCGGCGGCGGCCGGGGAATGAAGCTGGCCCGTTCCGCCGCCGAGCTGTCGACGGCGCTGTCGACTGCCCGCGCCGAGGCCAAGGCCGCCTTTGGCGACGATGCGGTCTATATCGAAAAATATCTCGAGCGCCCCCGCCACATCGAGATTCAGGTGCTCGGTGACGGCCATGGAAACGCCATCCATCTCGGTGAGCGCGACTGCTCCCTGCAGCGGCGTCACCAAAAAGTCTGGGAGGAAGGCCCCTCTCCTGCGCTCAACGCCGGCACGCGCGACACGATCGGCGAGACGGTCGCCAAGGCGATGCGCGAGATCGGGTATCTCGGCGTCGGCACCGTCGAATTCCTCTACGAGGACGGCAAATTCTACTTCATCGAGATGAACACGCGCATCCAGGTCGAGCACCCGGTGACCGAGATGATCACCGACATCGACCTGATTTTCGAGCAGATCCGCGTTGCCGCCGGAGCCAACCTCGCGATCAAGCAAAGCGACGTGAAATTTCACGGCCACGCGATCGAGTGCCGCATCAACGCGGAGAACCCGGTTTCATTCCGTCCTTCGCCCGGGAAAATCCTGCACTATCACCCGCCCGGGGGACTCGGCGTTCGCATCGATTCCGCGGTGTATCAGGGCTACACCATCCCCCCCTACTACGATTCACTCGTCGGCAAGCTGATCGTGCACGGAAAGACCCGCACCGAGTGCCTGATGCGGCTCAAGCGCGCACTCGACGAAGTCGTGGTCGACGGAATTGAGACGACCCTGCCGCTCTTTCGCGCGCTGGTGCGCGAAAAAGACGTGATCGACGGCAACTATCACATTCACTGGCTGGAGCAGTTCCTCGCACGTGGCGGCATCGAGGCCTAGAGCATTGCCCATTCAGATTGAATCAACCGCTCGTCCCCGCGACCCGGCCTACGCTCGCTGCGCGAGCTTTGGCGGGTTTGAGTCCGCCGACCCGGCCTACGCTCACTACGTGAGCTTCGGCGGGTTTGAGTCCGCCGAAGCGCGTCAGC
>DASSRJ010000045.1:0-7106 GCA_035701845.1 Pseudolabrys sp. | reverse complement strand
TGTTTTGCGTCTTCCTCCCAGAACTTGGCGAATCCGGCCGCGTCGAGGAATGCGAAGTCCAATCCGGCGTTGGAGATGGCCGTTTTGAATACGTCGGAGTTTCCGGCCTTGTTGACGGCGACGTTCAGTGTCGAGACGACGTTGGCGGGCACACCTTTCGGCGCGAAGATGCCGACCCACAGGTAATATTCGACGTTGTAACCAAGCTCCTTCAGGGTCGGCACGTCGGGCAGAGCCTTCGATCGCTTGCCGCCGAACGAGGCCAGCGGGCGAAGCTTGCCCGCCTTGATGTGTGACAGCGTCGCAGTAACGGTCTGCGTGCTCATCTGCGCATTGTTGCCGAGCAGCGCGGTTATGGCCGGCCCTCCGCCGTTGGTCGGCAGGTGGCGCAGCTTCGGGATGCCGGTGGCCTTCTCAAGCAGTGCCACCGGGAGGTGGGTCGCGCCGTAGAGTCCTCCCGAGCTGTAGATGATTGCCTCCGGCCGCTTTTTGGCGTCGTCGAGGAATTCCTTGAGGCTCATGTACGGTTGCTGGGCATTGACGACCACCAGGACCGGGTCGGCAATCAGCCGCGCCAACGGGATGAAATCGGCCTTGGTTGTTTTAGGCTGGCGCCCGAACAGCCTGTCGACTTCCTCGTAGCCGGAAATTCCATTGTTGTGCGAGAGCAGCGTGTAGCCATCCGGCTTGGCGCTTGCGGCCACCTGGGCGCCGACCTGGCCGCCGGCGCCCGCCTTGGTCTCGACCACAACCGGTTGCTTCACCACGGGCTCGAGCGCAGCGGCAAACGGCCGTGTCACGAGATCGTTGGCGCCGCCCGGCGGAAACGCGTTGATAATCGTGATCGCATGCGAGGGAAAAGTCTCTTGCGCGAACACCGGACCGGCGGCCGCAAGAGCGGTCGTGCCGACGAGAAAATTGCGACGGTCCATGGTTGATCCTCCCTAATCGTTGTTTTTGCATTCATGAGCGACCGAGAAAGCCGCGCGCTCGTCTATGAATGCAACGCGCGGCGTGTCGCCGTTCCGGGCTTGCCGTCGTCCTAACTCACTTTGCCGATCAAGCTGACCGCTTGCTCGACGCGTTTGGCGTCCTCATCCCAGAATTTCGTGAACTCCGGTTGATCGAGATAGGCCACTACATCACCGACATTTTCGACCGCTTTCTTGAACTGGTCGCTTGCGGCAACTTTTTTGGTTTCCGTACGCAATCTGGCGATAGCGGGCGTCGGCGTACCTTTGGGGGCAAACAAGCCGACCCAAATAGAGAATTCGACGTCATAGCCGAGCTCCTTCATCGTCGGCACGTCTGGCGACGAGGCCGCGCGCTTGGGCGAGAAGCAGGCGAGGGCGCGCAACTTGCCGGCCTTCATCTGGCCGCTCGCCGCAGCAATCGATGTCACCAACACCTGCGAGTTGTTACCGAGAACGGCAGTCAGCGCGGGTCCGCCGCCGTTGGTCGGCAGATGACGCATCTTGACGCCGGCGGCGTTCAGGAACAATGCGGTTGGAAGATGCAGTGCGCCGTAAAGTCCGGACGAACTGAAGATGATCTGGTCCGGACGCTTTTTGGCGTCATCGACCAGCTCCTTGAGCGTCTTGTAAGGTTGCTGGTCATTGACGACGATCACCATCGGACCTTCAGTGAGCCGTGCGATCGGGATGAAATCGGCGCGCGTAAACTTGGGCGTACGGCCGAACGTCTTGTCCACGGCCTCGAAGCCGGACATCGATGGCAGGTGAGCGAGCAACGTATAGCCGTCGGGTTTGGCGCTGGCCGCCACCTGTGCTCCGACCTGGCCTGCAGCGCCTGCCTTCGTTTCGATCACAACCGGCTGCTTAAGCAGCGGCTCGAGCATTGAAGCAAAAGGACGTATGACCGTGTCGACCGCACCGCCTGGCGGAAACGGATTGATGAAGGTGATTGCATGCGAGGGGTAAGCGTCCTGTGCGAAAACCGGCCGCAAGCCGAAAGCCGCCGCAGCCGCGGCGCTACCGGCGACGAAATGACGTCTGTCCACGTGATCCTCCCTGAAAAACGTTTATTTTGCCGGGATTTGACCCGGGGCCTTTGGTTGGACGGGATGCTATCGCCCGGCACGGTGGGCAATCAAGCATCAATGATTGCAACAGCCCTCGTCCAGCCGGCTGAGCCGCCACGCACTTTCACCGGGAAACAGCTGACCACGAAGCCGGTTGGCGGCAGCGCCTCGAGATTGTGAAGTTTCTCGATATGACAGTATCCGATTTCGCGTCCGGCCCGGTGACCCTCCCAGATCAATGACGCGTCACGCGTCTCGGCATACTTCTTCATTGTAAAGACAAACGGCGCGTCCCAGCTCCAGCCATCGATTCCGGTCACACGCACGCCGCGTTCGAGCAGGTACATCGTCGCCTCGCGTCCCATGCCGCAGCCCTTGGCAACATAATCGGGGCGTCCATACGCCATCCCCGCACTGGTATTCACCACGACGATTTCGAGCGGAGACAATGTGTGGCCGATGCGCCTGAGCTCGGTTTCGACATCGTTTGCAGTTGCAACATAGCCGTCGGGAAAATGCCGGAAGTCAAGTTTCACGCCGGGCTGGAAACACCAGTCGAGCGGAACTTCGTCGATGGTGATCGCGCGCTTGCCGTGGTCCATTGTCGAGGCGAAGTGCCAGGGCGCGTCGAGATGCGTCGTGCAGTGTGTTGAGAGGCGCACCCACTCGAAGCCCCATCCTTCGCCGTCCGGCAGGTCTTCTTTTTTCAAGCCGGGAAAAAATCTGAGGATATCGGGCGCGGTGGCCTGATGATCAAGGTACTCGATCTTCGGTCCATAGCCCGGCGGGTCGGCAGCGACATCGTTCTCCAGTGGCACCGAAATGTCGATCACCTTGCGCGGCATGACGTTTTGCTCCTTTGACCAAGCTTGCGCCGGCTCCCCACAATCCCGTGTGTCGCCTATAAAGACAAGGACGCCCAGCGCAAGCTTGGGCACGGCCAAAAAGGAGCTTTACATGCCGGCTTATTGGGTTGCGCGGTCGAAGGTCAACGACCCGGTCGAATACAAGAAATACACCGACCTGGTGCCGGGCATTATCGCCAAGTTTGGCGGCAAGGTGCTGGCGCGGGGCGGGCGTTTCCAGATCATGGAGGGCCCCGACAAATTCCACAGGTTCATCGTCATCGAATTTCCCACCTTTGAGCAGGGCGTGGCCTGTTTCACGTCGCCGGAATACGACAAAGCGGCGGTCTTCCGCCGCAGCGGCGCCGGTGAAGTCGAGACAATCATGGTGGAAGGCATTTAGCCCACCTGGTGGGCCGCCCACCCTCTAGCCTATTTCAAAGAAATGCGCATAAGATGGCTGAAAATAACAGATTGGGAGGACAATAATGATTCAACGTTTCAAAACCCGGACCTTTGCCTGGCTTGCAGGAGTGGCGGTCACCGTCGTTGCCGGCGGAATGTTCGTCATTTCGGGCGCGCAGGCGCAGAACAAGGAGCCGATCAAGATCGGCTTCAGCATGGCTCTGACCGGCCCGCTTGCGCCGAACGGCAAGCAGGCATTGGTCGGCGCCAAGATCTGGGAAGAGGAAGTCAACAAGAAGGGCGGCCTGATCGGTCGTCCGGTGAAGATCGTCTACTATGACGATCAGAGCAATCCATCGACCGTTCCGGGCATCTACACCAAGCTCCTCGACGTCGACAAAGTCGATCTCGTGGTCGGTCCCTACGCCACCGCAATGATCGCGCCGGCCATGCCGGTCATCATTTCGAAGAACAAGGTGTTCATCGGCCTGTTCGGCCTCGCCGTGAACAGCAAGTTCAACTATCCGAAATATTTCTCGATGCTGCCTTCGGGGCCGGATACCAAGCCGGCTTTCACCGACGGTTTCTTCCAGGTTGCGGCTCAGCAAAAGCTGAAGACCGTGGCGCTCGCGTGGTCCGACCTCGAGTTCTCCAAGAACGCCTGTGAAGGCGCGCGCGAGAACGCCAAGAAGTACGGGCAGAAGATCGTCTACGACAAGAGCTATCCCGGCAACACGACCGACTTTACGCCGATCGTGCGTGCCTTGCAGGCGGCCAATGCCGACGCGGTCGTCGTCTGCTCGTATCCGCTCGACTCGGTCGGCATGGTGCTGGCGATCAAGGAACTCGGCTACAAGCCGAAGATACTTGGTGGCGCCATGGTTGGATTGCAGGCAACCGTGTTCAAGAACAAGCTCGGACCCGCGCTCAACGGCATCATCAACTACGAGACCTGGGTGCCATCACAGGCGACTCCGGCCACCAATGAATTCCTGAAAATCTATCAGGCGCGCGCGGCGTCGGAGGGTGTCGATCCGCTCGGCTATTATCTCGGCACCTGGGGCTACGCCTATCTCGAAATGCTGGCGGACGCGATCAAGGCCACCAACAGCATCAATGACGACAAGATCGCGGATTATCTGCGCAGCCATACGATGAAGACGATCATGGGCGACATCACCTTCGGCAAAGGCGCCAAGGGTGAATGGGCCAAGTCGCGCATGCTGCAGGTGCAGTATCACGGCATCAAGCAGGGCGCTGGCCTCGAGACCTGGAAGGGCATGGACTACCAGACCGTGCTCACCCCGGCCGACCTGAAGACCGGCAACGTGATCTTCCCGTACGAGAAAGCCCTTCAGTAGACCTCGGCGGGTGTGAAACGATTACGGCGCGGGAGAAATCCCGCGCCGTTTTGCTTAATGATTTGAGAAAGCTTCCGGCCGATCTTCTTCAACGCGACTAAGGGTTTGAGGGATAATTTGCGACCAATGGAGAAATACGCATTACAAGAAATTTAGGTGAAATCGCTTCGCACTGCGCGCAAATTAAAACTCTCACCAAAACGGGGACGACGCCTGCGTTGTGCCGAGGAGGCCAGCATGCGGTGCTTTGACGTTCACGAGTTGACAATCCCGCAAATCAATTACCAACGATGCCCCAAATGTGGATCGTTTATGCGGCTCGAATGGATCGAGCCGGATCGGACATCCGGCTATGACCGGCGCACATTTGAGTGCAGGTATTGTCAGCACGTCGATACGATCGTGGTGAAGTATCGGTGAGGATCGGTTTCGAGCCGGAAGCGGAACTCGATCCTCCCCTCACATCCCCATGTAGAGTTTGCGAACCAGATCGTTGTTGTTGAGCTCGTCGGCCGAACGGCCCTCGAACGCGATCTTGCCATGGACAATGACGTAGCCGCGGTCGGCGATGCGCACCGCCTGTTTAAAGTTCTGCTCCGCCATCAGCACCGTGAGCTGGTAGTGGTCCTTGAGCTGCTTGATGGCGTCGATGGTGCGGGCAACCAGCAGCGGCGCCAGACCGACTGAAGGCTCGTCCACCAGCAATATCCTGGGCGCCAGCATCAGCGCACGGGCCAGCGCCAGCATCTGTTGTTCGCCACCGCTCATGGAGCCGGCAAGCTGGCCTTTCCGCTCGGCCAGGCGGGGAAAAGCGTCAAAGCAGAAATCGCGGTTGCTGTTGATCTGCGCGCGCGCCTTCTTGCGCGACGCCCCGAGCAGCAGGTTCTCTTCTACTGTGAGCTTCGGAAACAGCCGGCGGCCTTCCGGCACAAGCGCAATGCCAAGATCGACAATCTGCTCGGTGGTGCGGCCGATCAGGTCGAACTTTTCGCCGTCGATTTCCGCGACGATGCGGCCGGTGCTGGGGCGGACGATGCCCATCACGCACTTCATCAGCGTGCTTTTGCCGTTGCCGTTGGTACCGAGCAGGGCGACGGTTTCGCCGGCATTGACGTTGAGCGAGACGTCCTCGATCACGCGTACCGCGCCATAGGCGGCGTTTACGTTTTCTATGGTGATGCTACTCGCCAAGATAGGCCCTCACCACCTCGGGATCACGCACGACGTCCTGCGGCTTTCCGTCTGCGATCTTCCTGCCTGAAACAAGCACCGCGAGGCGCTGCGAAAAGCTCATAACCGCGGTCATGATGTGTTCGATCAGAATGATCGTGATACCGCTTTCATTCAGTTTAACGAGCAGCGCGAGGATATCCTCGATTTCGGAATGCGACAGGCCCGCCATGGATTCGTCGGCAATCAGCAGTTTCGGCTCCGCCGCCATGGCCCGCGCCAGTTCGAGTTTGCGCATCTCGACCTGCGTGAGATCGCGCGGCCGATGGCTGGTCTTGTTGGCAAGTCCGACCATCTGCAGCAACTCGGCGCATCGCGCCTCGATATTATCGGCGTGCAGCGGCGTGCCGGTGCGCTTGTGCACCGTGTAAAGCATGGGAATGCGCAAATTGTCGGCGAGCGTCAGGCTGGGGAAGGGCCGCGGCAGCTGGAAGCTTCGTGCCAGGCCCCGATGCGTCCGCTCGTGAGCGGCCAGGCCGTCGACCATGTGACCGTCGAATTGCACCGAGCCGGTCTCGTTCTGCAATGTCCCGCAAATGCAATTGACCAGCGTGCTCTTGCCGGAGCCATTGGGCCCGATCAGGCCGAGCCGCTCACCCGGCTGAACCTCAAGGTCGATCCCATCAAGCGCGACGAAGCCTCCGAAGCGCTTACTCAGGCCCTGAACGTGCAGGATGGCGTTCATTTCGCCCTCCGTGCGCGCAGGCGGTCCTGCACCAGTCCGACAATTCCGTTTGGCGCCACGATCACGAAGCCGATCAGCAGCAAGCCGACGAGAAGCAGGTTGACCGCGGAGGAGATCGTGACATTGGCGACCTGCTGCAACGTGCCAAGCAGCAGCGTTCCGACCAGCGGTCCGACCCAGCTCATGGTGCCGCCGATCATCGGCATCGCGATTGAATTGACCGCATATTCGAGGCCGAAGGCCGATTGCGGCTGCAGGTAGCCGATGTAATAGGGGAACGGCGCGCCCGCCATGCCCATCAGCGCGCCCGATATCGTGGTCGCAACAAGCTTCAGGCGCAGCGTCGGCACGCCCGATGCCTCGGCGGCCAACTCGTCGTCGCGAATGGCGGCGAATCCGTAGCCCAGCCGGGAGCGCTCGATGGCGCGCGCGGTGATGATCGCGAGCACGGCGAGGGCCAACATCAGCGCGAACAGATACTGCATGTAGCTACCGAGGCCCGGGAATTCGCCCGGACGCACGATGTAGGCGCCGCCGGA
>DASSRJ010000044.1:0-5600 GCA_035701845.1 Pseudolabrys sp. | reverse complement strand
GCGGCTGACCGGCTACGAAGGCGAGAGCGCGCCGCCGATGGGCACCGGCGAGCCGGAATTTCCCGAGCTTGCGGAAATCCTCAAGCACTTTGCCTCGCCGTTCCAGCACCGCCCCGCCTGCAACGGTCCGGTGGCCTGGATGGACTGGCCGGCGGCGCAGGCCGACATCGATCTCGCGAAAACCGCGTTAAAGGGCGCGAAAACCGAGGACATCTTCATGACCTCGCCCTCCCCCGGCCAGATCGCGCGCTATCTCAAGAACAACTATTACAAGACCGACGAGGACTACATCTACGCGCTCGCCGACGTGATGCGGCGGGAATATCAGGCGATCGTCGAAGCCGGGTTCATCCTCCAGCTCGATTGTCCCGACCTCGCGATGCTGCGGCACATGGTCTATCTCGACCTGCCGATCGCGGACTACCGCAGAATCATTTCCGTCAACGTGGCCGCGCTCAATCACGCCGTGCGCGATCTGCCGCCCGAGCGCATGCGCATGCATGTGTGCTGGGGTTCGACCATGGCGCCGCACCATACCGACGTCGAGATCAAGGACATCATCGACATCGTGCTGTCCGGCCGCCCGCATGCGGTGTCGTTCCCGGCGGCGAATGCGCGGCACGAGCACGAATGGAAGGTCTGGCGCAACGTGAAGCTGCCGGCCGGCAAAAAAATCATTCCGGGCGTGATCGATTCCACCACGAACGTCGTCGAGCATCCGGAGGTGGTGGCCGACCGCATCCTGAACTTCGCCAGTGTGGTCGGCCGGGAAAACGTCATCGCCGGCGTCGACTGCGGCTTCGGCACCTTCGCCGGCCGCGTGCAGGTCGACAGCAAGATCGTCTGGCTCAAGCTGCAGTCGCTTGTCGAGGGCGCGCGACGTGCGAGCAAACAGCTGTGGGCGAAGGCGGCCTGATTCCGCACCCTGGACCGGGATTGCCCGACTCACGCTTCAGTCGAGAGCGGGCCGGGCAAGTCAACGGCTGTGGGCGAAGATGGCGCCGCTCCTGCGGGCCACTGATATCGGGGTAGCATCAACTTATCGACGATATCGCGGCCGAACGTCAGCCGGGCCAGTCCGGGAATCGCCGTTGCGTTGATAACCAGATTGCGGAAAACCAGACCCCATTTTGTCTTTGGAGCAAACGCAGAAGCGAAGCGTTGCGCGCCCTGCTGTTTTGAGACGATAAAGTCGCGCAAAATCCTCTCGTAGTTGCCGAATGCCTCGCCGTGGCGCCCTGCCGCGCTGGCAAGCTCGCCCGCCAGTATGTAGGCGGCGGTCATGGCAAGAGCGGTGCCCTGCCCGGCCGTCAGTGACACGCAAAAGGCAGCATCCCCGACCAGCGCAACGCGTCCCTTTGACCAGCCCGGCATGATGATCTGGCTGACATGGTCAATGTAAAGATCATCCGCCCGGTCGAGTTCATCGAGAATTTGCGGACATTCCCATTTCCCGTCACCGAATGTTCTTCGCAAAATATCCTTTTGTTTTCTCGTATCCAACGAAGCAAGGCGCTCGTGGATGTCAGCCGCGAAAACAAACAGAAACAGGGTCCGATCGCCATGCAATGCAAAACGACCCAGCATCCGCCCCGGCTCGCAAAACATCACGTAGACATCGTCGGCGCGCGGACGATACCCCTTCACCTCGAACGCAGCGACGAGATAGCCGAGCCGTTTTTCAAACCGCTCCTGCGGCCCGAATACGACCTTGCGGACGGCCGAGTGCAAACCATCAGCGCCAATCACCAAATCAAATCGCCGCTCTCCACCGTTTCTGAAATTCACCCGGACATCGTCCGGCGTTTCTTCGATCTGAACAATCTCGTTACCGAAGATGACCTCGGTATCGTGCCTGATCTTTCCAAAAAGCAGGCGGGAGAGATCGCTGCGGCCGAGTGTTACAAAGCGGCCGCCCGTGATCTCACCAAACACCTGCGTTCCGAAACCCGCGACACGTTCGCCTTGCGCGTTCACGATGCGCAGCTCGCGCACGTGGTAGCCGATACGATTGATCTCCTCGCGTAATCCCATCCGCTCGGCAATATCGTACCCGAGCCCCCAGAAATCGATGACATAGCCGCCCGTGCGCAGCGCAGGCGCAATCTCAATCAAAGTCGGACTAAATCCGGCTGCTTTCAACCAGAAGGCCAATGCCGGCCCGGCAATTCCTCCACCGGAGATCAGAACAGTCTTGTCGTTCATCCCAGAGACTTGGTGCGTGTGGACATCGACGCAAGCCCTGAACGGCTGTCATTTTGTGCAACGAACAGCCATTCATCGATTGTCTCGCGGTCCTATTAAGCGCGATTATTGCTTTCGATGAAAATGAACTGCGGGCAAGCAACTGGGTTAAGGCGGCTTGAACTTTTTCGCTCGATTGTCACTGCGGGAGGCCCGCCGCGCGAAGGGCGTCACTCAAAGACCCGGCGAGCGGCGGCGCGCAATTTACGCCTGCAAACTGCCTGCTGTAGCGAAACGCCGGCTGCAAATCGAGGACGCGCGCCGCAGCCGCCTTGGCTTCCTCCAGCCGTCCGACTTTGGCGAGCGATGCCGCCAGCAGCATGTGGGAGATGCTGTGGCCGGGATTGAATTGGACGGCTCTGTAGGCCGCGCGGACGGCCTCGTCGAACCGACCGCGATGAAAATGGCCGAGTATGAGCGCGTGGAACGCCGACCATATCCAGGGGTCGAATGGGCTCAGGCGCATTGCCCGCTCACCCCATTCGATCGCGCGCTCGGCTTCTCCGGCCCATCCAAGAATGACACCGCCAACAATGTAGGTCAGAGCGGACGACGGGCTGATGGCGAGCGCCGCATCCAGCGCCGCGAACGCCGCCGCATGATCATGATCATCCATTCCTATGGAGAATCCGGCGAAAGAGAGAGCGATGGCGTCGTCCTGTCCATGCAGAATGGCTGCGCGGGCATGGTGGATGGACGCGACCCGGCTTTCCTCGCGCAGTCCTGCGCGCAGGAACAGACAGTGATGGCACATGGCGGCAAACGCGTGTGCCAACGCATAAGTCGGCTCAAGCGTGAGCGCACGTTCCAAAAGCGGGAGTGCCGCCGTGACCTGGGCCGGCATCCCGGAATAGACGTCGGACTGAGCCTGCAGGACAAGATCGTAGGCATCGAGACTGTCCGGCCGCTTGCGTCTGACGCGCTCGACTTCGGCCCGTCGCAGACTCGGCTCGATCGTACCGACGACCGACAATGCGATCTCGTCCTGAAGCGCGAAGATATCTTCAAATCTTCGGTCGTACCGCTCGGCCCACACATGCGCGCCGGTCGCGGCATCGATGAGCTGCCCGGTGATGCGGACGCGATCCGCTGCCCTGCGCACGCTGCCTTCGAGCACGTAGCGCACGCCGAGGTCGCGACCGACCTGCTTCACGTCGACTGCCTGACCCTTGTAAATAAAGGTCGAGTTGCGCGCGATCACGAACAGCCACTTGATGCGCGACAGGCCGGTGATGATATCGTCGACCATGCCGTCGGCGAAATAGTCCTGCTCCGTATCGCCGCTCAAATTTGAAAATGGCAGCACCGCGATCGATGGCCTGTCAGGCAGCACAAGCGGTGGCGTTTCTTGCAGGCTGGTCCTGACGGGTGCGGTCGCGACGTCAGGGCCGATGTAGCGGTAGCCGCGGCGCGGCAAGGTCTCGATCCATTCCGCACCGCCGGCCGCCTCTCCGAATATCCGCCGCAACGCCGAAATCTGCACCGTCAAATTGCTGTCTTCGATCGCAAGCCCGGGCCAGGCAGCTTCGATCAGAGCTTCCTTGGACACCGGCTCTCCCGGCCGTTCCAGAAGCAAACGCAGCAGTGCGACGGCGCGACGGCCCAGGACGGTCGGCTCGGCCCCGCAGAAAAGTATTCCGGCGCCGGCATCGAGGCGGAACGGGCCAAATTGATGGATTGTCGTCATTGGCCGGTGGCCCTTGTTTCAGGAACATTTTGCAACATTTTCGGAAAGGATTCACGACTTCACCGGGCGCGGGCTTCATGTTGCCGGCCGTAGCAGGTCGAAACACCGAGCCATGGAGGAGCAGCATGAGCGCAAAGGCAGTCATTCGAATGCCCGGAGAGACCAAGGGGGTCAGGCTGGCTGGACAGCCGTTGGAGTTCCTCGTCACTGGCAAAGACACAAAGCACACATCCATGTTCGACTGGACGGTGCCGGCCGGCTTTTCCACCGGCCTGCATGTCCATCGCGTTCAGGAAGAGACCTTCTACGTGCTCGAAGGCGAATGCCAATGGCAGATCGGCGAGCAGACGGTCCGCGCCAGGCCTGGAACTTACGTTTTCATCCCGCCGGGTGTTCCTCACAACATCGGCAATGCCAGCGACAAGCTCGCGAGGATGATCATGACCGTGTCGCCGCCCGGCCATGAGCATTATTTCGAGGAGCTTTCGAACATGGTTGCGGCAGGCAGTCCGCCGGACCCGAAGGCGATTGCTGAATTGCGAAGCCGCTATGACACCGATCAGCTTTCGGCGCTGAAAAAATCTGCCTGACTGATGAGGGCCCTGTGCCCGCTGCGCCACCCTGCCGACGCAGCGGGCAAGTCCGGCACCAAAACGTCACACGGCGGCGATTGCTTCGATCTCCAGCAGGAAGTTTGGATTCGCCAGGCCGCGCAGGACACACAGCGTACTGGCCGGCGGATGGTCGCCGAAATACTCCTGCAAGATGGAGCGCGCTTTCGGCACATCATGCTGGTTGCAGATGTAAATTGTAACCTTCGTGACGTCCTTGAGACCGGCCCCGCCTTCGGCCAGCGCAAGTTTTAGATTCTCCATGACCATCTTTGTCTGTGCCGCGAAGTCATCCGGCGGCAGAACGTTGCCCGACGGGTCGGCCGCGACCTGGCCGGCGCAGAACACCAGCTTGTTGGCGCCTTGCGCGGTGACGACATGTGAGTAATTGGCAAACGGCTTGTGGGCTTTTGCGGGCGATTTGCGCGTCAATGTTGCCACGGCTTTCCTCCCTTTTGCTGAATTGTTCGCTATCTATCGCGACTGCGCGTCGGTGGTCGAGGGCGCGCGCCGGACGTCAAAGCAGGCGAAGGCGGCCTGAGAGCATCGCGGGCATTTCTGACCCACAGCCGTACACCGGGCCGGCGGCGCTACCGCAACGTCGTCAATTTTGTTAATTTCACATTGTAGGGGGGCAATGCGAAAGAAGAGCAAAGCTGAGAATTCCTGATGGAGGGAACCATGACCGACACCAACTGGACGATCAGGGCGCGTGAATTTGCCAATTGCAATTGCTCCTACGGCTGTCCTTGCCAGTTCAATGGCCTGCCGACTTACGGAAATTGCAGTGCGGTCGTCGGAATCCAGATCGATACCGGCCATCACGGCAGCACGAAGCTCGATGGTCTGAAGGTTGCGGGCATCTTCCGATGGCCCGGTGCCGTCCATGAAGGCAAGGGCGAAGCTGCCGTGATCATTGATGAGCGGGCAAACGAAGCCCAGCGGGGCGCGCTGCTGCGGATTCTCAGCGGACAGGACACCGAACCCGGCGCCACGATCTTCAACGTTTTTGCTTCAACGCTCGAGAAGGTACACGACCCGATCTTCAGCAAGATCGA
>DASSRJ010000043.1:0-14631 GCA_035701845.1 Pseudolabrys sp. | reverse complement strand
GCGCAACTGCTGAAGCGGCACGGCGGCAATCTGCGCGCCGCGATCGACGAGTCAAAACGTGGCAAGCGCTGAACCGCCCGTCCCAAGCGCAATGGCGCGCGAGACCGCAGAAATCCCGGCGGCAGCCGGCCGGCTTCTGACGCATGCCGGCCTGTTCGCAAGCATCGCCGAAAGAATCGAACGGGCAAAGCCGCGCGTCATGGTGTTCTGCGGGCGCGGCAGCTCCGGCCATGTCGGCGTCTATCTGCGTTATCTTTTCGAGGTGCGGCTCGGACTGATCGCATCTGCCGCCGCTCCTTCGGTCGTCACGGCCTACCGCCGGCCGCCGGACTTTCGCGATACTTTGTTCGTCGTCGTCTCGCAATCCGGCCGCAGCCCCGACCTTATCGACGAAACGCAGATGGCGCGCAAATTCGGCGCGCTGACGCTGGCGATCGTCAATGACCAAAGCTCGCCCGCGGCCCTGGCATCCGAGCTGGTATTGCCGATTGGCGCCGGCGCCGAACATTCCGTCGCCGCGACCAAGACGGTCGTACTGTCGATGATCGCGGGTGCGCAACTGGTAGCGGCGCTCGCGCACGACGACGACCTGAGCGGCGGCTTGCGGAATTTGCCGCAACGATTGTCCGGCGCGCTTGCGTGCGACTGGTCGCCCTGGGCCGAGCGCGCCGCCGGTGCCGCCGCAGCCTTTGTCGTCGGGCGCGGCTATGGTCTCGGCGTCGTGCGCGAGATCGCGCTCAAGGTATCGGAAATCCTGCGTGTGCCGGCGCTCGGCTACAGCGCCGCCGAGCTGCGCCACGGACCGCGCGCATCGGTCACACCGGCGACGCCGGTGCTGGTGCTGCGCCAGAATGACCCGGCCGCCGTTGCCGTCGACGAACTTGTGCGCGACCTCAACGAGGCGCGGGAGACGGTGTTTGCGGCCGGCGGAGCTGCGGGAACATTGCCCTGGATCGGTGATGGTCATCCGGCCTGTGATCCGGTCGCGATGCTTGTCCCGGCCTATCGCGCCATCGAAGCCGCAGCATGCCGGCGCGGGTTCGACCCCGACAAGCCGCCGCATTTGAGCAAGGTGACGAAGACGCTGTGAGGTGAATCAATTGATTGGTTTGAGTTTAAGGTCGGCCTTGGTCGCTTTCACAAACCCAAATTTGGCGTAGACGTCCTGGCCAGCCGGCGTCCGTAAAAAAGCAAGAAAAGCCTCGGCTTCCTTGCGATGCGGAGAGGCACTTAACGCACCGATCACATACGCAACTTCGCTGCGCAAACTGTCTTCGTCCGGAAGCTCGACCGCGTCGATATCCGCGCCGGCACGTCGGGCCTCCAGCACCTCGGTCTTCCAGACAACGCCGGCGTCTGCCTTATCCGACTTGATCCGATCCGGCGTCTCCCGGTGGTGAACCGCGGTGAACCAGTTGTTCTTGGTCGTCTGACAGGACACGCATTCCTTGCCGTCAGAAATCGCCTGCCAGATGCCGTGGCGCTCCAGCACCTTGCGGATATAGAATTGCATGATTCCTTCATTGACCGGATTCGGCATCGACGTGCGCACGTCCTCGCGCGCCAGGTCCTTGATGCCGGTGATCTTCTTTGGATTGCCTTTAGCCACCATGATCTGCAGCTCGTTGTGCATGTACACCATGTAGTTCTCCATGGTGCCCGAGGCTTTGAGCTGCTTGAGGTGGCCCAAATTCACTGATGCATAGATGTCCGGCTGCCCGCGATAGGCCTTGTCACCGTAAATCCAGCCCCCCGTTTTGATTGCCTGCAATAGCAAGCCCGGCGGAAGCGTAATCAGTCCGACCGTCGCGCCCGGATGATCCTTTTGGAATGCATGGACGACATCGTCCATGGCGAAAAACTGATTTCCGGCAAGCCAAAGGACAAGAGCAGCATTTGGCATCCGTTCGAAGGCATCGCGGCCGGTGACCGCGTTACCGTCCGCGGCATAAAATTTGACGTCCGTTTCTTTGCCTTTCGGAAGGGCCGGCATTATGGCCCCGTTCGGTTGAGCAACCTGGCCGCTCGCGTTTGAAATCAGAAACACAAGCCCGAACAAAGCCGCAAATATCTTTTTCATTGTCGCCCCGATACCAAGTGCCGATACTGGAGGGTGTGACGGTCCAGATGCGTCCGTCAAGGACAGGCAACCGGCGAAGCAAGTTTGCAGTGGCTTGGCCGTTTGCAATAATGTCGACGTCCGTTTCCCTGCCGCGGAGTTGAAAATGCAGCCCGCAAAGGCTCCCGTGCTCACCGCGCACGACGCAAAGATACCGGCGATCGGCTTCGGCACCATGGAGCTGCCGCACCGCCCGGCCGAGCTTGTCGCGGCGGCCATCGCCGGCGGCTATCGTCACATCGACACCGCCCGCAAATACGGCACCGAAGAGCGCGTGGGTGAAGGGATCCGCGCGAGCGGCATTGCACGCGAAGATCTGTTCGTCACGACCAAAGTCACCGAGCTGGACGCGCGCGAGGCAGATTTTCTTCGTTCGGCGGAAACGAGCCTCAAGGCTCTCGGTCTTGATTATGTCGATCTCCTGCTGGTCCATTGGCCGCAGCCCAAAGTACCGTTTACGGAAACGTTGGGTGCGCTTGCCAAGGCGAAACGCCGCGGCATGGCGCGGCACATCGGCGTTTCGAATTTCACGCTCGCCATGCTCGACGAGGCCGTGCGTGTCTGTCCTGAGCCGCTGGTCACCAACCAGATCGAGTATCACGCCTATCTGCCGCAGGACCGAATGATTGCGGCACTCAAGCGCCATGGCATGATCCTGACCGCCTACTGTCCGGTCGCGCGCGGAAAACTTCTCGACGACCCTGTCATCGGCAAGATCGCCAAGACGCACGGAAAGACGCACGCGCAAGTCTGCCTGCGCTGGCTTGTCCAGCAACCGGTGGTCGCGGCTGTCCCGCGTGCGCTTGAGGAGCAGCACATCTCCGAAAATCTCGACCTGTTCGATTTCTCGCTGACTGATGACGAGATGCGGACCATTTCCGCACTCCGAAAGAAAAACATCCGCATCGCCGACCCGCCCGAGCGGGCGCCGAAATGGGACGTCGAGACGATCGCCTGAGTCCTTTTCGTCCCGCGAAATATCCGCGACGTTCAATCATGTTGCGGATTGAAATCGCTCAACATACCATGTGCTCAAATATCGACCGCAGCATGAAACGCGGTTGTCCGGGGAGCTGAACGCACTGATTGTACCGGGTCATCCTGACGCGCTTTGGCAGCAAAGGCCGGGCGCGAAGGAGACCAGAGTTACGGGAGGTCTTTTGAGTTTTTCCTCTCGCGAACGGCCGGTTGAAGGTTTGCGTGTTCCCTGCCCGACGCAGGCAACAAATGCTCTCCCCTTGTCGATTCCCGGCATTTTGAGCGGCGCGACATCGCGGCTCGATTTCTCATGCGGCGGACCAGGCTCCGCCGGACCACCCTATAAATAAACGCACAAAGCCAACACAGGCGAGGAGGAAGTCATGTCCAGGTCGGGTTTTTCGCGACGTACGTTCCTGCAAGGCAGTGTCGGATTGACCGTGGCGAATTTCGTGCCGGGAACGACGCCGTTCGCCCACGCCGCCACGATGGAAGAGCAAACCATCGCGGCGGCGAAAACGGTCGGAAAGGCTGACGTCAATGGAATGATCTGGTCGCCATATCTGGTGCCGATGAAGCCCGTCATTGCCGAATTCACCAAGGAAACAGGAATCAGCCTCGGCGCGGTGCAGGACATCTCGATCTTCGACGCTCCGCAGCGTGCGATGGCCGAGGCATTGTCCCGTTCGCCGCAGTTCGATTTCATCCACATTGACTCAAACATGATCCCGTCGCTTGCGTCGGCCGGGTATCTCGAGCCGCTCGATGAATACATCAAGAAAGCCGGCTTCCATCTCGATGCCGTCGGCGACTACGGTAACTTCATGAAGTACGGAGGCCAGACCTTCGGGGTTCCGACCGACGGCAACGTGCACATTCAGTATACGCGCAAGGACCTGATCGATAATCCCGACAACAAGAAGCGCTTCGCCGACAAGTTCGGCACCGAGCTGAAAGTACCGCAGACCTGGGAAGACAACCTGCGCCTGCAGGAATTCCTCATGGATCCGTCAAAAGACCTCTACGGGTCCGGCAATTTGCGCAACCGCGCGAACGGCGTGACCTGGTGGTACATGATCTTCTACAGCGCCGGCGGGTTTCCCTTCGATGACGACATGAAGCCGACGCTGGACACGCCGGCCGGCCAATACGCCGTGGACCTCTATCTGCAGGACAAGAAGGTAAACCACCCGGAGGCGGCAAACTGGGGCACGCCGCAGATGATTCCGCGCATCGCGCAGGGACACGTGGTGAGCTGCCAGTACTGGGATGGAACGTGCAAGACCATCGCCAACCCGAAGCAGTCGAAAACCGTGGGTCAGTTCTATTTCAGCCTCGTGCCGGGCTCCAAGTTTACCGGCAAGATGGTCCACCGATCGATTTCGTCGCCGCTCGCAGCGATCCTGATCAACAAGTACTCGCCGCGCAAGGCGCAGGCAGCCTACATGGCGCTGTGGCTCGGCTCCGGCAAGAACAGCATTCCGATCGTCTCCGATCCGGTCAACGCGTTTAACGACGCCTGGGCCAAGGAACACATGAAGGCGGAGCCGGTGCTGAAGGCCTACACGCCGGAAGGCATCAAAGCCGTCGAAACCAATTTCCAGGTGGTGGCGCCACCGATCTACCTGACCGGCTATCTCGAGTTCCAGGATGCTCTCGGCAAGAATCTTTCCGAAGCCTATGTCGGCCAGCTCCCCGCGAAGGACGTGCTGAAGAAGACAGAGAACGAGTGGAATGCGATCGTCGGACGCATTGGCCGCAGCAAGCTCAAGAAAGATCTCGCGAGCTACAAGGCCGTCATGCCGACCAAGTCCGTGCCGACCTGACCTGCTGCGCCGCATGGCCCGGACGAGCCGTCTGGCTCGTCAGGGCCCTTGATCCGCAAAGAGCCAGAGCATGGCCGTCGACGCCCTCTCAGCCGGCAAAGCACGGCTTCCCAGCAAGGCTCGCAGTCTGTCGCGACAGCTCGCGATACGCCGTTTCAAGCTGTCGCTGCTGCTGCCGCTGATTGCGCTTTTCGCGTTCCTGCTGATGCCGGTGCTGCTGCTGCAGCTCTACTTCTCCGTCCACCAGTGGACGGTGTACCTCAGTTCGTGGTCGGAAGCGGAGTTCGTCGGCCTCGACCTGTTCCAGGACGTACTCACCGATCCGAGGTTTGGCTGGGCTGTCGTGCGCTCGCTCGCCTTCGCGACCAGCTCGACGCTGGGCTGCTTCGTATTCGGCTTCCTGCTCGCCTATCTGATGCACAAGCCGTTTCGCGGCCAGGCCTTCTACTACATCATATTCATATTGCCGATGCTCACCGTGCCGGTCGTCGTCGCCTACACGGCCGAGATGATGCTTTATCAAAGCGGCCCCATCAACGACCTCATCTCCAGGATCCTCGGCGTCGATTTCAAGCCGGCCTGGCTCACCAATCCGGACATCGCACTCGCCACCGTCGCTCTGCTCGAAATCTGGAACTGGACGCCATTCTCTTTCATCATTCTGCTGGCCGGGCTTTCGGCCATCCCGCAGGAGCCGATCGAGGCTGCCGAGATCCTCGGCGCATCGAAATGGCGTATCTTCTGGGAAGTGCAATTGCCGCTTCTGCGGCCGGTCATTTTGCTCGCGCTTGTGCTGCGCTTCCTCGAAGCGATGGCGGAATTTCCCAAGACCTGGGCGCTGTTTCAGGGCGGCCCAGGGTCGGCGACGGAGACGCTGCCTGTCTACATCTTCATGACGACCTGGCAGTACTTCCAGATTTCGAAGGGCGCCGCGATGTCCTACATCGTGATGATCCTGATGATCGTCATCGTGCTGGTCGCGATCCATCTGCTGCAGCGCGAGAAGCGCTCGCTTGATCAGATGTACGAGTTGCGCACGAAAGAGGCGGAGGCCTGAACGATGGTCACCAAATCCCGCCGGCGCCTGATCTCCGCCATCGCCCGTTACACGATCCTGAGTCTCTGGGGTATCATCGCATTTTTTCCGATCTACTGGATGGTCTCGACCTCGTTCAAGCCGGACATCCAGTGGTTTGCGTGGCCGCCGGTCTATTTCCCTGATCCGCCCACGCTGACCAATTACATGAACGTCTGGCTCGGCACCGAGCAGTATGACCAGACGCAATACGCAATCTCGTCACAGACGCCGCTGGTTTCGCTCTGGAACTCCACCGTCATCGCGTTCAGCTCGACTTTTCTCGCGGTCTCGTTCGGCTCTGTTCTTGCCTACGGCGTGTCGCGCTACCGAATCCTGTCGGAAGCCCGCATGTTTCAGCTTCTGATGCTGCGCATGATCCCGCCGATCGTCGTGGTCGCGCCGCTGTCGCTCTACTACTCGGCGCTGGGCCTGCTCGACACCCGCATCGGGCTCATCATGGTCTACTTCCTCACCACGCTGCCTTACGCCGTGTGGATGACTAAGAGCTTCATCGACGAGGTGCCGCGCGAAGTGGAGCAGGCTGCCGAGATCCTCGGTGCATCGCGCTGGCGCACCGTGTTCGAGATCGTCCTTCCCCTGATCCGCTCCGGACTGGTGGCGACTTTCCTCTTCATTCTTATCCTGACCTGGAGCGAATACCTGCTCGCGCTGATCATCACCAAGACCCAGGTTTCGACGCTGCCGATCGAGCTCTCGAAATACCAGGGCTCGACCGAGGGGCGTGTCTATGGCCGGCAGGCGGCGCTCGCCGTCGGTATTACAATTCCGCTGATGGTCGTCGGCCTCATCATCCGCAAACACCTTGCCCGCGGGTTCAGCTTCGGAATGGTACGGAGATAGCCGTGGCCCGCATCGAACTCATCAACCTCCACAAGTCGTTCGGTGCCGTCGAGGCGGTCAAGAACCTGAACTTCACGATCGAGGACGGCGAATTCGTTGTGTTCGTCGGGCCGTCCGGCTGCGGCAAGACCACGACTTTGCGCATGATTGCCGGCTTCGAGGATCCAACGTCGGGGGACATCCGCATCGACGGGCGCGTCGTAAACGATCTCGAGCCGCGCGACCGCAACCTCGGCATGGTCTTCCAGAGCCATGCGCTGTTTCCGCACAAGAATGTCGCGCAGAACATCGAGTTCGGCTTGCGCATGAAGAAGATCGCGCCGGAGGAGCGCGCCAGGCGGGTGCGCGAGGTCGCCGACATGGTTCGCATTGGCCATCTGCTCGGCAAGATGCCGGCGCAATGCTCGGGCGGCGAGTCGCAGCGCGTTGCACTGGCGCGAACGCTGGTGACAAATCCATCCACGTTCCTGCTCGACGAACCGCTGTCGAGCCTCGATGCGAAGCTTCGCCGTGAACTGCGCGCCGAATGCGACAGGCTGCACCAGGCGCTCAAGCGCACCTTCATATTCGTTACGCACGATCAGGAAGAGGCGATGACGCTCGCCGACCGCATCGTCGTCATGCGCGCAGGCGAGATTGTGCAGGTCGGCTCGCCGATGGAAATCTATTCGAACCCGGTCAATTACTTCATTGCCGATTTTTTCGGCTCGCCCTCGATGAATCTCATCGCCGGTGAAGTCGTTCGCAGCAATGGCATTGCACGCTTCCACTCGCCGCTGTTCGACATTCCGCTTCCGGAGCGTTTTGGTTCCGCCGGCGTCGGCAAGGGTACGCTTGGCATCCGGCCTGAGCATGTCGGCATCAATGTCGGAGGCAAGACCGGCACCACTTTGCCTGTGCGGCTCGTCGAGCCGCTCGGCAAGGACACCCTGCTCTATTTCGATGCGGGCACCGATCGCGCCTTCGTTGCGGTCAGCGAAGGCCTCGACATGGCCGATACCAAAATCGGCGAGCGGCTCACGCTTTCACTCGACGACCGCCGCATGCACCTGTTCGACGAACAAGGGCAGCGGATCAGAGGCGCGTGACGCCGACACGTTCATGTACCGGGGGATTCATGGACTATCGTGAAAAGAGTGAGATCCGTAACGGCATGCGAATTGACTGGGACATGCCGATAAAGATGGACGATGGGCTCGTCCTGCGCTGCGACATCTATCGTCCCATGGCCGACGGGCAGTATCCGGTGATCATGACCCTCGGTCCTTACGGAAAGTGGCTGCACTTCGAGGATCTCTACAAATCCCAGTGGGACCGCATGTGCTCCGATCATCCGGACGTGCCCACCGACTCGACCAACAGGTACCAGTGCTGGGAGGTCGTCGATCCGGAAAAATGGGTTCCCGACGGCTATGTCTGCATTCGAGTCGACAGCCGCGGCGCCGGCCGCTCGCCGGGCGTGATCGACATCTGGTCGTTGCGCGAGGCGCAGGATCTTGCCTGCTGCGTCGAGTGGGCCGGCGTGCAGGCCTGGTCGAACGGCAAAGTCGGTCTCAACGGCATTTCCTACTATGCGCAGAACCAATGGCAGACGTCGGCGCTGCAGCCGAAACACCTGGCCGCAATCTGCACCTGGGAAGGCGCGGCCGATTTCTATCGCGACATGGCGCACCATGGCGGGATCTTCAATCGCGGCTTCGTGCAGGATTGGTCGAAGGCGCAGGTCTACTCCGTGCAGAACGGCCGCGGCACACGCGGCTTCAAGAGCCGCATGAACGGCGACTGGGTGTCCGGCCCCGAGACGCTGTCGGAGCAGCAACTCGGCCGCAACCGCCGCGACTTCTACGAGGACTGTATCTCCCGCAAGCTCGATACCGATCCCTACTGGCAATCCCGCATGCCGGACTGGACCAAGGTGAAGACGCCGCTGCTCTCCTCAGCGAACTGGGGCGGACAGGGCCTGCATCCGCGCGGAAATTTCGAGGGGTTCGTGCGCTCGGCTTCCGATCAAAAGTGGCTCGAAGTGCACGGCATCGAACACTGGACACATTTTTACACGAATTACGGCGTCGGCCTGCAAAAGAAGTTTTTTGGCCATTTTCTCAAGGGCGAGGACACCGGCTGGGACAAACAGCCGAAAGTACTCCTGCAGGTTCGTCACCCCGGCGAGAAATTCGTCGAGCGGCACGAGAACGAGTGGCCTCTTGCGCGCACGCAGTGGACCAAATTTTACGTTCATCCGGCGGACATGACGCTCTCGGCCGAGCAACAGCCGTCCGCCGGCACTGTGACCTACGCCGGCATGGGCGAAGGCGTGACGTTCCTGTCCGAGCCGCTTGAACAGGAGATCGAGATCACAGGCCCCATCGCTGCAAAATTGTGGGTGTCGTCGACGACCGAAGATGCCGACCTGTTTCTTGTGGTGCGCGCCCTCACGCCGGATCTCAAGGAGGTGACATTCCAGGGGGCGCTCGATGCTCATACGCCGATCGCTCAAGGGTGGCTGCGCTGCTCGCATCGCAAGCTCGATCCGAAGCTGACGCTGCCGTACCGCCCCTATCATACGCATGACGAGGAACAGAAGCTGGCGCCCGGCCAGGTCTATGAAGTCGATGTCGAGATCTGGCCGACCTGCATCGTGCTGCCAAAAGGCTATCGGATCGCGCTGTCCGTCCGCGGCACCGACTATGTCTACCCTGGCGAGCCGGGCGCCGGTGTCGAGACGCTCGGCAAGGTCTGGACCGGCGTCGGACCTTTTACCCATGACGATCCGCGCGACCGGCCGCCCGCGATCTTCGGCGGCGACATCACGTTGCACGCGGGTCCCGGCCGGCAGCCTTATGTGCTGCTGCCCATCATCCCGAAAAAATAGCGCACCGGCGTCCGTCAGGAGTAAGTAGGCATGAGCTATCGTGAGGTGAGCGAAATCCGTGACGGCATGCGGATCGATTGGGACATGCCGATCACCATGGACGACGGTCTGGTGTTGCGGTGTGACGTGTTCAGGCCGCCCAGGAAAGGCCGCTATCCGGTCCTTTTGAGCTACGGTCCCTACGGCAAGTGGCTGCATTTCGAAGACGGCTACAAGACCGCCTGGGATCGCATGGCCCTCAAGCATCCCGATGTGATGGCCGGCTCAACCAACAAGTATCAGAGCTGGGAGGTGTGCGATCCGGAGAAATGGGTGCCGGACGGCTATGTCTGCGTCCGCGTCGATTCACGCGGCTGCGGCCGCTCACCCGGTTATGTCGAGCATTGGTCCCCCCGCGAAACGAGGGACTTCCATGACTGCATCGAGTGGGCCGGTACGCAACCGTGGTCGAACGGCAAGGTCGGCCTGAGCGGAATATCGTACTACGCCATCAACCAGTGGCAGGTCGCGAGCCTGCAGCCAAAGCATCTTGCCGCCATCTGCGTCTGGGAGGGCTTCGCCGATTTCTATCGCGAACTGAGCCACAACGGCGGCATCTACAATACGTTCGCGCAGAATTGGTATGACATGCAGGTCAAGACGGTGCAGTACGGCCTCGGCACCAAAGGTCACCGTAGCCGCATGAACGGCGACTGGGTGTCGGGACCGGAAACGCTGAACACCGAGCAGATGGGCGCGAACCGCTACGATCTGGGCAAGACCTATTTCGCGCATCCACTCGACGACGATTTCTACAAGGCAATGCTGCCGGACTGGTCGAAGGTCAAGGTGCCCCTGCTGTCCGCGGCCAACTGGGGTGGCCAGCCGCTGCATCCGCGCGGCAACTTCGAGGGTTTCTACCGGTCGGCGTCGAAGCAGAAATGGCTCGAGGTCCACGGCATCGAGCATTGGACCCACTACTACACGGACTACGGCGTTGGCCTGCAGAAGAAGTTCTTTGGTTATTTCCTGAAAGGCAAGCGCAACGGTTGGGACAAGCAGCCGCGCGTGCAGCTTAATATCCGGCATCCGGGCGAGAAGTTCGTCACCCGCCACGAAAAGGACTGGCCGCTTCCGGACACGCAATGGACCAAATTCCATCTTGGCACGGACGCGCACAAGCTCGTGACCACGTCTCCCGGCGGCTCTGCCAAGGTCACTTTCGACGCGATGGGCGACGGCGTGACGTTTCTGACCGAGCCAGTGAAAGAGGAGACCGAGATCACCGGACCGGTGGCCGCCAGGCTGCAGGTGTCATCATCGACGAGCGATGCCGACCTTTTCCTCGTGCTGCGCGTGTTCTCGCCCGACATGAAGGAAGTCGTGTTCCAGGGCGCGCTCGACCCGCACACCGCGATCGGACAAGGCTGGCTCCGCGCATCACATCGCAAGCTGGACACGAAACTGACGCGGCCATTCCGGCCCTATCACACCCATGACGAAAAGCAGCCGCTCAAGCCCGGACAGGTCTATGAGCTCGATATCGAGATCATTCCGACCTGTATCGTGGTGCCGAAGGGCCATCGCGTCGCGCTGACCGTACGCGGCCGCGACTACGTGTATCCCGGCGGATCGGGCGGCCGGCTTTCGAACATGAAGAACGAATTCACCGGCAACGGGCCTTTCCTGCACGATGACCCGCGCGATCGGCCGCTGGACATCTTCGGCGGCAAGACCACATTGCATCTCGGCGGCGGCCAGGAAAATTTCGTCTTGTTGCCGATTATTCCACCGCGCGGATCCGCTGCGGCAAAAGCGAGAGCGAAAGCAAAATCGTCAAAATCTGCCAGACGAGCGACGAGAAAGAAACGCCTGTAGTAACTGAGTCCACCGCTCGGCCCGGCGGAACTGGGCAACTCGTCGACGGCACGCGGTCTTGCAGCCGTCGTCTTACAACAAATCTCCCCACTCGCTGCGCGAGGCGCGCCTGAACACTTCGCCGTCGCGGCGCGAGAACAGCTGCTCGCCCGCCGATCCGTCGGAGCGGCACAATTTCAACGCGACGCGGCCACTCGCCTTCCGGGGCCGCGCGATCACGCGCGCGCCGGCGGCCGTTGCGGCTGTTCGCGAGACCGCCACATAACTGAATTTCTCGTCTTCCCATGGAACGCCGCCGCCCTTGGCCTGCCGGTGTATGCGCGAGCGGGCGACACGCCGGGCAAAGTGGCACCAGTCCGGCGGCTGCAGCGGGCACGCGCTCGCATGCGGGCACGGCGCGAGCACATGAGCCCCGGCCCCGGTCAGCTGGCGCCGGGCACCAAGGATGCCCTGCCAGCCGGCTGGCGTTCCAGGTTCGACAATGACGAGCGTGCCGGCGGTCAGGCGCCAAAGCCGCTCCACAAGCCGGTGCCGGTCCTGCGGCGCAAGCTCGTTCAGCACATAGGTCAAGGTGACCAGATCGCGTGGTTCGCCGTCGATTTCATCCACGGCAACGTCGGACGTGCGCCAGGTCGTGCGCGGGCGCTGCATCTCCGCCGCGAGTTGCTCTCCGAACGCGCGAAAAACCTGGCTTGCTTCCACCAGCAGCGCGTCGGTGAGAGCTGGCCAGCAGTCAGCCGCCGCCCAGAGCGCGGTACCTGGACCGGCGCCGATGTCGAGAGCGGTCTTGGGCGCAAAATCCGGACGCGCCTCGGCGACGGCAGCAAAACTTGCGCGAACCGCCGCGTAAGTCGCCGGCAGACGAACGGCAAGGTAGGCAAGCGCGTCGCGATCGGATTCGATAAGAACGCGGCCGCGCTGCTCTTCGCGATAGCGTTGCGACAAGGCAGCCGCTGCTCCAGCGAGGTCGGCGAGTTTCGTTCCGCTCAAGGCACGATCGATTGCTCGGCGCAACGGATCTGGCAGTTCCATCGGTCACCTGACCCCTGTCCGGCCACACGCCGCCGGTCTCTCACCTTTGGATCGTAAGCGCATGGCCGTGCCACGATGCGCTGTCGGCATTCTGTGTCGCTCAGTCTTCTTGTTCAAACAGGTCGGGCTCCGGCGCCGGATAGGTTATGATGGTCCCGGCCTCCCGCTTTGCGGCCGGAGTGATCGTAGCGGCGTCAATGCGGCCAGGTGCCAGGATGTGGCGGACCGTTTCCCCTGCCGCGATCAGGTAGTCGGCGATGATCCGCCGATGACACCGCCACCATACCGCTTCGGCGCACATGATCGCAGTTGGCATGTGATGGCCGAGATCACGCAGGCGGGCGAGGCCTGCGTGAAAAGCCTCGCCCATCGCGTAGTCGGCGTAATTGTGAAAGCTTTGATTTTGCCAGAACGCGTTGATCCTCGGCGGCACGTTGCGGCTCGCCCCGCGCAATCCTCCGAGCGCGCTGAGGTGCTCGTAGCCGATGCCCGATTCGGACAACGCTGCCGGCAGCGTATCGCCATTGAACTGCGGATTGGTGCGCGAACGTGGCACGGTCCGGACATCGGCCACCAGCCGGATACCGGCGGATTGCAGCAGCGCCAGAAATTCCTCAATCGGGCGCGTAGAGTGTCCAACCGTAAAGAACGGGAACACCTGCGGCGAGCCGCCGGTTGTCATGTCCGGCCCTCATGCTGCAGCCCGGCGGACCGCCGGGCTTGCTGTCAGGATGATACATCGAGATCGCCCGATGTTGCGTTTTGCAGTGATCGTTCTTTTCGCCGTCGTGCCGGCCGCAATGTCGATCGCGCAAGAAAATGGTGAGACTGCGAGTCCTCCCGCGAACCAGGCCGACAACAGCCGGCAAGTCCGGCAGTCGGTCTGCCTGCTTGTTGAATCGGCGGCACAGGCCAACGCATTGCCCGTGGAGTTTTTTGTCCGGCTGATCTGGCAGGAAAGCCGTTTCCGGCCTGCAGCGGTCGGCCCGATCACCCGCAGCGGCCGCCGCGCCCTTGGAATTGCTCAGTTCATGCCGGGCACCGCCGCGGACCGCAATCTGCTCGACCCGCTTAATCCGGTCGAAGCGTTGCCGAAGGCGGCGGAGTTCCTCAAGGAATTGCGCGACGAGTTCGGCAATCTGGGTCTGGCGGCAGCCGCTTACAACGCAGGGCCTGGCCGTGTGCGGTCGTGGCTGGCAGGCAGCGCTTCGCTGCCTGCCGAAACGCGTGCCTATGTGCAGGCCGTGACCGGCCATCCCGCTGACGCGTGGACAGCGGGCGTGCGGGCAAAAGCGACTATCGAAACCGAGGCAAGCTGCCCTGCGCTGATGGCGAAGCTCAGGCAGCCGCCGGCGACTTTCCTCGGCGCCCTGCAGCAGCATGTGGTGATGGGAGCGATGCAGCCTTGGGGCGCTATTCTCGGCGCAAACAGGTCGCGCGCCGAGATCATGGAACGTTATGCGGCGCTTCAGCGGCGGTTCGCAGCAGTGCTTGCCGGACACGATCCGATTTTGCTTGAACGTAGCCGCGGCGGCTTGCCCCGCTATCAGGTAAGGGCTGGTGCCGACTCGCGCCAAGCGGCAAACGACATTTGCAAGAAAATCCACCTGGCCGGCGGCGATTGCGTGGTCCTGCGCAACCCGGGCAGCTGAGCGGCTTCTGGCCCTTTTGCTGGCGGTCCCGAGAGTCGTGCCACCAATAAGCAAATTCAATAAACACAAATAGCGACTCTCAAAATCTGTCGTGGCCCCGCGCCTCTCAAGGAACGGGTATTGCTTGCCTTAGCTTCGGCACATCCAACGTTTTGATCAAAACAGTTTCCGGCTCTTCTATCGGCCAGTCGAGATACTTTGTACGCGCCATCTGTTCAATTGCCGACCTGTTCTGCCGAAACACCTCTACCCGACCTTCTTTGGTCTCAGCATTTGTTCCAAAGTTGTCATCGAGAGCTTCGCGACTGATTGCACAGTGAACCGTATTCCCTTGCGCTTTTCCAACAAAGGTTACG
>DASSRJ010000042.1:0-28298 GCA_035701845.1 Pseudolabrys sp. | reverse complement strand
CGGCGGGTGGGGTGCGCTAGGCGCGAGAAGACCGCGCCGCTGAAAAGGTGAAGACGTGATCCAGAAGAATTGGCAGGAACTGATCAGGCCGAACAAGCTCCAGGTCTCCGCCGGCGGCGACGCCGCGCGGGTCGCGACGGTGGTTGCCGAGCCTCTTGAACGGGGGTTCGGCGTCACGCTCGGCAATGCGCTGCGCCGCATTCTGCTCTCATCGCTCCAGGGCGCCGCGGTGCAATCGGTGCACATCGATGGCGTGCTGCACGAGTTCTCCTCGATCGCCGGCGTGCGCGAGGATGTCACCGACATGGTGCTCAACATCAAGGACATCGCCATCAAAATGCAGGGCGAAGGTCCCAAGCGGATGGTCGTCAAGAAGCAGGGTCCCGGCACCGTCACCGCCGGCGACATTCAGACCGTCGGCGATGTCGTTGTGCTCAATCCGGACCTTGTGCTGTGCACGCTCGACGAGGGCGCCGAGATCCGCATGGAGTTCACGGTCAATACCGGCAAAGGCTACGTGCCCGCCGAGCGCAACCGCCCCGAGGACGCGCCGATCGGCCTTATTCCGGTCGACAGTCTTTACTCGCCGGTCCGCAAGGTTTCGTACAAGGTCGAGAACACCCGCGAAGGACAGATTCTCGATTTCGACAAGCTGACCATGACGATCGAGACCAACGGCGCGGTCACGCCGGAAGACTCGCTCGCCTATGCCGCACGCATCCTGCAGGACCAGCTCAATGTTTTCGTGAATTTCGAAGAGCCGCGCAAGGAAGCCGCGGCCGAGACGATCCCCGATCTTGCTTTCAATCCGGCCTTCCTGAAGAAGGTCGACGAGCTCGAACTCTCGGTGCGTTCGGCCAACTGCCTGAAGAACGACAACATCGTTTATATCGGCGACCTCGTGCAGAAGAGCGAAGCGGAAATGCTGCGCACGCCGAACTTCGGGCGCAAGTCGCTCAACGAAATCAAGGAAGTGCTGGCGCAAATGGGGCTGCATCTCGGCATGGAAGTGCCAGGCTGGCCGCCGGAGAATATCGAAGAGCTCGCCAAGCGCTTCGAGGATCACTACTAACCAGGGGACAGTGATCAGAAATCAGTAATCAGAAGAGTTCTGATCGCTGATCACTGATTACTGATTACTGAAAATGCGTCACGGCAAGGTTCACCGCAAGCTCAACAAGAAGCCCGCGCATCGCCGTGCCATGTTTGCCAACATGGCGGCGGCCCTGATCAAGCACGAGCAGATCGTCACCACGCTGCCCAAGGCGAAGGAACTTCGCCCGGTGGTGGAGAAGCTGGTGACGCTCGCCAAGAAAGGCGGGCTGCATGCACGCCGCCAGGCAATTGCGGAAGTCCGTGATGTCGGCCAGGTCAAGAAGCTCTTCGACGTGATCGGCCCGCGCTACAAGGAACGTAACGGCGGCTACACCCGCATCATGAAGGCAGGTTTCCGCTATGGTGATAATGCCGCGCAGGCGGTCATCGAATTCGTCGATCGCGACGTCGACGCCAAGGGGAAGGACTCCGGGCCGGTGCAGGAGAAAAAGGCCGAAGAGACGGCGACCGCAGCGGCTTAAATTTCTTAATATGGCCTGTGAAAGGGCGGCAGGCATTGCCGCCCTTTTTATTTGCGAGCCCATGCCCGATAGTTATGATCACCGTAGGGGCGGGTCGTGGGGGAACGTCATGACATTTCGTTCAGCACTTTTCGCAGGCGCGTTCGGCATCGCATTGGCTGGCGCCGCCAACGCGCAATCGTCGAACAGCGACCTGATCAATCGCGGCGACTACCTGGTCAACGGAATTCTGACCTGCGGCAACTGTCATACCCCGAAAGGTCCGCAGGGCGACATCATGGGCAAGGCATTTTCGGGCGGCCTGTCCTGGGATGAGCCCCCGTTCAAGGTGACAGCGCCGAACATCACGCAGGACAAGGAAACCGGCATTGGCGGCTGGACCGACGCCCAGATCAAGACGCTGCTGCGCACCGGCATACTGCCGAACGGCGCACACGGTGCTATGGTAATGCCGACCGGTTTCTATCACATCATGACCGAGCGCGATCTCAATGCGGTGGTCGCCTATCTGCGCACTCTCAAGCCCATCAAGAACAAGGTGCCGGATCCGATCTACAAGTTGCCGCAGATCGAACACGTCATTCCCGGCGGCGAGAAGCCCTACACAGAAGCGATGATGAGCGACAAGCTCAAGAAGGGTTTTTATCTGGTCACCATCGCCCACTGCATGGAATGCCACACGCCGATGGAGAAAGGGGTGCGGCTGTGGGACACGCGGCTCGGCGTCGGCGGTTTCGACTTTCCAGGACCATGGGGGGTATCGACCTCGCGCAACATCACCTCGAGCAAGACCAAGGGCATCGGTGCTTGGAGCGACGATGAGATCAAGCGCGCGATCACCAAAGGCATTGATCGAGAAGGAAAACCGCTGAAGCCGCCGATGGGCTACCACTATTACGCGACCGTTACCCCGGACGACCTGGATGCCATCGTCGCCTATCTGCGGACGGTACCAGCGGTCGAATAGAGCCCCTGCTCCGGGCATGGGAAAGGCGGCGCCGGCCTTCATTTGGGCCCGAGAGACGCCTATATCTCGTACTTCCAACGTGTGTCATGCCCGGCCCTTGGTCCGGCCTTGGTCTCAGCACAAGCCTTGTGCCGGGCATCCACGTCCTGCTTTTAAGTCGTAGACGGGCGGGACATAGGCGTGCGAAAGCACGCCGTTCTTTGAACGGCTATGTCCGGCCATGACTGGATGAGACCTCAGGAATCGAGCCAATGCGCCATGTGTGTCTGATTGCTGTCCTGTTTGCCGCGGGTCTTCCGGCAAGTGCCGTCGCCCAGGAGCGGCGCGCGCCGACGCAATCGGAATTGCGCCTTTCCTATGCGCCCGTCGTCCAGCACGTGGCGCCCGCGGTGGTGAACGTCTACGCCGCAAAGGTGGTGCAAAACCGCAATCCGCTTCTCGATGATCCCATCTTCCGCCGATTCTTTGGCGTGCCGGGCGGCCCGAGCAACCAGGTGCAACGCTCGCTCGGCTCGGGCGTCATCGTCGACCCCAGCGGTCTGATCGTGACGAACAACCATGTCATCGAGGGGGCCGACGAGGTCAAGGTTTCGCTCGCCGACAAGCGCGAATTCGAGGCCTCGCTGGTGCTCAAGGACCCACGCACCGATCTCGCAATCCTCCGGATCAAGGATGGCCGTGAGCGTTTTCCGGTCCTCGACTTTGCCGATTCCGATGCACTGCAGGTCGGCGACGTCGTACTTGCAATTGGCAACCCGTTCGGTGTCGGACAAACGGTGACCCACGGCATCGTTTCGGCGCTGGCGCGCACGCAGGTCGGGGTCAGCGACTATCAGTTTTTCATCCAGACCGACGCAGCGATCAATCCGGGCAATTCGGGCGGTGCGCTGGTCGACATGACGGGCAAGCTCGTCGGCATCAACACGGCCATTTTCTCGCGCTCCGGCGGCTCGCAGGGCGTTGGTTTTGCAATTCCTGCGAACATGGTGAGGGTGGTGGTGGCTTCCGCCAAGACCGGCGGCAAGGCCGTCGCGCGGCCCTGGCTCGGCGCCAAGTTGCAGACTGTGACGGCCGACATCGCGGACAGCATGGGGCTCAAACGCCCGTCGGGCGCGCTGATTGCGAACGTCGCACCGAACAGCCCCGCGGCGCGCGCCTCGCTCAAGCCGGGCGATCTCATCGTGTCGGTCGATGGCCAGGACGTCGAGGATCCCAACGCTTTTGACTATCGCTTCGCCACCAAGCCGCTCGGCGGCACCGCGCGGCTTGGCATCGTGCGGGCCGGACGTGAGCAGATGGTGACGGTCGCGCTGCAGACCGCGCCGGACACCCCGCGCGAGGAGATTGTGATCCGCTCGCGCTCGCCGTTTTCCGGCGCCAGGATCGCCAATCTTTCGCCCGCGCTCGCCGACGAGTTGCAGGTGCGCAACGTTGAAGAGGGTGTGGTCATCGTCGACGTGGATAACGGGTCCTACGCCAGCAATCTGGGCTTCCAGCGCGGCGACGTCATCCAGGAGGTCAATGGCGAGCGCATCACCAGAACGCACGACCTCGAGCGCCTGAGCAAGACGCAGAACCGCGCCTGGCGCATCGTGATCGTCCGTAACGGGCAGAAAATCTCCGCCGTGTTCGGCGGGTGAGGGAGTGACGGTCCGATGGCTGTCCGCCCCAAAACCAGCGGTCCCAGTCTCTTTGCTGCCGCGGGCCTCGATAAGGACGCGCCGCGACCGCTGGCCGACAAGCTCAGGCCGCAGAAGCTCGACGAGGTCGTCGGGCAGGATCATCTGCTCGGACCGGATGGTGCGCTCACCCGCATGCTGGAGACGCGCTCGCTCGGCTCACTGGTGTTCTGGGGCCCGCCCGGTACCGGCAAGACTACCGTCGCACGGTTGCTGGCACAGGCGACCAATCTGCATTTCGAGCAGATTTCGGCGATCTTCACCGGCGTCGCCGATCTGAAAAAGGTCTTTGAGGAAGCGCGCCACCGCCGCGAAACCGGGCGGGGCACGCTCCTGTTCGTCGACGAGATCCACCGGTTCAACCGCGCCCAGCAGGACAGTTTCCTGCCGGTAATGGAGGACGGCACCATTATCCTTGTCGGCGCGACGACCGAAAATCCCTCGTTCGAGCTGAACGCGCCTTTGCTGTCGCGCGCACGTGTCCTGGTCTTCAAATCGCTCGACGCCGGAGCGATCGAAAGGCTGCTCGGGCGCGCCGAGACGATTGAAAGCAGGCGACTGCCGCTCGATGCCGAAGCGCGTTCATCCTTGATTCGCATGGCTGACGGGGATGGACGCGCCGCGCTCACACTTGCCGAGGAAGTGTGGCGGGCGGCGCGCAAGGATGAGATTTTCGGCAGCGCCAAACTGCAGGACATCGTGCAGCGGCGCGCGCCTATTTACGACAAGAGCCAGGACGGCCACTACAACCTGATCAGCGCGCTGCATAAATCGGTACGCGGATCCGATCCTGACGCCGCGCTCTATTATCTCTGCCGCATGCTGGATGCCGGCGAGCCGCCGCTCTACATCGCCCGCCGCGTGGTGCGCATGGCGATCGAAGACATCGGACTGGCTGATCCGCAGGCGCTGGTCATCGCCAACGCCGCGAAGGACGCCTACGACTTCCTGGGATCGCCCGAAGGCGAGCTCGCGATTGCGCAGGCGGTCGTCTATTGCGCCACGGCGCCGAAGTCCAATGCCGGTTATGCCGCCTTCGGCGCGGCGATGCGCACGGCTAAGGAGGCTGGTTCTCTGTTGCCGCCCAAGCACATCCTCAATGCGCCAACACGGTTGATGCAGCACGAAGGTTATGGCCGCGGCTACGCCTACGACCATGATGCCGAGGAAGCATTTTCCGGCCAGAACTATTTTCCCGAGGCGCTGGAACGGCAGAAATTCTACGACCCGCCGGAGCGCGGGTTCGAGCGCGAGATCAGAAAACGGCTCGAATATTGGGCGAAGCTGCGGAAGGAGCGCGAAAGACAATGAAATCTTTTGCGCAACTGGTGGGCATCGTTCTGATTATTTGCACGACGATGTTCGCTCTGCCGATAAAGAGCGTTATGGCGATCGAGACGACCCCCAATCCGATTGATAAGGCCATCCCGCAGCAATGGGGTGATGCGGTCGGAAAATTTCTGAGTGCGATGGGGGCAGCTAACCGTGAAGCCGCACTTGACGGAACCAAGGTCGTTTTGTCCGGCGGCGATCGGGGCGTTATTTTTCAGGTTCAAACACAGCAGTTTTGCCCGAAAGGTGCTGATGGGTGCCTCACGGTAGCGGGACGGATTGTCAGCGGCGATTTCATCCCGAATGTGATGTTTGTGGCAGGCATTAGAATGAACGGAAGTGATGGTGTTCCGGGCGTATTTGCCGCTGACGGTCGCTTTTTAAGATTCTATGGCAAGACGACCATTGTGAGTCTGCTGCCGACACCAAAAGGGTGGGTCGTTATTTCCGACAAGCAGACCGACCCACCAATGTGAGGACACAGGATGAGTCGCGGAAAATCGGGGCCGCGCCAGCCCGGCGGCGGCCGTCAGCAGGCCGGGCCAAGGCAATGGCGCCGGTCAGAAAGCAATTACTCTCGCCGTCGTCCTGAGGTGCGAGCCGCGAAAGCGGCGAGCCTCGAAGGACGGCGGCCCGGGCCGTCATCCTTCAAGGCGCGCAAAGAGCGCGCGCCTCAGGATGACGGAGGAGGACCGAACCGGTTTGCCGGCAAGGTCTACACGGTTTCTGTCACCGCCGATGAATCAGGCATGCGCGTCGACCGCTTTTTCGAGGCTCGGTTTCCGGGGCTGTCCTTCAGCCATATCCAGCGCATCATTCGCAAAGGCGAAGTGCGGGTAAATGGCAAGCGCACGCAACCGAAGGCTCGCCTCGAGGCTGGGCAGGCGGTTCGAATTCCACCGCTGAAGGTCGAGCAGCCGGCGCCGCGCGACGATGCCCCTGCCGCGCAGAAGGATCGCGCGTTTCTCAGATCGATCACGCTTTTCGAGGATGCCGACGTCATGGTGCTCAACAAGCCGATGGGTCTTGCAGTGCAAGGCGGCTCCGGCACCACGCGTCATATTGACGGGATGCTCGGCGCCCTGCGCGGCCCTGACGGACAGCGTCCGCGCCTCGTGCACCGGCTCGACAAGGATACCGCGGGCTGCCTGCTCGTTGCGAAAACGCGATTTGCGGCGTCGGCACTCGCTAAGACCTTCCGTTCGCGCTCAGCGCGCAAGGTCTACTGGGCGCTCGTCGCCGGCGTGCCCAAACCGCGGCAGGGCCGTATCTCGACCTTCCTGGCCAAGGAAGAGCGCGAAGAGGACTCCTTTATGCGCATCGCGGCGCATGGCGAGAAGGGGGCAAGCCACGCGGTGACCTATTACGCGGTGGTGGAAACGGCGGCGCAGCGCGTCGCCTGGCTTTCGCTCAAGCCGGTTACCGGCCGCACGCACCAGCTGCGCGCGCACATGGCACATATCAACCACCCGATCGTGGGTGATCCGAAATATTTCAACAAAGAGAATTGGGAGCTGCCCGGCGGTATCCAGAGCCGACTGCATTTGCTGGCCCGCCGGATTGCAGTTCCACACCCGCGCGGTGGTACCATCGACGTCTCGGCGCCGCTTCCGCCGCATATGGAGCAATCGTGGAATTTGCTCGGATTTGACGCGAAGCGTTATGATCCGATCGAGGAGGCTCCGGAGGAGTAGCGGGCCGGGCCAGGGGTTCCTATGTGAGGGGAGCCATGCGCGCGTCTCTGCTGGTCAGCATGCTTGTCCTTGCGGGAGTACCCGCAGAGTCTGCCTTTGCGCAAAGCGGCAGCGGCTACAGCATCATGCAGGACGATTACAGCATCATGGTCCCCGAAAAGGGGTCCAGGCCGTCCAAGCCATCGAAACCGGAGCCCTGGCTTGCGCCGAAATACAAGTCGCCGCGTGGCACGGTGAAACACGTCGTCATTCCGCGCTCAACGACGGTGCCGCAGCCTTACGCGGTCACTCCGCCGCCAATCATCGTGCCGCAAACCGGCCGTGCCTTGCCCAACCTGCCGACGATTTCAGGCTCAGGACGGGGCGGTGCCGAGACCTTCCAGGATCGCGCGGCGCGTTGCGCCCATCAGGCAGGGGTCTACGGACCCGACGCCGGCAACCGCAATGCCTATGTCGGTACCTGCATCAACCAGTAGAATTCTTCGTAATTCACTTGAAGATTGAAGTTTATAGTTGGCGGAATTTCTTCAAGTTAAAGCTTCGCTTCAGGTGTGGCCCTAAATCTCGTCCATCACCTGGGCGTAGGCGATCAGCGCGAACAGGGCGGTGCCGCCGATCATATTACCGATCAGAACCGGCACCATGAAATCGACGATCATCCGCCACCAAACCCAGTCGCCGGAAAATACCAGAAGATAGGCCTCCATACTGCCGGCGACGATGTGGGTAAAGCCGCCGACGGCGATCAGCCAAGTCATTAAAGTGATGACGTGAAATTGCGCCCCTTCCGCGCCTGGCATCAGCCAGACCATGGCCGCCATCAGAAAGCCCGCGGCAACCGCGCGGAAGACCATCTCCCACCAGCCGTAGGCCAGCAGGTCGCGGCTGATCTCCAGCATTCCGTTGTAGATGCCGCCGGACAGTACAGGCGTGAAGGTGCAGAACAGTGCCGCGAACAGGGTGCCTGCAAGGTTGGCCGCGAGCACGATTGCCCAGAGCCGCGCCATGCGCGTGACATTACCCCCGGTCACGTCGGCCGCTAACGGCAGGACCGCGGTGATCGTGCTTTCCGTGAAAAGCTGCTGGCGCGATAGCACCGCCATGATGAAGCCGATGCAGTAGCCGAAGCTGACCACGAGCGGTTGCCAGGACGACTGGGGCAGGTGCGCAGTCAGGATCGCCTGCGACAGCAACGAGAAGCTGATGGAAAGTCCTGCGGCGACGCCCGACCACCACAGCGAAGTAAGAGGGCGCTCCATTTCTTCTTCGCCGAGGCGGCGCACGACCTCGTAAATCACCGGCGTGCGCGGCGTCGCCAGCTCCTCGACGTCCTTGATCTCTTCCTCAGTGATGCCGCTCCGGCCCCCGCGTTTTGAGGGCTTGGCCGTGTGATTTCTGCGAACTGCGAGAGAGGCACGCGCGCTCATGACGGGCGTCAACGCCGGTTCCGTGATGCGAGTTCCGCCTATGAACGTCAGTCATGTCTTGACATGCAACCAAATGGTTGCATATTATGGTTCATGGATGCGGTCTTCAAAGCGCTGGCGGATGCGAGCCGAAGGGGATTGCTTGACCGTCTGCGCGCCGAGAACGGTCAAACGCTGGGCGAGCTCTGCCAGCGCCTGGACATGACGCGTCAGGCGGTCAGCAAGCACCTGGCCATTCTCGAGGAGGCCAATCTGGTCGCGACCGTCAAACGGGGCCGCGAGAAGCTGCACTACCTCAACCCGGTGCCGATCCACGAGATCGGCGAACGCTGGATCGGGAAGTTCGAACGTTCACGCCTTCAGGCATTGAGCGACATGAAAAAAGCACTGGAGACAGGAGAGTCGTGATGGCCAAGCCGCATTTCGTCTACGTTACCTATATCCGCACCACGCCGGAGAAACTGTGGGCGGCGCTGACCGATCCGCAAACGATCAGGAAATACTGGTTCGGCATCACGGCCGAATGCGACTGGAAGCCGGGCTCGCCGTGGCGCCTCAAGTTTGAGGACGGCCGTACGGCCGACGCCGGCGAAGTTCTGGACGCCGCTCCGCCTGATCGTCTGGTCCTCAGGTGGCGAAACGAATTCAAGCCCGAACTGAAGGCGGAAGGGTATTCGCGCTGCACGATGGAGATCGAGGTCGCCGACTACTATCCGGACTTTGGCGGCAAGGCCGTGAAGCTCACCATTACGCACGAACTGGAAGGTGAGGGCACGAAGTTTATCGAGGCCGTTTCCGGCGGCTGGCCGAAGGTTCTGTCCAACCTCAAGTCGCTACTCGAGACCGGCGCGATTGCCTTCAAGGACTGAGGGGACGGAAAAAATCACCGACAAACAAGGAGAGACGTGATGAATAAGCCTGTTTTCGTCTATGTCAGCTATATCGCTTCGACGCCCGACAAGGTTTTCAAGGCACTGACCGATACCGAAGCGACCGGAAAATTCTGGTTCGGCAATGCAGTGACGTCCCGGTGGAAAGTAGGTTCGCCGGTCACCTTCCATCGCGAAGGAAAGTTAATTCTCAAAGGCGAGGTACTCGAATATGATCCGCCCCGGCGGCTGTCTTACACTTTCAAGCCGATGCACGACGAACTATACAGCGGTGAGCAGCCGTCGCGCGTGGTCTTCGATCTCGAAAAGCAGAAAGAGCAGGTCAAGCTCACCGTAACGCATGATGACTTTGCCCCCGACAGCAAAGTCTTCGGCAACATCAGCAACGGCTGGCCGCTCGTATTGTCGAGCCTCAAGAGCTACCTGGAGGCGAACCGCGTGCTGAATGCGCCCTGGTACGACAAGGACAAGGCCGCCGCGTCGGCCTGATCAGGCGCCGGCCTTATCGAGTGTTGCGACATCCTCGCCCGAAAGCTTGATATCCGGCGCTTTGATGATTTCTTCGACTTGTTTGCGGCTGGTGGCGCTGGCAATCGGCGCCGTGATAATCGGCTTTGCTATCAGCCAGGCGATAGCGATCTGCGCCGGTACTGCATCATGGCGCGCGGCCACTGTATCGAGTGCCTTGAGGATGCGCACGCCGCGGGCGTCGAGATAGCGTTTGAGACGCTCGCCGCGGCCCGGGTGTTTGGCGCCTTCCTCCGCCGAGCGATACTTGCCGGTGAGGAAACCGGCCGCGAGTGAGTAGTAGTTGATGACGCCGAGTTTTTCCTGCCGGCAGATCGGCTCGAACTCGGTCTCGAATTCCTTGCGGTCGGAGAGGTTATAGAGCGGCTGCAGACTTTCGTAGCGCGGTGCTCCGACTTCGGCGCTGGCGGCGAGCGAGGCTTTCAGCCGCACGGGCGTCATGTTGGAGGCTCCGATCGCGCGCACCTTGCCGGCGGCGATCAGCATCGCATAAGCTTGCATGGTTTCTTCCGGCGGGGTGATCTCGTCGTCGAAATGGGTCTGGTACAGATCGATATAGTCGGTTCGCAGGCGCCGGAGCGATGCCTCGCATTCGCGCAGGATGTAGTCTTTGCGGAGGCTGCGGCCTTTGCCCATGTCCTCGCCGACCTTGGTGGCGATCAGGACCTTGTCGCGCTTGCCGCTCTTGTTCAGCCAATTGCCGATGATTGTCTCGGACTCGCCGCCTGGATGGCCCGGCACCCAGCGCGAATAGCTATCGGATGTGTCGATGGCGTTGAAGCCTGCGCCAACGAAGGCATCGAGGATTTCGAACGATGTCGGCTCGTCGACGTTCCAGCCGAACACATTGCCGCCGAGCATCAGCGGTGCGAGGTGCAGATCGGACTGTCCGAGGCGGCGTTTGTCCATGACGATCTTGTTTTTCGTCATGCCCGGGCTTGTCCCGAGCATCCCGCTTAGCGATGCACTGCCTACCTAAGCGAGATGGCCGGGACAAGCCCGGCCATGACAGGATCTTGATCGCGCCGCCTACCGCAGGCTGGCGTTGAACTTCTCAAGCGCCGCCTGACCGGGGCATAGCTCCTTTTCGCCAAGCGCGTTGAGCGGAGCGTCGACGGTGCGTAGATGCGCGTGGAGGTCTTCGGATTCCTTCTCGACATAGAGCAGGCCGGTGACAATCTGCCCCTTGGCGGCATGGTGTTGCAGGAAGCCGAGGGCCGCGGTGCGATCGTGCACGTCGTAGTCGGCGGCGAGCTTGCGCAGCGCAAGGCGCGAGCCATCATGCTGTTCGACGACCTCCACCGTTCCGGGTTCCTGTTTCACCTCGATCGGCATGCGGCTCGAGATGAAATCGAGGCGATTCACCGCTTCGTTGTGCTCCCGCACGAAATCGAAGCTCTTGGTCGAGCCGGCATGATTATTGAAAGCGACGCAGGGCGAAATCACGTCGATGAAGGCAGCGCCCTTGTGGGCGATTGCGGCCTTGATGATCGGCACAAGCTGCTGCTTGTCGCCCGAGAACGAGCGGGCGACAAAGCTTGCGCCGAGCTGCAGCGCCATGGCGACGAGGTCGATGGAATTGTCGGTGTTGATAAAGCCCCGCTTTGATTTCGAGCCGCGGTCGGCGGTGGCCGAGAATTGGCCCTTGGTGAGGCCGTACACGCCGTTGTTTTCGACGATATAGACCATATTGACGCCGCGACGCAGGCAATGCGCGAATTGCCCGAGGCCAATCGAGGCGCTGTCGCCGTCGCCCGACACTCCGAGATAGATCAGGTCGCGGTTGGCAAGGTTGGCGCCGGTCAATACCGACGGCATGCGGCCGTGCACCGAATTGAAGCCGTGCGAATTGCCGAGGAAATAGGTCGGGGTTTTCGACGAGCAGCCGATGCCGGAAATCTTGGCAACGCGATGCGGCTCGATCGACAGTTCAAAGCAGGACTGGATGATGGCCGCAGTGATCGAATCGTGGCCACACCCCGCACAAAGCGTCGAAACCGTGCCTTCGTAGTCGCGGTGCGTATAGCCGAGCGAATTTTTCGGCAGGTCGGGATGGTGGAATTTCGGCTTGGCGAGATAGGTCATGTGTTTGTCCAGGTCTTTGAACTCAATCTGCCTCATCCTGAGGAGGCCGCGCAACGGCCGTCTCTAAGGATGGGGCGGCCTCATGCCTCGAGATGCGCTCCTTCGGAGCGCTCCTCAGCATGAGGCTGAGAAAGGTGGAAATCACGACGTCACCTTCATCGGCTTCACCGTCAGCTTGTCGAGGTGATCGCCGATTGCCTTGGCGATGAAACGGGCGGTGATGGGTGTGCCGTCATAGTGCAGGATCGGCACGAGCCGCACCGGGTCGATGCCGCATTCGTTGACGATCAACGAGCGCAGCTGCGCGTCACGGTTCTGCTCGACCACGAATACGAAATCGTGGTCGGCAACGAAACTGTTGACGCTTGAATGGAACGGGAAAGCGCGCACGCGCATGCGATCGAGTGAATGCCCGCGCGCTTCGATCATGTGGATCGCCTCGTCCATCGCGGGCGAGGTCGAGCCGTAATAGATCACGCCGTATTTGGTCGGCTTTGCCGCTCTCGCAATCAGCGGCCGCGGCACCAGGTCCTTGGCAGTATCGAATTTGCGGATCAGCCGCTGCATATTGTCGACGTAAGGCGCACCTTCTTCGGTGTAGCGCGCATAGCGGTCACGCGAGGTGCCGCGCGTGAAGAACGAGCCTTTGGTCGGATGCGTGCCGGGATAGGTCCGGTAGGGGATGCCGTCCCCGTCGACATCGAGATAACGCCCGAATTCCTTGCCGGCTTCAAGTTCTTCCGCCGTCGTCACCTTGCCGCGGTCGTATTTGCGGCTGTCATCCCAGGCGAGCGGTTTCGACAGGTGATGGTTCATGCCGATATCGAGGTCGAGCATGACGAAGATCGGCGTCTGCAGCCGGTCGGCGAGATCGAAGGCCTGTGCACCGAACTCGAAGCTTTCCGAGGGATCTTCGGGCAACAGCAGCACGTGCTTTGTGTCACCGTGCGAGGCATAGGCGCAGGACGTGACGTCGCATTGCTGGGTCCGGGTCGGCATGCCGGTGGAGGGGCCCGCGCGCTGGACATCGAACAGAACCGCTGGAATCTCAGCGAAATAGGCGAGTCCGATAAACTCCTGCATGAGTGAAATGCCGGGACCGGAGGTCGCGGTGAAGGCGCGCGCCCCGTTCCAGCCGGCGCCGATCACGATGCCGATCGAAGCGAGTTCATCCTCAGCCTGGATGATCGCATATTTGGCCTGCCTGGTTTCTGGGTCGATGCGCAGCTTCGCGCAGTGGCGGGTAAAGGCGTCGGCGAGCGAGGACGACGGTGTGATCGGATACCACGCGCAGACGGTGGCGCCGCCATACACGGCTCCGAGCGCTGCGGCGGAGTTGCCCTCGATGAAGATCCGGTTGCCGACCGCGTTGGCGCGCTTGAGCTTGATGCCGAGCGGGCACTGCAAATTCAGGATCGCATAATCGCGGCCGATATGCAGGGCTTTGAGGTTCGGCTCAATCAGCTTGTCCTTGCCTTTGTATTGTTCGCCAATGAGTTGTTCGACGATTTTCACATCCATGTCGAGCACGGCGGTCAACGCGCCGATGTAGATGATGTTCTTGAACAGCTGGCGCTGGCGCGGATCGGTGTATTCACGATTGCAGATGGCCGTGAGCGGAACGCCGATGACCGTGATGTCGTCGCGAAACTTTGAAGCGGGCAGCGGCTTGGTGGAATCGTAGAACAGGTAGCCACCCGGTTCGATGCCGGCGATGTCCTTGTCGAAGGTCTGCGGGTTCATCGCCACCATCAGGTCGGTGCCGCCGCGGGCGCCGAGATGCCCGGCCTCGGACACGCGGACCTCGTACCACGTCGGCAAGCCCTGAATGTTCGACGGGAAGATGTTGCGCGGCGCGACCGGGACCCCCATGCGCATCACCGCGCGCGCAAACATCTCGTTCGCGCTCGCCGAGCCCGAGCCGTTGACGTTAGCGAAGCGTATAACGAAGTCGTTTACGCGGCTGATCGGCGCGGCGGTCGGCATGAATTCCCTGCGTGAGTCATATCGATCAAGAATTTCTGCATGTCCCAGGCGCCGGTCGGGCAGCGCTCGGCGCACAGGCCGCAATGCAGGCAGACGTCCTCGTCCTTGACCATGACGCGGCCGGTCTTGAGTCCGTCCTGGACGTAGAGATCCTGGGTCAGATTGTGCGAAGGGGCATTCAACCGCTTGCGCAGGTCGGCTTCTTCGCCGTTTGGAGTGAAGGTGATGCAGTCCATCGGGCAGATGTCGACACAGGCATCGCATTCGATACAGAGCTGCGCCGAAAACACCGTCTGCACATCGCAATTCAGGCAGCGGCCGGCTTCCGCGAAAGCGAGCTTATCATCGAACCCAAGCTCGACCTCGGCCTTGATGTCCTTGAGTGCGATCACCTTGTCGCGGTGCGGCACCTTGTAGCGCCTGTCGAGCGCGATCTCGTTGTCGTAGCTCCACTCGTGGATACCCATTTTCTGGCTCATCATCTCGACCGCCGGAGCGGGGCGGTCGGTGATGTCCTCGCCATTGAGCATCTTGTCGATCGAGACCGCGGCGTCATGGCCGTGTGCGACGGCCCAGATGATATTCTTCGGACCGAAGGCCGCGTCGCCGCCGAAGAAAATTTTCGGATGCGTGGATGCCATGGTCTTGGTGTCGACCTTCGGCATGTCCCACTGGTCGAACTCGATGCCGATGTCGCGCTCGATCCAAGGAAACGCATTCTCCTGCCCGACGGCAACCAGCACATCGTCGCAGGGGAAGTGCTGGTCCGGCTCGCCGGCCGGAACGAGCTTGCGCCGACCCTTGGTGTCATACTCGGCCTTCACCTTCTCGAAGGTGATGCCGGTGAGCTTGCCTTTCTCGTGCGTGAATTCCTTCGGCACGAGGAAATTGTGGATCGGAATGCCCTCATGCATGGCGTCTTCCTTTTCCCAAGGTGACGCCTTCATTTCCTCGAAGCCGGAGCGAACGACAACATCCACCTGCTCGCCGCCGAGGCGGCGGGCGGAACGGCAGCAGTCCATCGCGGTATTGCCGCCACCGAGGACCACGACACGCTTGCCGATCTTGTCGATGTGCCCGAATGACACCGACGACAGCCAATCGATTCCGATGTGAATGTTCTTGACCGCTTCCTTGCGGCCGGGGATGTCGAGGTCGCGCCCACGCGGTGCGCCGGAGCCGACGAAAATCGCATCCCAGTTTCCCGCCAGCAGGGCCTTCATGCTGTCGATGCGCTTGCCGCCCTGAAACTCGACGCCGAGGTCGAGGATGTAGCCGCACTCCTCGTCGATGACGGAGTCGGGCAGCCGGAATTTCGGAATTTGGGTGCGGATCATGCCGCCGGCTTTTGGATCCTGGTCGAACACCACGCAGTGGTAGCCGAGCGGGGCGAGATCGCGGGCGACAGTGAGAGAAGCCGGGCCGCCGCCGACCAGCGCTATGCGTTTGCCATTCTTTTTTGCCGCGGGTTTCGGCAGGCGCTCGCGAATGTCGTCCTTGTAGTCGGCCGCCACTCTTTTCAGGCGGCAGATCGCCACCGGCTCCTTCTCAACGCGGACGCGCCGGCAGGCCGGCTCGCAAGGACGGTCGCATGTGCGGCCGAGGATGCCCGGGAACACGTTCGAACGCCAGTTGATCATGTAGGCGTCGGAGTAACGGCCGTGCGCGATCAGCCGGATATACTCAGGAACCGGCGTATGCGCCGGGCAAGCCCATTGGCAGTCCACGACCTTGTGGAAGTAATTCGGGGCAGAAATGTCGGTATTCTTCATTGACTCCTCGAAACGCGCCCCGTCACTTCCGCACTGCATAAACGGCGTCGCGTCACAGCCCCGGCGGCGTTTGTCCTCAATTGGCCTTGTTTCCCGGCGCGATTCCGAGGCGGATATTATTGGGTACCAACCCGCAAGGCTACCTATCCTTCCGTCAGGATTGGACCCTATCAACCACAGGTCTTAGATAGGTTTTTCGCTCTCTGAAAGCGGCGCTGTGATGACCGGAGCAGGGCGATTTCGGTACGCGGCAGCGTCGGTTATGGCGACGATGCTTTGATGTTACCGACTTGGTTCCGCTATTGTTGCGTTGCACAATCACGATCATCTGATGCGCGACATATTTACCGAGATATTCGAAAACCAGCCGCTTGACCCGGTTGAAGCGGCGCGGCGCGCCGTGCGGCCGAATTTGCGCAAGCGCTTCTACGAAACTGCGCGCACCGGCGAGGGTGACGCGGTTCTGCTCGACGGGAAACCGGTCAAGACCCCCGCGCGGCGCGCGCTGAGCGCGCCGACACACGAACTCGCCGAAGCAATCGCGGACGAATGGGATTCGCAACGCGACGTCATCGATCCCGCGCGTATGCCGCTGACACGGCTGGCCAATGCCATCATCGATGCCGTAAGTGATGCGCCGCGGCCCGTTGCCGACGAGATCGAAAAATATCTGCGCTCCGATCTGGTGTTTTATCGTGCCGAGGCGCCCGCCGGTCTGGTCGAAAAACAGGCGCGGGCATGGGACCCGGTGCTCGCCTGGGCACGCGACCGGTTCAACGCGCGCTTCGCGCTGGCGCAGGGGATCATGCACGTCGCCCAGCCGCGCGAATCCGTCGAGGCCTTGCGCACCGCTATTCCCGCCGAGCCCTGGCGGCTCGGCGCCGTTTCATTGATCACGACGCTGACGGGCTCGGGCCTGCTTGCAGTCGCGCTGGCCCACCGGGCCTTCGATCCCGGCGAGGTCTGGTCGGCCGCGCACGTGGATGAAGACTGGCAGATGTCGCAATGGGGCCGCGACGAGTTCGCCCTCCAGCGCCGCGCCTTCCGCGAAGCGGAATTCAACGCGGCAGCAATCGTGCTGAAATTGACAGCCTGACTGCGGCTAGTGCCCGGTCGGGTCGCCCTTGCGGGTTGCTTCGTAGAGAAACCACACCCGTCTTTCAGCGTCGTCGATGAAAGTCTCCAGAACACTCGCCGTTGCGACGTCGTTGTGCTCGTCGCACACGTCATGCGCTTCACGCATTGACGCGACCACGCGCTGATTGTCGTCGCGCAATTCCGCCAGCATGTCCTGCGGCTCAACGTAGGCTGCATCATTGTCGGACAGCCGCTGCTGGCGAGAAATGTCGCCGATCGAGCGCAACGTCGGTTGCCCGATCTTGCGGACGCGCTCGGCGAGCACGTCGATCGTGGCAAAGATCTGTTCGGCCTGCTCGTCCAGCAACAAGTGGTAATCGCGGAAATGCGGGCCGCTGATATGCCAGTGGAAATTCTTGGTCTTGAGGAAAAGCGCAAAGGTATCGGCAAGGATGCCGTTAAGGGCGCCGGCGATGTCTTTTGCGGCGTCGGCGCCAAGGTCGGTGGGAGTGGCAAGACGCGGTGCGGTGCCGCGGGAGGTGGCGTGATTCATGGGGACGTCCTTCTGGCTATCCCGCCAAACGACCGGAACCGGTGAAAGTTCCACAAATCTGCAACTTTAATTTGTGGGCGGTGCGCTTGTGCTTCCATCGATCTTTGCGGCGAGCTCGGCTGCCCTGGCATCGGCCGCGCGCGCATCCTCGTCGCGTCCGAGATCGCGCAACAGAGAGGCGCGTGCCTCGTGCATTTTTGCGACATCGCCCTTCATCCCGATTGCCTTGTCGACGCTGGCGAGGGCATCGTGCAGGCGGGCAAGCCTTTTCAGAACGACAGCGCGGCCGAGATAGGCCTCGGCCATTTTTGGCTCGAGTTCGATCGCCCGCTCGTAGGCGGCGAGTGCCTCCTCGGCGCGGCCGGCATCGAGCAAAGCGTGCGCGCGATTATTGTGCGTGACGCAGAAATCCGGATCGAGCGCGATCGCCTTGTCATAACTTGCGATGGCGTCGTCGATGCGGCCAATGCCATGCAAGGTGGCGCCGCGGTTGAGCCAGTCTGTTGCGGACCTCGGGTTAAGCGCAACAGCGCGGTCGAAGCTTGATATGGCCTCGGCGTGGCGGCCCAGCTCGGTCAACATATTTGCGCGGTTGCCATAGGCGTCGGCGAAATTGACATCGCATTCTAGCGCCTTGTCGAAGCTTTCGAGTGCTTCTTTGGGATACCCCATCCGATGCTGCGCCTGCCCGATCAGATTGTAGGCGCGTGCCTGCCCCGGGCGGAGAGACAGTGACCGGCGCGCAAGATCGATGCCTTGCTGAAACTGCCCTTCGTGGCACGCAATAACGGCGATGTAATACAGCGCGTCGGTGTTCTGCGGGTCGTTGCGCAACACCTCGGTGTAGCGGTCCATGGCGAGCGAAATCTGCCCGGCTCGGTGGTGCACGAGACCCTGCTGGATAAGCTCGGCTGCGGTCTGATGGTCGCTCATGCGCGGCTTGTAAGCAGTCTTTTGGGGCGGTGCCAAGCCTCTCGGTTGTCGTCCCTGCGGATGCAGGGACCCAGACTCCCGCAAACAATAGAGAGACTGCGGACTATGGGTCCCATAGCGCGTCGAAGACGCGCGTAAATGCGCTTATGCCTCGCGTGCGCTCGCCCCGGACGACAGAAGAATGCTATCCCTCTTCGGAAGGCAGGATTCTGCGAGGGCAGGGCAGCAAAATGAAGGACATCCTCGACAGACTTGAGAAGCGTCGTGAGGAGGCTCGCCTCGGTGGCGGCAAAACGCGCATCGAGGCCCAGCACAAGCGCGGCAAGCTCGCCGCCCGCGAACGCATCGAGCTGATCCTCGACAAGGGCTCTTTCGAGGAATTCGACATGTTCGTCGAGCATCGCTCGAACGAATTCGGCATGGAGAAATCGAAGATCCCGGGCGACGGTGTCGTCACCGGCTGGGGAACGGTGAATGGGCGCGCGGTCTATCTCTTCTCCAAGGACTTCACGGTGTTCGGCGGCTCCCTGTCCGAGACGCACGCGCAGAAGATCATCAAGGTGCAGGATATGGCAATGCGGGCGCGCTGCCCGATCATCGGCCTGTTCGACGCCGGCGGCGCACGTATTCAGGAAGGCGTGGCCGCCCTTGGCGGTTACGGCGAGGTCTTCAAGCGCAACGTGATTTCCTCCGGCGTCATCCCCCAGATCAGTGTCATAATGGGCCCCTGCGCGGGCGGCGATGTCTATTCCCCGGCCATGACCGACTTCATCTTCATGGTGAAGGACACGAGCTACATGTTCGTCACCGGGCCCGACGTCGTGAAGACAGTGACCAACGAAGTGGTCACCGCCGAGCAGCTTGGCGGCGCATCCGTGCATACGGCCAAGTCCGGCGTGTCCGACGGCGCTTTCGAGAACGACGTCGAGTGCCTGCTGCAGATGCGTCGCCTGATCGATTTTCTGCCGTCAAACAACGAGAGCGGCGTCCCGGAATGGCCGACGCAGGATGAATCCGACCGCATCGACGAATCGCTCGATACGCTGGTGCCGGACAACCCGAACAAGCCCTACGACATCAAGGAGTTGATCCTCAAGGTCGCGGACGAGGGCGATTTCTTCGAGCTCTCATCCGCCTACGCCAAGAACATCGTCACCGGCTTTGGCCGCATCGCCGGACGCACCGTTGGGTTCGTCGCCAACCAGCCGATGGTGCTTGCCGGGGTGCTCGACAGCGATGCCTCGCGCAAAGCGGCGCGGTTTGTGCGCTTCTGCGATTCCTTCGGCATTCCGATCGTAACCTTCGTTGACGTGCCCGGATTTCTCCCCGGCACCGACCAGGAATATGGCGGGCTGATCAAGCACGGCGCAAAGCTTCTGTTCGCCTATAGCCAGTGCACCGTGCCGCTGGTGACCGTGATCACGCGCAAGGCTTTCGGCGGCGCCTATGACGTGATGGCGAGCAAGCATGTTGGAGGCGATCTGAATTACGCCTGGCCAACGGCACAGATCGCGGTGATGGGCGCGAAAGGGGCGGTTGAGATCATCTTCCGCGCCGACATGGATGACCCGAAAAAGATCGCGGCGCGCACCAAAGAGTATGAAGAACGTTTCCTATCGCCCTTTGTCGCGGCCGAACGGGGCTATATCGACGACGTGATCATGCCGCACTCGACGCGCCGGCGCATCGCCCGCGCGCTTGCCATGCTGCGCAACAAGCACGTCGAAATGCCGGCTCGGAAGCACGACAATTTGCCGCTTTAGCCGATTTATTCGCTCTTCACACTCGCATAGACAACGCGCATCCAGTTGGTGCTGGCCTGCTCGTTCGTCTTGAATTTGGCATCGAAGTCGGCGAAGGGCTTGGCGGCGAGAACCTCGGCCTCGCTTTTTCCTTCCTTGATCAGCGCAATCATGCGGTCGCGCACCGTCGACAGCATCGCCCGGAATTCAACAAGTTGTGCCTTGGTGGCGAGCGACCCATGGCCGGGCACGATCTTGGTCGTGTCGTTGGAAAGAGCGAGATAGGCGTCGGATGCCGCGATCATTCCTTTGAGACTGCCGCCATTGGCGAAATCGATATTCGGATAGCGTCCCATTGCGACGGTATCGCCGGTCGAGAGCACATTGGCCTCGGCAAAAAACACAAAGGTGTCGCCGTCGGTATGCGCATTGAGCGGATGCTTGAGCTGCGCCGATCGACCCTTGACCTGCAGCGTCATGCCGTCCTTGTGCGTTATGGCCGGCAGCGATTCTACCGGGGCAGGCGTGTACCTGACCTCCGGCACGGCCATCGTCGTGCCTTTTGCCAGGGTCGACCGCACGTTCTCATGCGCGACTACAACGGCGCCGTCTTTGCTGAACGGTGCATTTCCACCGACGTGATCGCGATGATAGTGCGTATTGACGAGAAAGCGCACCGGCTGCTGTGTGACGGCGGCGATCGCGGCCTTGAGCTTGTCGTGCATCTGCGCGAACTGGCCATCGACCATGATGACGCCATCGTCGCCGGCGGCGATCGTCGTATTGCCGCCGAAGCCCTCGAGCATGTAGGTGCGGTTGCCGAGATCAAAGGTCTTGACTTCGATCTTCGACCAGTCGGGTCCAACGGGCGGGCCCGCGGGCGCCGGCTGCTGGGCAAGAGCAGGCCCGGCAAGGCAGGCCACGGCAGCAAATGTAAAGAGCGCGAAAACTTTCATGGTGTCTCCCCCGCAATGCCGGCCCGGTGATGCCGGATCTCATCTTAAGCGGACAAACGGCAGCGGTGGCCGGTTTATTCCGTTACAGCGAACGAATTTCGAGCGAATTTTCGTGATCAGGCGTGGCGAGGCTATCGCCCGGTCCGGTTGCCCGTTAGGCTATTCACGCAAAAAGGGGAGACACCATGAAGACATCCGTCATCGTTGTCGCCGTATCGGCGCTTGTCCTTGTCGGTGCAGCGGGTCTCGCTGCGGCCCAGCAAGCGCCGCCGATCAAGCGCATCCCGCTGCAGAAATATGACGTGCCCGGCACGTCGCTCGAATCGGTGGTCGGAATTGCCGAGATCGCGCCGAATGTGCTGATCGGGCGCCACACGCATCCGGGCCCGGAATCCGGCTATCTGCTGGAAGGCGAATTTGTACTGATGATCGATGGTCAGCCGCCCAAGCCGCTGAAGGCGGGCGAGAGCTACCAAATTCCATCCGGTGCCATTCACGACGCCAAGAGCGGTGCAAACGGCGCCAAGGTTCTGGCAGTATACATCGTGCCCAAAGGTCAGCCGCTGGCGACTCCGGCAAAGTAACTCAACCAGTTTGAGGTATGCGCGTAGGGAATTAGCGTCGCGCCACTAGTGTGACGCGACGTCGACGATAATGCTGCGCGTGAACGCGAGGCATTCAGGCTCGGTGCGACGGCTGTGATGCACAAGCCGTTCTTCCCGACCGAAATCGACGCCGTCCTGCATCGCATCTTCGGCTTGCGTTCGCCCAAGCTCGCGACGGAGGGCTGCGTGCGCGATCTCGGCATAAAAATCCACGGCCGCACGATCGCCGTCGAGCATGCGGAGACCGGTCACATCTACGAGTACGTCTGGTTCCGCGAGCCGCCGCATCTGCGTCTGCCGCTGGTCCGGGAGAACGAGATGGCGACGGTTCCGGTGGCCGAGCTGATGGCCAATGCAAAAAAGGCGGCCATGCTGGAGCTGGAAAACGCCAGCCTGCTAATTGCTGCGGCCTAGGAACCGAAAGAAGAATAAGTGCAATGCGCGGGTCCACGCGCGCGTATTGCCTTTTAGCGCCAGCCACCGCCGCCGTTCACGTAGACGGTGTCAGCCGTCATGAACTCGCAGGCGTCCGAACACATGAACAGCACCAGCTCTCCGATCTCTTCCGGTTCGCCGAACCGTTTCATCGGCACGTCATCGAGAAAACGCTGAACGAGCTCGGGGGAGCTGCTGGCCGCGGCCTGAAAGGGCGTGCGGACCGGTCCGGGCGAGATCGAAAGGGCGCGAATGCCCTGCGCTGCGAACTCACGCGCGACTCCCATGGTCATCGTGACGACCGCGCCTTTGGCGGCGGCATAATGCACCGAGGATCCCGGCCCGCCACGCCGGTGCGACATGCTGCCCATGTTCACGATCACGCCGAACTTGTTGGCAAGCATGTGCGGCAGCACCGCCTGCATGGGGTAGAGCGTTCCCTTCACATTGAGGTCGAACGTTCTGTCGAAAAGATCGTCGTCGATCTCGAGAAATTTCGCACGCCTGATCGCGGCGCCGGCGGAATTGAACAGAAAATGCACAGTGCCGAAGCCGTCGACAGCGAGCTGGACCATATCCTTGACGGCGCCGCGCCTGGTGACGTCGATGGTGAGCGCCAGCGCCTGGCTGCCGGTCGCATTGACCTTTTCTGCGGTCTCCTTGACGCCGTTCTCATCGATATCGGCGCATACGACGTTTGCCTTCTCGCGCGCGAAAATGAGCGCCGTGGCCCGGCCGATACCGCTGGCGGCACCGGTGATGATGATGGTTTTTCCCGCAAAATAATCAGGTGTCTTGGGCATGAAAATCTCCCGCGCGAACAAGGAACGTCATGCCCGGCCTTATGCCGGGCATCGACCTCTTCTGATTTGGGCTATTGTTGAAGACGTGGATGGCACAGGCAACTCGGGCCTGCTTAAGTTGCGTAAATTTAATTGTAGCAGCGAGCCGGGTATTCCCAACTTGCTGTTACAAGCCCGGTCACCCATCAAAAGGCCAGACAAGGGAGCCTCGCTTATGCCGACACCCCCGCCAATAGAGTATACCGATGCTTCGCCGCAGGTGCGCACGGTCTTCGACGACATCAAGAAAACCCGCAACGTCCCCGACGTGAACAATTTCTGGAAATATCTTGCGCACGATCCAAAAACGCTCAAGCGGACCTGGGAAAGTGTGAAAGAGGTGATGGCGCCGGGCGCGCTCGAGCCTCTTGTCAAGGAAATGATCTATGTGGCGGTGTCGGTCACCAATGGCTGCGCCTATTGCATTGCGACCCACACGGAAGCCGCCCGCAGGGCCGGAATGAGCGAGGCCATGTTCGGCGAACTTATGGCGGTCGTCGGGATGGCGAATGAGACGAACAGGTTGGCCAACGGCTATCGAGTTCCGATCGATGAGGCCTTGAAGGTCTGAGGTTGCCCCGGGTGTATCCGGCATGACACAATAGGAATAAAGAGCAGGGGGGAGGATACGATGCTCGACAAGGCTATGCTCACGCGATTGCTTTGTGTTGCCTTCGTAGCGGCGCTCATGCTGCCGCTCGGCAGGCTGCTGTTTCCCTATGTCAGCCACGAATTGACAGGAATTCAGTTCCAGGCGATCGAAGCCGTTGTCAGCGCGACCCTTGGCTTCGGAATTTCATCGATCTGGGGATAGCTCACTTCGATTGGCGTTGCGCCGGCTCGCCGTTGCTGTCGATGGGCTGCCCGCCAGCTTTTTGTCCTCTGGCCTTCGGCTGATCCTTCTGATCGCTGCTCTTGTCGTCGCCGCCACCCTGACCGGTCGTTGACCGCGGTTGCTTCTGCTGTGTCTGCTGATCGCCTTGTTGCTGGCCTTGCTGCGTGTCGCCGCCCTGCGGTGCAGCCGGCGTCGGTATGGTGGCCGTGGTTTGTTGGCCTGCCGTTTCGTCCCGCTGGTGATTGATCCCAAAAAGAAAGACGGCGACGATTGCAACGAGTCCAAATGCGGTCAGGACGATTTGCCAGGTGGACGCGGGCTTTTTCCCGTTGCGAGGCTCAGTCACCAAAGGAAGGTTTCGGATAGGGTCGTTTCCGAGCGAATTCATTGTCGCGCACTCCCGCAAACTGCCGCTCCGGCACCCATTCCGGCGCCGGAGCGATTATCGCCAATTAATTCTTTTATTTCGCGCCGCCCTGCGACGGGGCCGGAGCCGTCGGGGCCGCCGGCGTCGCCGGCTTCGGTGAGGTTGAGCCTGAGCCGGTCGTGCCCGGCGCTGTGCGCGTGCTGCTTGTCGTTGCCGTCGGTGACGAGCCACTGCTCGCCGTATTGCTGTTGTTGTTCCAGCCGGCGATGATCAGAAACCCGATCAGCAGCAGAACCGCGACGCCCGCGATCCAGCCCCACATTCCGCCAGCGGCGCTATCGTCTCGCCGAAGCACCGGATCACTTAACCGCGGATCGTTATACCGCGGGTCAGTAAAGCGGGGGTCTGTCATGGCATTCCTCCTTTCATTCGGACGCATCCGTCTCGAATGAAAGAAACCCGCGGGCGGCGTCCGCGGTTCCTTTAACAAGCGCGGGAGCTGGAACCTGAACTACGCCACCTTGACGGCGAGCCGCCACGCGGCCCACAGCACAAAGAAGAAGAAGGTGAGGAATACCGGCAGACTGGTTGCCGGGGACCAAAGCTCGACGGTGCGGCCGGCGAGGTAAGCGATTGCTTCGCCGAGTGCAACGAAAAGGACATAAAAAACCAGCAGTTTCATATTTTACGAAGCCCCGATGCGACCCCATGCGGCATGCGCATAGGGGCCCATCCGGCAACAGGGGGCAAGGAAACGCTGCGTAAAAAATGGTATAGGCGTGCCGCCGCCGTCCTCCGCCAGCAAAGCCCCCTGTGCCGCCTAACCCACTGCGCCTCACGCAACTGGCGATCACGACTGCTCCGGTCGTCTTCGTTCTTCTTTGGAGCACCGGCTTCATCGGCGCCCGCTATGGCCTGCCCTACATTGAACCGCTGACGTTTCTGGCCGTACGCATGGCCTTTGTAGTCGTCCTGATGGCTGCGATCGCGCTCATTGGTGGCGCACGCTTCCCGAGCAGGCCCGAAATCGGCCACAGCATCGCAGCGGGCGCGATGGTGCATGGACTCTACCTTGGCGGCGTGTTCACGGCGATCAGCCAAGGCGTGCCGGCCGGAATATCGGCGCTGATCCCCGGGTTACAGCCAATCCTGGCGTCGACAATCGCAAACCGTTTCATGGGCGAGGCGGTGACCCGTATTCAGTGGCTCGGCCTGGCCCTCGGGCTCTTCGGCGTCGTCCTGGTGCTGCACGACCGTGAGATCGTGATGGCAGGCTCGCCATTGGGCTGGTTCGCAAGTTTTCTGTCCCTGATCGGCATCACCCTCGGGACGCTCTATCAGAAACGCTATTGCGGCGGCATTGATTGGCGCGCCGGCAACCTCGTTCAGTATTTCGGCGCCGGCATCCTGTTCGCGATCGGCTCCTTTGCATTCGAGACGCGCGTAATCCATTGGAGCGGCGAGCTCATCTTCGCGCTCGCCTGGCTGGTGATCGTTCTGTCGATTGCGGCGGTCGGGCTGATGTACTGGCTTATCCGGCGTTCGGCAGCGACCGGCTTCGCAAGCCTTTTCTATCTGGTGCCGGCAGTCACGGCACTGTTTGCCTACATCCTGTTCGGCGAGCGGCTCGATGCGCTGTCGATCTTCGGCATGTTGATCTGTGCCTTGGGCGTCGTGCTGGCCAATCGGGGGGCGGCGAAGCCGGCCAGCGACTGAGCGTTATTTTCCACGCTCGAGAACGAGCTGGGTTTGCGTCACCAGGGCGCACAGTTTGCCGTCGCCGCGCGTGATGCGCGTCTGCCAGACCATGGTGGTGTGGCCACGATGGAGCGGCGTGCATTCGGCTTTTGCGATGTCGCCGATCGGCACGGCCGCGAAAAAATTGGTCTTGCTCTCGATCGTCGTGGTGGATTGACCGGGCTTGAGATTGGCGGTTGTCGCTGTGCCGCCGAGATTGTCGGCAAGCGCCATGATCGCGCCGCCATGCATGATGCCGAAACGGTTGTTGAGATCGTCCCGCGCGACCAGCTCTGCGGTGACCCGCTCGGGCGAAACATGTGTGATCTTGAGGCCGAGAAATTCGGCGAATGGCGGTTGCGTGTTGGCCGCGTCGTTCATTCAATCCCCCAGCCGAAGCAAACAGTAAGGGCGCAGACGTTATCGTCCGCGCCCTTACTGCGCAACGTGGGGTCCGTTAGCCGCGCGGCTGCGGCACAATACGGATGTAGGGCCGCGGCGCCTTGAAGCCCTGCGGCCAGATCTTCTTGGCTTCCTCGTCACTGACTGATCCGGCGATGATCACGTCTTCGCCCTGTTTCCAGTTCGCGGGCGTCGACACGCGGTGCTTGGCCGTCAATTGCAGAGAGTCGAGCACGCGCACGACTTCGTCGAAGTTGCGGCCCGTCGTCATCGGGTAGACCAGGATCAACTTGATCTTCTTGTCCGGACCGACGATGAAGACGTTTCGGACGGTCTGGTTGTCGGCCGGCGTGCGGCCTTCCGACGTGCCGGAGGTGCTCGCCGGCAGCATGCCATACGCCTTCGAGATCTTCAGCTCGGGATCGCCGATCATCGGATAATTCGGCGCGAACCCGACGACCTCCTTGATATCGACCGCCCACTTCTTGTGGTTGTCGACCGGGTCGACCGATATGCCGATGATTTTTGTGTTGCGCTTGTCGAATTCCGGCTTGAGCCGGGCCATGGTGCCGAGCTCGGTGGTGCAAACAGGCGTAAAGTCCTTCGGATGCGAGAACAAAATGCCCCAGGAATTGCCAAGCCAGTCGTGAAATCGGATTTTGCCTTCCGTCGTTTCTGCCTCGAAATCAGGTGCGGTATCGCCAATCGCCAACGCCATGACCAACCTCCACTCAAATTGCTATGAAGTCGTACCTAATATAGTCGACCGTGCCTGCGGTGGAATAGGGCGCGTAGCAAAGAGCATCAACGCGCGGCCATACGCGGATAGGGAGAACAAACGCTTTCGTGCTAAGGCACCGGGTGGAAAAGCTTTTTCTGCCGGCCGCAGGGGCGGCAATTGACTTTTCCAATTTGACGCAGCAAGCCAAATATCCGCCATCTGGGGTCACTGACACGGCATGTTCAAGCGTATCCTGATCGCCAATCGCGGGGAAATCGCCTGCAGGATCATCAAAACCGCGCATAAGCTGGGCATTGAAACGGTCGCCGTGTATTCGGAGGCCGACAGGGATGCGCTCCATGTCGCAATGGCGGACAGCGCCATCGCGATCGGGCCGCCGCCGGCGTCTGAAAGCTACCTGGTCATCGAGAAGATCGTTGCCGCCTGCAAGCAGAGCGGGGCGGAGGCGGTGCACCCGGGCTACGGCTTTCTCTCCGAGCGCGAGGCCTTTCCGAAGGCCTTGTCCGCCGCCGGCATCGTCTTTATCGGTCCGAACCCGAAAGCCATCGCTGCGATGGGCGACAAGATCGAATCCAAGAAGGCCGCGGCTGCGGCCAAGGTATCGACCGTTCCCGGCCATCTCGGGGTGATCGAAAGCGAGGCGGAAGCCATCAGGATCGCGGAGCAGATCGGCTATCCCGTCATGATCAAGGCAAGCGCCGGCGGTGGCGGCAAGGGTATGCGCATCGCCCAGAGCAAGGCCGACGTGAAAGAGGGATTTGCCCGCGCGCGCTCGGAAGCAAAGTCGTCGTTCGGGGACGAGCGCGTATTCATCGAGAAGTTCATCACGGATCCGCGTCACGTCGAAATCCAGGTGCTTGGCGACAAGCACGGCAATGTCATCTATCTCGGCGAGCGCGAATGCTCGATCCAGCGCCGCAACCAGAAGGTCATCGAGGAAGCTCCGTCGCCGCTTCTCGACGAGAAGACACGCCGCGCCATGGGCGAACAGGCCGTCGCGCTGGCCAAGGCCGTCCAATACAAGAGCGCCGGCACGGTCGAGTTCATCGTCGACAAGGATCGCAACTTCTATTTCCTCGAGATGAACACCCGCCTGCAGGTCGAGCATCCGGTGACGGAGCTGATCACCGGTCTC
>DASSRJ010000041.1:0-11001 GCA_035701845.1 Pseudolabrys sp. | reverse complement strand
TTAGCCAAGCCGGCAGCCCGCCCGTGTTCTCGGGCAGGAGGCGTGGCGGCTTCGGATTCTCAAACAACCCTTTGGCCGTAAGACAAATGGATCACTCTCAGGGCCTCACGGCCGCCCTTTGGACGCGCGTCCCCTTCTTTTGAGGGGAATAACCTTCGCAGTCTGTCCGGCACTCCTGCGCAGCGCCTCTTTCAGGCTGGCGGGGCGGCCGTGCTTCTTCAACAGATCGTTGAAGGCCTCATCGGCAAGCTCCTGAAATGACTTCATGCTCTCGGCTGCGAGCAGCCGGAGCTCCTGCCAGGTTTCCTCGTGAAACTGAACGCGTTTTCCAATCATGGGATGAGTCCGCAAACGAATGGTCGTCCAGTGAACAATTTGAACCGTGCATTGGTTTAAATCGAGACGGAAGTGCTTGCGCAAAAATCGCAATAGCCGGCGAGGGAGGATGGGAGGGCACCCCGACGGCCTACGGGACTAAACTATTGGTTGCATCTACATTAATTTCGCTGTCAGGTACGGGCCGAAATAGTCGAAGCAGGCCAGCACCCAATCCGTTGGGAAAGAACATATTGCGAACAGAGAACAAATAGTGTACATTGTTTGTCTAGTCGATTCCGGCTGCGCGGCAGGGGCCGCGTTGTCGGGGGGTCGAATCCCCGCCATAAGGAGCGCGACATCATGAGTCAGCCTGCCCTGCGTCTCGTTGAAGGATCTTCCATGGACAAGTCAAAAGCCCTGTCAGCTGCGCTGAGCCAGATCGAGCGCCAGTTCGGCAAGGGCTCCGTCATGAAGCTCGGCAAGAACGACAAGGCCATGGATATTGAGGCCATTTCCTCGGGCTCATTGGGGCTCGACATTGCCCTTGGTATCGGCGGCCTGCCGCGTGGGCGGGTGGTCGAAATCTATGGTCCGGAATCGTCCGGCAAGACCACGCTTGCGCTCCACACCATTGCCGAGGCCCAGAAAAAGGGCGGCATCTGCGCGTTTGTCGATGCCGAGCACGCGCTTGATCCGATTTATGCCCGCAAGCTCGGCGTGAATGTCGACGACCTTTTGATTTCCCAGCCGGATGCCGGCGAGCAGGCGCTTGAAATCGCCGACACGCTTGTGCGTTCCGGTGCGATCGACGTGCTGGTGGTTGATTCGGTTGCCGCCCTTGTGCCGCGCTCCGAGCTTGAAGGTGAGATTGGCGACGTGCAGCCGGGTTCGCAGGCGCGCCTGATGAGCCAGGCTCTGCGCAAGCTGACCTCCTCGATTTCGCGCTCGCGCACGATGGTGATTTTCATCAACCAGATTCGCATGAAAATCGGCGTGATGTACGGCTCGCCGGAAACGACCTCAGGCGGCAACGCGCTGAAATTCTATGCGTCCGTGCGTCTCGATATCCGCCGCATCGGCGCCATCAAGGAGCGCGACGAGGTGGTGGGCAATCAGACGCGCGTGAAGGTGGTGAAAAACAAGCTGGCGCCGCCGTTCAAGCAGGTCGAGTTTGACATCATGTATGGCGAAGGCGTTTCCAAGACCGGCGAGCTCATCGACCTCGGCGTCAAGGCCGGCGTGGTGGAGAAATCCGGCGCCTGGTTCTCGTATGACAGCCAGCGCATCGGTCAGGGCCGTGAGAACGCCAAGCAGTTCCTCAAGGAAAACCCCGACGTCGCCAACAAAATTGAAGCCGCCGTGCGCCAGAATGCCGGTCTGATCGCGGAAGCGATCATGGCTGGCGAGGGTGAGGACAAGGACAAGGATGAAGACGATGAGGCGGCCGAGGCTTGAAAGGATGACGGGCTGCCGGACGGCGTTGTCACAACGCTGCCGTCCGGAGCCGGTCTTCGCGAGGCGGGCGTAGCCCCCACGAGCGAAGAGCCGGCGCAGGCGCGGCAAGAGTCATTACAAGAGTCGTTACAAAAGCCGTTGCCTGTCCCGCCCAAACCGACCGAGCCGACCCATCCCGTCGAAATTTCAGATGCTGTTGCGCCGATTGCAGAGCCAGAGGCCGCTAAACCGCGAAAGGCCGGAGCTGCGAAAGGCAAAGTCAAGAGTACAAGCGCCAAGAGAGCCAAGAGAAAGGAACCCAAGGCTGCAGCCGGAAAGGCCAAGGAGCCAAGGGTGAAAAGGTCGAAGCGCAAAGGAAAAACGGGCGGTTGATAGTCCCGAAAGTAAGCGGGAGTAAGTAAGGCGAGGCGGCGGCGCCGGCGTTATCCGCTGCACCATTCTGGTGACGCGTATTCCGGTGACGCGTATCATGTGTGATGCGTCAGGCATTCGCCCCCGTCGGCACCCGGCTGCGTAGAGCGGCCGCCACCGAGGACGGGGGCGAAAGCGTTTTTGAATGGCCTGGCAAAGCCCGGGTGCCAGCCGAGCCTATGATCGGTTCTGTGGTTGGACCGGGTCCCTTCCTAGACTTACCGCAACCCCGCCGCTAAATAGCTGGCTGAAAACATAAAGCCGGACGGGGATTTAGCCCCTTCCCAACAAGGCACTGAACGGCCCGAAATGAGCGGCGTCAACGACATCCGTAAGAGCTTTCTCGACTTCTTCGCCCGCAACGACCACCAGATCGTTGCGTCGTCGTCGCTTGTCCCCCGCAACGACCCCACGCTGATGTTCACCAATGCCGGCATGGTGCAGTTCAAGAACGTGTTCACCGGCCTGGAAAAGCTGCCCTATTCGCGGGCCGTGACCGCGCAGAAATGCGTTCGCGCCGGCGGCAAGCACAACGATCTCGACAACGTTGGCTATACGGCGCGCCACCACACCTTCTTCGAGATGCTCGGCAACTTCTCCTTCGGAGACTACTTTAAGGAGCGGGCGATCGAGCTTGCCTGGACGCTCATCACCAAGGATTTCGCGCTCCCCAAGAACCGTCTGCTCATCACGGTCTATATCGACGACGACGATGCTTTCAGGCTTTGGAAAAAGATCACGGGGTTGCCGGATAGCAAGATCTTGCGCATTGCCGGCTCGGACAATTTCTGGGCCATGGGCGATACCGGTCCATGCGGACCGTGCTCTGAAATCTTTTACGACCACGGTGACAGGATCCCGGGCGGTCCGCCCGGCTCGGCGGATTCTGAAGGCGACCGCTTCATCGAGATCTGGAACCTCGTGTTCATGCAGTTCGAGCAGCTCGAGGGCGGCAAGCGCGTCAATCTTCCGCGTCCGTCAATCGACACCGGCATGGGTCTCGAGCGCATCGCAGCCGTTCTGCAAGGCACGTACGACAATTACGCCATCGACTTATTTCAGACGTTGATCCGCGCAATCGCCGAATTGACGGGGGTCGATCCAAATGGGCCGCAAAAGGCCTCGCATCGGGTGATCGCCGACCATCTGCGCGCGTCGGCGTTTTTGATCGCGGACGGTGTTCTGCCGTCAAACGAAGGACGTGGCTATGTCCTGCGCCGTATTATGCGGCGTGCGATGCGCCACGCCGAACTGCTCGGCGCCAAAGAACCGCTGATGTGGAAGCTGGTCCCCGTGCTCACGCGCGAAATGGGCCAGGCCTATCCGGAGCTGATCCGTGCGGAAGCGCTGATCACCGAAACGCTCAAGCTCGAGGAGACCCGCTTCCGGCGAACGCTCGAGCGCGGCCTCGCCATTCTCGACGAGAAGAGCAAGGACCTCAAGAAAGGCGCGATGTTCGACGGCGACACGGCATTCACGCTCTACGATACCTACGGTTTTCCGCTCGATCTCACGCAGGATGCGCTGCGCTCGCGCGGGATTTCCGTCGACATCGCGTCCTTCACCGACGCCATGGAGCGCCAGCGTGCGAAAGCACGGGCATCCTGGGCAGGATCGGGTGAGGCGGCGCAGGAAACCGTCTGGTTTGCGCTGCGCGAAAAAATCGGTGCGACGGAATTCCTCGGTTACGAAACGGAGACCGCCGAGGGTGTTGTTGCCGCGCTTGTGAAGGATGGCAAGGAAGTGTCCGAGCTCAAGAAGGGCGAAAGCGGTGCCGTGGTGATGAATCAGACCCCGTTCTACGGAGAGAGCGGCGGTCAGGTCGGCGACACGGGCGAAATGCGCCGCGAAGGCGTCCGGCTGACGGTATCAGACACCCAGAAGAAGGCGGGCGATCTTTTCACTCATCTCGTGAAGGTAGCGCAGGGCTCGGTCAAAATCGGCGATCCGCTGTTGCTGGATGTCGATCATGCGCGGCGCAGCGCAATTCGTCAGAACCATTCGGCGACCCACCTTCTTCACGAGGCGCTGCGTCAGGTGCTCGGCGACCACGTCGCGCAGAAAGGCTCGCTCGTTGCGCCCGACCGGTTGCGGTTCGATTTCTCGCACCCGAAGCCAATGTCGGCGGAGGAAATCGAGCGGGTCGAAGACATCGCCAACGACATCGTGCTCGAGAATGCACCGGTGACGACACGCCTGATGGCGGTCGATGACGCGATCACATCCGGTGCACGCGCTTTGTTCGGCGAGAAATACGGCGACGAGGTGCGAGTGGTCGCGATGGGCGAGGGCACCGGCAACACCATGGGCTGGTCAGTCGAACTGTGCGGCGGAACCCATGTGCGCCGCACCGGCGACATCGGCCTTGTTTCGCTGATCGGCGAATCCGGAGTGGCCGCCGGTGTGCGCAGAATAGAGGCTCTGACAGGAAAAGCGGCCCGAAAGACCGCTAACAAACAGCTTCAGGTCGTTAAAGCCGCGGCTGCGGAGCTTAAAGTCCCGCTTGAAGAGATGCCCGGACGTATCGGAGCGCTCTTGGATGAGCGCAAGAAGCTCGAGCGCGATCTTTCCGAGGCCAAAAAGAAGCTGGCTATGGGCGGCGGCGCGAAGGCGCAGGGTGATGCCGCCGACGTGCGACAGATCAACGGCGTCAAGTTACTGGCGCGCGCGGTTTCCGGGATCGAACTCAAGGATCTCCGCAGTCTCGCCGACGAGGGCAAGCGTCAGGTTGGATCCGGAATTGTTGCAATTGTGGCGACCTCTGCCGATGGCAAGGCCGGCATCGTGGTCGGCGTCACCGACGATCTGACCAAACGCTTCAATGCCGTGGAGCTCGTAAAAAAGGGGGCAGAAGCCCTGGGCGGCAAGGGCGGCGGAGGCCGCCCGGACATGGCGCAGGCCGGCGGACCTGACGGCTCCAAGGCGGAAGAGGCGCTTAAGGCGATTGCAGCGGCGCTCGGGGGCTGACGCTCGAGCAGGGGGGAATGTCGCGACATGACACGCATTCGCCTCAGAGGCTTGCGCCGGCGCGTTTATCAAATACTCGAACAAGGACCGGTCGGCGATCGCGTCAGCAAGGCGGTTGACCGGTTTCTTGTCATTCTCATCGTTATCAATTTGATTGCGGTCGCGCTCGAATCCATCCCGCAATACGAAGTGCGCTACGCCGCCACATTTGCGGCCATCGAATTCTTCTCGCTCATCGTCTTCACAATCGAATACGGCCTGCGGCTCTGGTGCGCGGTCGAGCACGGGCCTCATCAGCATCTTTCACCGCGGCAGGCACGACTGAAATACGCTCTGGGCCCGTCCGGCATCATCGATCTGGTCGCCGTGCTGCCGTTCTGGTTCGCCCTGATCCTTCCCGGCGAACTGCGGGTGGTCCTGGTTTTCCGGATGGTGCGTTTCTTCAAGTTTGCGCGCTACTCACCGGCAATGCGGTCGCTGCTTGATGTTCTCTACAATGAGAGACGCGCGTTATTCGGCTGTCTCGTGATTGCGCTCGGCACCGCGCTTGTCGCGGCCTCGATGATGCATCTCGCAGAGGCGAGCGTGCAGCCCGACAAGCTCGGCACGATCCCGGAGGCCTTCTGGTGGGCCATCGTGACGATCGGAACGATCGGTTATGGCGATGTCGTGCCTGTAACTGTGCTCGGCAAGTTCATTGCGACCTGCACGATTTTCGCCGGCCTGGTGCTCATGGCGCTGCCGGTCGGCATCATTGCCACCGCGTTCGCCGAGCAGATTCAACGCCGCGATTTCATTGTGACCTGGGGGATGATTTCGCGCGTTCCTTTGTTTGCCGAGCTTGATGCAACGGAAATTTCCGACGTCATGGAGTTGCTGCGGGCCCAGGTGGCCGAGCCCGGCGAAATCATTATGCGCGCGGGCGATGCCGCACGGTCGATGTACTTCATTGCGGCGGGTGAAGTTGAAATCGAAATAAGAGGCAAAAAAGAGCGCGTCCGCCTTGGGGCCGGACAGTTCTTCGGCGAAGTCGCGCTGTTACGGCGGACCCGCCGTACGGCGACCGTCACGGCAATTACGCGCACCAACCTGCTGGGGCTCGACGCGCACGATTTGCATGCGTTGATGCGGCGCGATACCCGCATTGCGACGCGCATCAAAGAAGTTGCCGAACACCGCGTCGGGAAGCGATCTGTGGTGTCGAGGGAGGAGCCAGCAGTGGTCGAAGAGAAATAACGGCCGGCGTAAGTCCGTGTCTACGCGCCCATCGCCTTCTTTAGATTCTCATCCACCTTGTCGAGGAACCCGGTCGTCGAGAGCCACTTCTGGTCGGCGCCGACCAGCAATGCCAGGTCCTTGGTCATGAACCCGCTCTCTACGGTGTCGACGCAGACCTTTTCCAGCGTGGTTGCGAACTTCGCCAGCGCGTCATTCCTGTCGAGCTTGGCGCGGTGGGCGAGGCCGCGTGTCCAGGCGAAGATCGACGCGATCGAGTTGGTCGAGGTTTCTTTGCCCTTCTGATGCTCGCGGTAATGGCGGGTCACGGTGCCGTGCGCGGCCTCCGACTCGACGATCTTGCCGTCAGGGGTCATCAGCACCGAAGTCATCAGGCCGAGTGAACCGAAGCCCTGCGCCACGATGTCGGACTGCACGTCGCCGTCGTAGTTCTTGCACGCCCACACATAGCCGCCGGACCACTTGAGGGCAGCCGCGACCATGTCGTCAATCAGCCGGTGCTCGTAAGTGAGCTTCTTGGCGGCAAATTTGTCCTTGAACTGTTTGTCGAACACCTCCTGGAAGATATCCTTGAAGCGCCCGTCATAGACCTTGAGGATCGTGTTCTTGGTCGACAGGTAGACGGGATAACCGCGTGACAGGCCATAGTTGAACGACGCCATCGCGAAATCGCGGATCGAATCGTCCAGGTTATACATCGCCAGCGCCACGCCCGAGTTCGGGAACTCGAACACTTCGTGTTCGACCTTCTTGCCGTCGGGGGCGACATAGCTCAGCGTCAGCTTTGCCTTTTCCGGCACGCGGATATCGGTCGCGCGATACTGGTCGCCGTAAGCGTGACGCCCGATGACAATCGGCTGCGTCCAGCCGGGAACGAGGCGCGGCACATTCTTGCAGATGATGGGCTCGCGGAAGATCACGCCGCCAATGATGTTGCGGATCGTGCCGTTGGGCGAACGCCACATCTTCTTGAGATTGAATTCCTTTACGCGGCCCTCGTCCGGCGTGATGGTGGCGCATTTCACCGCGACGCCGACCTCCTTGGTCTTGTTGGCGGCGTCGATGGTGATCTGGTCGTCGGTCTCGTCGCGCTTCTGGACGCTGAGGTCGTAGTAGAGAAGGTTGATGTCGAGATAGGGATGGATCAGCTTGTCCTTAATCAGCTGCCAGATAATGCGCGTCATCTCGTCGCCGTCCATTTCGACGACGGGATTTGCCACCTTGATCTTCGCCATTGCGGATAGAACCTTTTGAAAGTCGCACGGACAGGAGGGGAAGCGTCCGGCGCGCGCCCCTATAGCACCCAAAATCCGGAGACGAAAGCTGCGATTTCGTGGGCCAGTGCTGCTTATGGCACCTGCGGCGCCAGGTGGCCCGGAATGGACGCCCTATATCAATTGCGGCATCGTGCCGGGACGAGAGTTGAAAACCGGCAACCATTCCCGCTTAGCGACAAACGAAAAGACAATGCCCGGCGCCGGAACCGACAAGACCAAACGCTGGATCGAAACCCCGGCGCCTGTCGTCGTTCTCGTCGAGCCGCAGCTTGGCGAGAACATCGGAGCGGCGGCGCGGGCGATGGCCAATTTCGGATTGTCACGCCTTCGCCTGGTGAAGCCGCGGCAAAAATGGCCGAACGAGAAGGCGCGGGTGATGGCGGCCGGGGCCGACCGCATCCTCGATGCCGCGACGCTTTATGAAAGTCTCAACGAGGCGATTGGCGACTGCAGTTTCGTCGTGGCGACGACCGCGCGCAATCACGACCAGGCCAAGGCGGTGATTTCAGCGGAGGCGGCCGCCGGTGAAATGGCGCAACGGGTGGCAGACGGAGAGCGCGTCGCGATCGTATTCGGACGCGAGCGCATCGGCCTCGAAAATCACGAGGTCGCGCTGGCCGATCGTATCGTGACGTTGCCGGTCAACCCGGCTTTTGCATCGCTCAACCTGGCGCAGGCGGTCGTTATTGTTGCGTATGAATGGTTCAAGCACGCCCGCGGCGGCGATCTGCCGTTCTCCATGCCGGAAAAATCGCCGCCTGCACCGAAGCAACAACTCGATGCCTTCTTTTCAGACCTCGAACGCGAGCTTGAGCGCGTCGAATTCTTCCGCCCTGAAGAAAAGCGCGGCACAATGAGCGTCAATCTCCGCAATATTTTCCAGCGCATGGCGCCGACGCAGCAGGACATCCGCACACTGCACGGCGTGCTCACTGCGATCGCGCAGGGCCGCAAAGGGCCGGCGCGCGGCGGTGTGCTCGACCCCGTGGAGGCTCAGAAGCTGCGCGATCTTCTGGCGGAGCATGGCGGCGGCCGCGTACCGGGCGAGCGTGGGCCGGTACGCGGGCTTGCGCGGCTGCTCCGCCGCAATCCGACCGAGGCCGAACGCATCTTGTGGCAGGCACTGGTGAACGACCGCCGCTTCGCTGGCTGCGGGTTCAAGCGCCAGGTTCCGATCGGTCCGCACATCACCGATTTTGTGTCATTTTCGCTCAAGTGTGTGCTCGACCTCGTGCCGGCGAAGGAAACAGATGATGCAATGCGCACCCGCGCCGAAAGGCACGCCTATCTCACGCAGCGCGGTTACAGAGTGTGCGAGGTGAGGGCGGCCGAAGTGGAGAAGGATGTTCGGCGAGTGCTTGACGATCTCTCCGCCGTCGTCCCGGGCGAGCCAACGGGTCCGCGCGAAGCGCGGCCCGATGATAAACTCCGCGAGACCCGGGACCCATAACCACCGACCTGTCGATAGATTGCGGCGTAGGGGTGCCCGCTTTCGCGGGGACGACTGTGAGGCGTTCGCTACCCCTTCAGCGCCTTCAATTGTGCAAGCGTGGCCGCACGCAGGGTAGTGTGATCATTGCCTGCGACGATGAACCGGAATCCGCGCTTCATCATCGTCACGGCGCCTTCGGCATCCCGGCAATAGATGCCGGGGATCTTGCCGGCGGCCTTGGCGGCGGCACAGATCTTGTCGATTGCCTGCTCGACTTGGGGTGCCTGTGTGTCCTGCGCTTTCCCGCCGCTCAGCGCTGTCGCAAGATCGTAAGGGCCGACGAACAGCCCGTCGATGCCCGGCGTTGCCGCAATCCTGTCGGCATTGCCGAGCGCGGTTGCGGTCTCGATCATTGCAAATGTGAGAGTGCCTTCGTTCGCTTCGCGCAGGTAGTCCGCCGGCGCGGTTCGCGGTGCCTGCAGCGCCATCGCGCGCAGCGGCCCCCAGCTTCGTTCCCCGGAGGGCGGATATTTGGCCGCCGCAGCGAATCGACGCGCGTCGTCGGCGTCGTTGATCATCGGTGCGATAACGGCTTCCGCGCCGAAATCCAGCGCGCGCGACACCAGTGCAAGATCATTGAGCGGTATGCGGACGACCGGTGTTGCCTCGGCGTGGCTGACGGCACCGATGCCGGCGACGATCGAGGCGACATCCCACAACCCGTGCTGTGCATCGAGTACGACAGCGGAAAAGCCTTCGCGTGCGATGGTTTCGGCGACAATGGGCGAGCCCATCATGCACCAGGCTGCGTAGACCGTTTCCCCCGCGCGCAGGCGCCGGGCGAGGGCAAAAGCCGGCACGTCAGCCGCTCTTTTTGATCTGCTCGACGGCCTGTGCGAGCAATTCGGTCATTTGCGCGCGGATTTGCTGCTCTGTGACGCCTTTGGGCTGCAGATCTTTCGTCACCTTGTGCAAGACGTCGTTGTCGCCGGCTTCCTCGAAGTCGGCCAACACGACTTCCTTGGCATAGGCTTCTGCGTCTGCGCCGCTTTTGCCGAGAACGCCCGCCGCCCAGAGGCCAAGCATCTTGTTGCGGCGAGCCATCGCCTTGAAGCGAAGCTCCTCGTCATGCGCGAACTGCTTCTCGAAGCCTTCCTCGCGCTTGTCGAACGTCGTTGTCATGCCGCCCTCGTACTGCACCGCTGAAATTGCATGCACATGCAATTGACCTCGGCCTTGCATATCGTTCGCAGACCGTCAAGGCAACATCGGGCCGCGATTTTGCGGCGAAAATACGGAGTGGAAAACGTGGAGGCGGCGTGATTGTGCTGCCCCGACCGATCGGCTAGGTTGCCTCTGTGCCCGGACCGCTGGCCAGGACCGGAATTTGGCCAGTACTTCCAGTCCGGTCCCGCAGCCGCGGATCTTGCAAAGTCGCACAACAAGGAGCCACGGCAACCCGATGGACTTTCACAAACCACGGTACACGCCCATGAGCCGCCGTCGCCGTATTTACGAGGGCAAGGCGAAGGTCCTGTATGAAGGCCCCGAGCCGGGAACGCTGATTCAGCACTTCAAGGACGACGCGACCGCCTTCAACGCCAAAAAGCACGAGGTGATCGAGGGCAAGGGCGTTCTGAACAATCGAATCTCGGAATATGTGTTCCAGCACCTCAACGATATCGGGGTACCGACGCACTTCATCCGCCGTCTCAATATGCGCGAGCAGTTGATCCGCGAGGTCGAGATCATCCCGCTCGAAGTGGTGGTGCGAAATGTCGCGGCCGGTTCCCTGGCGCAGCGCCTCGGCATCGAGGAGGGCACGCAGCTGCCGCGCTCGATCATCGAGTTCTACTACAAGAACGACAAGCTCAACGACCCGATGGTGTCGGAAGAGCACATCAC